>DWYX01000028.1 GCA_019118465.1 Candidatus Limosilactobacillus faecipullorum | reverse complement strand
GCTTGAAAATCATGGCGATCATAACTAGACTTAAAGTAGCTTAACAAGGCAAAGACTCCTTTTTTAGTCTACTTTGAGTCTAACCTTGTTAGGCTTTTTTTGTTAAATGTTACGAACTAGCAAATCGCGTACCTTAAATATGTAAAGGAAAATATTGACTTATTTGATTTTGCATTAACTGATGAGGAGCGGAAATTACTGCAGGCGCAAGATCAGCGAAAGTCACTGGAAGGGTGGCCAAGTGCAATGGCGATGGAACGGGATTACTAGTAATAGTAGAAATTAGGTTCAGTTGACGAATTAACGCTTGCTAGCTTTTTAGTTGTGCTCAATCTTAACCGGAACAAGGCTTCTAAAAACTCCTTTTAAAGTCAAATTAATGTTACAGGAAAGTTAAAACGAGGGTCGAAAAATCGATAATTTAGCTTTTTTAGAGATTAAAATCAAAAAAATCAGCTTTTTTTCTTAGGAATTGTTACAGAAAATTATAATTTATATGGAAGACATTCCTTCTAAAATGAAGAGAAAGTAAAACATGTCGGCATGCGCTTTTGAGCCAAATGAAAAATCGTCCTTTCTAAAGTTATTTTACAGCTTATTACAGAATCAACGGATTTTGAAAATTTTCAGTAATTGCGACGTAATTCAATGAATGTATAGTAAATATCGTTGATTAAGTTAAGCAAAACAAAAGAAAAGGATGTTTTAAATACTATGAAATTTAACAAGAAAGCATTACAAGTTACTGCAGCAGTTGCTGGGGCCGTGGCCTTAGGGACGATCACTTCAGCAACGACGGCTAGCGCAGACTCAATTTACACGGTTCAAGCTGGCGACACGCTTTCTGGTATTTCAGCAAAGTTTGGCCATGACTTAACCTTTGTTGATACCTTAGCTCAAAACAACAACATTGCCAACAAAAACTTAATTTACGTTGGCCAAAAATTAGTAATTAAGGATGATGGAGAAGTTACGTTAGCGACTGCACAGCAAGTAGCTTCATTACCATCAGCTTCAGCACAAAACTCTGCTGCCACTTCAAGTGCTAACGCTTCAACTACAAGTGCGGCTAACCAAGCGCAACCACAAGCTCAAAACACTACAACTGCAAACAACAACGCTATTAATTCAGCAAGTACTACTACTAACACGGCTTCAACTGCAACGACTACTTCAAGTAGTGAAGCTGCTGCAAAGGCCTGGATCGTTCAACGGGAATCTGGTGGCAACTACTCAGCTCAAAACGGTCAATACTACGGGGCATACCAATTAAGCCTTTCATACTTAAATGGTGATTTGTCCGCTTCAAACCAAGATGCTGTTGCTAACCAATATGTTGCAAGTCGCTACGGTTCATGGGTAGCCGCCCAATCCTTCTGGCAAACTCATGGTTGGTACTAAAATTAACTAAATAAAATTGCTGAAAGATCTAGAATTACGGTTCTAGGTCTTTTTTTAAGATAACTATGATTTGTTTTTCATATTTATTGAAAAATCATCCTTAATTTTTGATCTTTAATAAAATTAATTTTTATATAATATCCTATAATCAATGAATATTGTTGATTATGGTAATTAAAACGCCAGCTTAAGGTCAATATTAGTCAAACAAAACATTTGACTAATATTGACCTTTGGCGATAATAGTAAGTGTAAAGATCAATAAGGAAAGAAAGGGAGTCTGAATATGATGAATGGATTACAAAGACGGGATAACTTGATGGATAGCATGCTAAATTGGTTTGATGATAATTTCTATCCAGACGTAGTTACTAATGGGACGATGAAGACGGACATTAGCGAAAGCGATCACGCCTATGAAGTTAAGATTGATATGCCAGGCTTCAACAAAAAGGATCTTCATTTGAACTATGACCAAAATATCCTAACGGTTACTGGTCATCGAGAAGCCAATTCGGATGTGAAGGATGATCAGGGCAACTTACTTCATTCAGAACGGCGGTATGGCCAATTTAGTCGGCAATACCGGTTGCCAGAGGTTGATCAAAAGCAAATTAGTGCCAAGTATGATGCGGGAGTCTTAATGGTTACCTTGCCAAAGTTAGCCGCTGAAGATAAAACTGACAATCGGATTGAAATTCAATAAAACTAAAAAGGTTCAGAGTGGAAAGTTCCATTTTGAACCTTTTTAGTTTTTAATCATATTTTCCGAGTAACTAATATTCTAAGATATGAAAAAGGTGGGAAGAAATTTGAGTTTCTTCCCACCTTTTTCAAGAATAAAGAGATTTTACATGTCAAGTTTTAAATCGTTAGCAATAAACTTAATTTGTTGCTTAGCAAAGGTTTGAGTATCGGAGTGGTGTTCATCGGTTAACCACCCCATAAAGGTTGAGAAAATTCCACCAGTGATGTAGCGATATTTGACCGTATCAACTTCGGCTGCTGAAGTATGTGCCAATAAATCTTCAGTCAACATTAAAGCGTGATCAAAAAGAATATCTGATAAACCTGCGCCTTCGATTGAGAGAAGCTCCGTCCGATATGGTTCATAAAAATCCAAAATACGTTTTAAGTTATTCTCATTGATCAATGCATCATCGAGATTGGAAATAATCTTTGTGCTGACTGTATCGGATAAACGATCAAGAAAGCCTATGATGATGGAACGTTTAGTTGGATAAATAGAATCCACTCTTTCTTGAGTTTCGCCGGTGGCTTCGAGAATATCGTTCATCGTGATATCTTCGAAGGGGTTTTCAGCTAAAAGGCTTAGAAAAGCTTCTTCAATTGCAATCCGCGTTTTTGGCGAGTTCATGCCTTCGTCCATTATTATCTTCCTTCCTAAATGTGCCGAATGCGAATGATAAACAAAAAAATTATCGATAAACCAATAAATCATTCCACAGTTTAATACGCTAAATAAGTTTTGACAAGGTTCATCAACAAATAATTTGCGTTTTCCTCATTAAAATAAATCTAAAGTTAGGTATAAAACCCCTTCGACTCTACAGTTTAAATATAACACTTTTTTAGAATGGAAGGCACAAAAAGATCCGCCAAAAAGCGGTTTTTTTGTTTAAAAAATTTATGGATTGATAACAAAAAAAGCCAAATTAATTTTTAGAATCTGATTCGCCCAAGTGTTCCTTAATTCCCATTGGAAAGTCCTTGTCAAACTCTTTTAAGATTGGTAGGAGATAATTAATGTAATCGTGATAAGCGGCGATCGGATTATTAGGATCGGTGTTTTTGGCCATTAAAGCAATAGCAATTTCGTGGGCGCGTTGTTCGTTAGTAATCAAAATATTTCCTCCATTCCGAAAACGTAAAATTAATTTCTCAGTTTTTAGCTAACAGGCCCAGTTTGGCTTGGCAATCTGGACACAGCCCATGAACTTCAATATCATTTCGCGTTACTAGATAATGGGTTTGTTGCCGGGTGATTTCATCCAGACGAGAACTCAGACCAGCAAATTCATCGGTAAAGACATCGGTGATCTTGCCGCAATTATCACAGACAACATGGTAATGCGGCTGACCGAAGTAGTCGTAATGGGTGGAACCATCACCATTTTTAAGCTCAATTACTAGATGGTAATCAACCAACAGTCGAATAGTGTTATAAACAGTCGCAATGCTGATTGAATCATCATGTTGCTTTAAATCATCATAAATCATTTCGACACTCGGGTGAGTATGATGATTAATAAGGTAACTTAGAATGGTTTTGCGTTGTGGTGTTAGCCGAACTTTGTGGCTCCGTAAAATTTCAAGCGCATGTAGGTATTCATCCTGTGCCATTGTATCTCCCCTCTTTATAATCAGGTTCTTACTGCTATTATAGCATTTACATTTCGGGTTTGAAAACTTATAATAATCACTGTTGAGAATAATTCTAAACTAGGAGATGAGAGAATGGAGACTTCAGTTGATCAAGATGGCAAAACCTATAGTCGTTTTTGGTTTATTTTTACGTTATTAGTCGGTACATTTACAATGTCAATCAGTCAATCATCGCTATCAACGGCATATCCTACGCTCATGCGAAGCTTCGGAATCTTAGCGGATACGGTTCAATGGTTGACGACTGGTTTTATGTTGGTCATGTGTGTTAGCATGCCAATTTCACCATGGTTATTGAACAATCTTAGTTTTAAGCGGATGTTTATTTTAGCCTTAGCCTTATTTGACGTTGGAACCTTGATGATTGTTTTCACTCCAATTCAGCTTGGTGAGGATGGCTTTTGGTTTATGATGATTGGTCGGGTAATGGAAGCTTTTGCGGTAGGGGTCCTATTTCCTTCCTACCAATCAGTTTTGCTTGAAATTACGCCGAAAGATGAGCGGGGAACCACCATGGGAATTGCGGGTTTGGTGATGGGGTCCGCCTTAGCCTGTGGTCCATTTGTTTCTGGAATTGTCTTAAAATTTTTCAATTGGAAGGCCCTTTTTATCTTCTTTATGATCGTAATTACCGTGATTATCGCCTTAGCTCAAACTGGTTTAATTCGGGATGTTATGGCTCGCCATGAAACCCACTTGGATTGGCTTTCGGTATTGTTACTCCTTGGGCTAGTTGGCCTAATGAAAGTGATTGACCAAATTGGAAAAAAGAATGTCAATTGGTCTTTAAATGGCGTTGTTTTGGTTGTCAGCATAATTATGTTGGTGGCTTTCATCGGCCGACAATTTAAGTTAACAACCCCATTATTAGAGTTGCGGGTATTATTCACTTTTAACTATGACTTGGCCATTTTACTAACTTCGATTTCCTATATTGCTTTAATTGTTACTACAATTATTTTCCCTTTATACTATCAAGGTGTCTTACACGTTAGTCCTTTTGTTTCGGGAATGTCTCTGGTTCCAGGAGCAGTATTTTTAAGTATTTTAAATCCGTTAACTGGAAAATTGGCGGATAAGATTGGCTTTAAACCTACCATGCTTTTGGGGATGATCATGATCGTCCTTGGGTGGGTAATTGGTACACTTAGCCTTACTAAGCTTAATTTAGGGGTCATGATTTTTGCAGCGATGATCATTGAGGGCGGAAATGCCTTTGTTATGATGCCAGCTGTGACTCTTGGTGCTAATTCTTTACCAAATGATTTAGTTCCTCATGGGACAGCGGTAATTACTACCATTCGGCAGGTTTTAGGTTCAACAGGGGTAGCAGTTTCTACTGTGATTTTAACGAGTGTAACTCAGATTGCTTTAGGTAAAGGCCTTAGTCACCAATTAGCTTCGTTGAAGGGCTACCATTCAGTTTTCTTGGTAATGGTTGGAGTTGAAGTGATGGGGTTAGTTTTAGCTTGCTTGATCCGGAATAGTCAGAAAAAATAAAAATTCGCTTCAAGAAAATTTTTCAGCGAATTTTACGTATATATAGTAGGAGTAGTATTTAACATTTCCTACTATTTTTATTTTGGAGGGTTTAGTAAGAATGTAGAAACAATATCCTGCCTAGGTAAAACAGGATCTAATTATCCAGGATTACTATGATAACAACTAGGGCTTTCCTAGAAATTATGTGTCTTGAGATTTTCAAAGCTAGTTTGCCGTGGTCAATCATTTAGAATTCTCAAGAGGACTTTTTGAGGTCCTAAAGGTGGCAAAACTTGATGAAAAGGATGTTGAGCGGCTTTGCTAAAATAAGAGGATCATTCGCAACCAGCCTAATCAAGATGGGTGTTTGTTAAGCACACCCCCGCTTGCAAGTGAACTATCAACTCGTTTTAAGTAAGCTGGTTTTCAACGGATAGGCTCGATAACCACCTTTTCGTTTCTATGTGCGGTTGGAATCAATAATGGGCGACTTTAATTCCAATAGATTAAAATAATAACTAGCATTTGGACCAGACTGGTTAGGATCAATGATGGTTCCGCAAGACGTTTATCCATGGTGAAAAGCCACCAGCCAAGGGCCAGAACGATTGCAAAGATGGTTAATGAATTAATTGGCCGGGTGAAAAGCGATGCAACCAAGATTACTAGCGTCCCTAATAATAGCCAAGACCGCTTTTTGCTTCGGGGTAAAAAGAAGGGAGTTAAGAAACACCAAGTTGAGGTCATGATTGGTAAGAGGAAAAGGACGATTTCCCAGGAAATAAAATGCAAACTAGTATAGGCATCGCCAATGGGAATCGTTAACATCAGTAAGGCCCCAAAGGTTAATAGGCCAGCTTCACTTTGTAAATTCAGTTGCGGGAGTTGCATTAAAGCCATGAAAATAGGGAGGAGGAGCAAGAGAAACATTATTAGTGGGGTCGTGATGAAGCCAAAGATTGCGCACAAACCACTTAATATGATTAAAAGATTCGCTAACTGAGATTGAAAATGGTTATTAAGCTGGAGAACCAAGCTAAATGCTAGTAAAAGTTCATATAAAAAAAGCATTCCCATGTGAGCATTAAAGTGGGTTCCAGAAACACTAACGGCATAACTAAAAGGTGCAAAAGACCAACTAATAAAAATGATTGCGGCTGTTGCAAGATTGCTTTGCCAATTGGTGAAGTCTAAATTACTGACTTGTAAATGAAGTTTTGCCAAGATAATCCCTCCAAAAAGTATTTCCTCTAGTATAACTTTTATTTTATACCCATTGAATACCAAGTTTGAAATATGTTAAGATGGGCATCGTTATAAAGCAAATTCCCGATGGGAGGGTGGAAAACCACTCGCTGCCTTGTAACCGCACACTTAATCTTGAAGTATGGGGGGAATTATTATTATGAAAAAACACCTATTTACATCAGAATCAGTTTCTGAAGGCCATCCGGATAAGATTGCTGATCAAATTTCCGACGCTATTTTAGATGCTTTGTTAGCGAAAGACCCAGATGCCCGGGTCGCAGTTGAAACTTCCGTTACCACTGGTTTAGTTTTGGTTTTCGGTGAAATTTCAACGACAGCTTACGTTGATATCCAAAAGGTTGTTCGGAAGACAATTAAGCAAATTGGCTATTCAAACGGGAAATACGGCTTTGATGGCGACAGTTGTGCCGTAGTCGTCTCTCTGGATGAACAATCACCAGATATTGCTCAGGGGGTTGATGATGCTCTTGAAGCCCGGGATGGCGAAACTGATCCCCTTGATAAAATTGGTGCTGGTGACCAAGGATTAATGTTTGGTTATGCAACTAATGAAACGCCAGAATACATGCCATTACCATTGATGTTGAGTCATCACTTAATGCAACGGATTGCTAAGGCTCGTAAGGATGGTGAAATTAACTATCTTGGACCGGATGCCAAGGCGGAAGTTACTGTTGAATATGATGAAAATGGCCAAGCAAAGCGGGTTGATACAGTTGTTTTAAGTACCCAGCATGATGCTGAAACCACGCTTGATCAAATCCGGCATGATGTGAAGGAAAAAATCATCAAGGAAGTCATTCCAGCTGATTTATTAGATGACCAAACGAAGTACTTCATTAACCCAACGGGGCGGTTCGTAATTGGTGGTCCTCAAGGGGATGCTGGTTTGACTGGCCGGAAGATTATTGTTGACACTTATGGTGGGGCTGCTCACCACGGTGGGGGTGCCTTTTCTGGAAAAGACGCCACTAAAGTTGACCGGTCAGCTTCCTATGCCGCTCGCTACATTGCTAAAAATCTTGTAGCAGCTGGCTATGCCAAAAAGTTGGAAATTCAAATTGCTTACGCCATTGGGGTAGCAAAGCCAGTTTCAATTTCAATTGATACTTACGGAACTGGGACACGGAGTGAAACGGAATTAATCGATGCTGTTAACCAAGTCTTTGATTTGCGGCCAGCTGGGATTATTCAAATGCTCGATTTGAAGCGCCCAATCTACAAGCAAACTGCTGCTTATGGTCATTTTGGTCGGACTGATGTTGACTTGCCATGGGAAAAGCTGGATAAGGTTGACGCTTTAAAGCAAATTTTGAGTTAAGCGGTTGGAAGACTCTCTTTTTGACGGCTTGAGTTTCTGAGTAACATTTGGATATGCAAAAGGCTGGGAAGAAAAAATTCTTCTCAGTCTTTTTTTAAAATTTGAAAAATCCGTTGCCAGAATAAGATGACGATTGCGCCTAGACACCAGCCCCCAAGAACGTCACTTGGGTAGTGAGCACCAACGTAGATTCGCGAAAAACCGACCAACAAGATTAGGGCAATGATTAAACAGGTTTCAAATATTTCGAGGTACTTTGTTTGGTGACTAGCCCATAAGAAGAGAAGGGTGCTCCCAATCACTAAAACAACTCCGCTGGAATGGCCACTTGGAAAACTGTAGCCAGCATAGTGCATTAAAATGTCATGCTGTGGTCGGGGGCGAAGGACAATGTGTTTGATGATCATATTAAAAAAAGTGCCTGAAAAAACGATTAGGCAGTATAAAATGGTAAATTTAAATCGGCGGGATAAAACCAAACTAGCACCGATTAAAACTGCCCAAATAACCGAAGGCATCGGGTTAAATAGCTTGGTGAGGTGGGTAAAAAAGAAGGTTAGACTACCTGTCCGGTGGAGGTTAACCAATTCCCGGATTGCATGGTCGCTATTTAAAACAAAAGGATTATGGGTAGCCACGAGTAACCAGTCAATTAAGAAAAGCAGAAAGAATAACCAGAACATGTAAGTTTGTTTTCTTGAATGTTGCAACGTTTAAACCTCCGAATGGATTAATTGAGCCTATTGTATCATTATCGACTAGTGCTTGACGATTAGTTGTTTTAGTTCGTAAACTAAAGTTGATAAGCAAGGAGGAAAATCATGCAGCAACTTGAAAATCCGTGGTGGGTGAAACAAACTGGTCAAACCATAACCCTTGGATTGACGGAAAAAGCGATTCAAAAAATGGGTAACTTATACTTTGTTGATTTACCAAATCCTGGAGCAGTTTTAGTAAAGAAAATGCCATTTGCTACAATTGAAAGTGAAAACTGGGTGATCACACTAAACTCACCGGTTAGCGGGAAAGTGATAGTGACAAATCAATCATTTACCGGTATTATTAATCCTCCTCGGGCTACCACTTCCTGGTTAATCAAACTTAATACCCTTGGAAAGTGAGGATGGGCTAGTGAATGAATTAGCGGAATTTGAACAACAAATTAAAGCCCTTCATGAGCAATTAGTTGCTGGTGAAATCTTTTTGGATCTTGGTAAACGGTTATCTCAACTAACAAAAAAATTGAAGGGACATCGGCGGGAAAAATTTGAGAACCACGAGGTTGATCCATTATTTATGGTTGAACTTCAGATGACGGTTAATGCCGATCTAATTGATCATGATCGACCGCTTGCAAAGGGGTTAGTCGAGGCCTTACCAGAAGCTTTACAAAGCACCAAAATTCATGTCCGCCATCAGTTAGTTGGTTTTATGAATTGGGCAGTTGAACAACGTCGGCTTTCAAATGAACAACTCCAATGGTTGGCAGTTAATTTGCTACAATCGAAATACTTCTATAATCATTTAACTGAGCGAAATAGTCCTGCGGTTTATGGCCGAAGCTTAGGATTGGTTTATTTTAGGTACCTCCTTTATGCTGCTAGGAAGCAAGAAAAACCGATTGAAATCCAAGTTGTTAACCGCCTCATTAATCGATTAGCAGTTGCAATGTTAGCAGAACGGGATACTCGTGGTTTTGTGGAAGGAGCTGGCTGGGTACAAATCTTTGCCGCCTATGCAGGTTTATGTAATGAAATTTGTGCGGATGATCGTTTGAAGCGGGCGGATAAGTTATTCTTGATGGCAAGTTTTTTGAAGGCTTACGAACAGTTAACAACTCCCCTCACAATGAGCGAACCTGATGAAAGTGCTGGCTTTATCAACCAGACTGTAAAAACCCATCCTTTGTATGGTCGCTATTTCATTTATGAACTTAAGGAATGGCGAAAAAAGTTGGATACTTTAAATATGAAAAAGACGGCTACTTGGCATCAAGTGTTTAACCATCGTCATTTACTTCAGACCATGCTAATGGATGAAACCTTACCACCAGAAATTGTCGATGCCATTATGAACCAAGAAAATAATGGCTAAAACATCTAGAATTATGTTACAATAAAGATTCCAAGAGTTACGGTTTAAATGACAATTAAATAAAGGAGATTGTTATGGCAAAAGACAAACTTCACGTCGCTTTGTTATTCGGGGGCAATTCCTCAGAACACGACGTTTCCAAGCGTTCAGCTCACAACATCTATGATGCAATGGACAAGGAAAAGTACGACGTTAAGCTTTTCATGTTTACCAAGGATGGGATCCTCATTAACGACGAATTCTCACGGCGGATTTTTGATGGTGAACCAGAAGACCAGGTGGTAAAAGAAGCCTATGCAAAGATGGACCTTGATTCACCACTTGCACCAATTAAGGTTTTGGAGTCTGCTGGCCAGATTGATTTCTTCTACCCAGTTATTCATGGAAACTTGGGTGAAGATGGGACGATCCAAGGATTATTCCGACTACTTAAGAAGCCTTACATTGGGACGGGGATTGCCGGCTCAGCCATGGCCTTCGATAAGGATTTGACGAAACGGATTCTTGATCAAGCGGGTATCCGCAACACTCCATATGTTTTATTAACTCCAGACAACCGGTCTGATTATCCATGGTCTCGGATTAAAGAAGAGCTTGGTGGTTTGGTATTCATTAAGCCGGCTAAGCAAGGTTCGTCAGTCGGAATTCACAAGGTTACCACAGCGGAAGAATATGAAGTAGCTCTTAAAGATGCCTTTGCTTATGACTTTAAAGTATTAGTTGAACAAGGCTTGGATCATCCAAGAGAAATTGAAATTTCAATCTTAGGTAACGAAGAACCAATCGCTTCTAAGTTAGGTGGGATCCGGGTTCCAGATTCTGATGAATTTTATGATTATAATAATAAGTTCGTTGATGCTTCGGCAGTGGTCTTCGACTTGCCAGTACCAACAACTGATGAGTTACGTGAAGAAATCACATCAATGGCCCTTAAAGCCTATAAAGCCCTTGATCTGAAGGGAATGGCCCGGTTGGACTTCTTGGTTGATAAAAATGATGTGCCATACTTAGGTGAACCAAATACCTTACCAGGATTTACTAACATCAGTCTTTATCCTCAAATGTGGAAAGTTTCAGGAATTGACTATTCTGAATTAATTGACCGTTTGATTCAATTAGGGATTGACGAATTTAATCGGAATAACGAAATTAGTTATAGCTTTACTTCCCTTGGTGAAGAACGGGTTGGAGAAAAGCATTATCATTAAATTTACTAATCGATATGAGTTCGCTTTAAGGGCAAGCTAAAGGCTTAAGAAACTAAAAAACAGGTTAATATTCAGGGGATAACTGAATACTAACCTGTTTTTTAGTTTAATTACAAGATTTTAAATTTCATTTACTTTACAAATAACTTTAATTAATAACTCTTTCTTATTAAAAAAGAATATGTTATATTTTTTAAGGCCAATTTTTTTTAATGAAATTAATTTTGTGGTAGAGTATTGGCAAGAAGTAAAAATAAGGTATTAGTTTAGCAATAAAATATAGGGGGAAGGAATTTATATGCGTTTAAAAGGTGACGTGTTAAAGCAAATTCGGCGGAAGCGGGGGCTTTCTCAAACCGCCCTTTCTGAAGGAATTTGTACTCAAGCTACAATTAGTTTAATGGAAAAGCAAAACCGGATTCCTAAGATGAATATCTTGACGGCAATTTGTGCTCGGTTGGATATTCCGGTTGACAAGATCATTGAAAACGATGATGTTTCAATGACTTCTCAATTTGACGAGATTAGTTTACTAATTGTTCAAAAGCATTATGATGAAGCGACTGAACGTTTAAACAAGATTAAGGTTAAGAAGTTGCAAAACGACTTTGATAAGCAACGTTACTACTACCTTCTTGGGGTATTGCAAGTTGCGACGGATCAAGTTGACGAAGCAATCTTTAACTTTGAATTGATCTTAACGCAATTCTCAACGATGAGTGCTAATATCTACTGGGCCCTCACAACGGTTGGGATGGCAATGGCTTATGAAAAGCGTGGAAATGAAGAACGAGCACTTAAGTTCTTACAACGGGCAGTTACTTTAATTGATGAAAAGCAATTAACCGGTGGTAAGCGGCAATGGATTATCATTTACCGGAACATTGCGGATCTCTACTTCAAATTGAAGCAACCGAACGAAGCTATTAAGATTGCTCACCGGGGAATTGACATTTGCCGGGAAGATCTTTCAATGTTCTTGCTCAGCGATTATTACCAAGTAATTGCTAAATCCCAAGCAATGTTAGAAGATCGTCAAGCAGCGGTTAAAAGTTACGAAATTGCAAAGAGCCTACTCCTTATCAATGATCAAACTGAAAATGCTGATGCATTGGAAAATGAAATTGATCAGTTAAAGTAGGTGTAATTAAAAAAAGCGGCGGAGAAAATCTCCGTCGCTTTTTAATTACGTCGTCCTTATTTTACAATTTCACAAAATTCAATGGTTTCGCTATTAGGACCTTCAATGTTAAAGAACTTAATTCCTTTTTCCCAGAAGTCGAGGTGTTGAACTTCGCTTTCCTTCATCTTAAAACCAGCAGCCTTGGCGGCCTTGTATGCAGCGTCAGCGTCGCTCGTATTTAAGGAAATGTGATTAATTGCACCAGTTTGGTGAACAGCACCATCGCCAGTCCAGATTTCAAGGGTGAGGTGTCCCATGTTCATAAAGACGACTTGGTTTCCTTGCTCATCGGTATCAAAGTTACCCTTCATCTTAAAACCGAGCTTTTCCCAGAAAGCAACCGTCTTTTGGAGGTCGTCAGTTGGAATCCCAATGTGTTGTAAGTCGTCAAAGTAACCTGCTAAGCTTTTGTTAAATGCCATAATTATTTACTTCCTTTCAAAATATATGAAGAGTTAGTTTCTCAAAATATATGAAGAGTTAGTTTCCTAAATCAAGTGCTTGGTGAGTTAACTTACCGAAAATGCGTTTGTCAGCCCAACCAGTAATTGCGCCTTGGAAAAGAAGGGCAAAGATGGTTCCTAAACCAAAGTTTGCCAATCCCATCTTAGGCATTGCAACTAAGGCGAAAATTGTCGGTGGAATGTATGACATCCACATTGAAATGGTTGCATTTCCCTTGCAGTACCGGAATCGTAAAATTTGATACAAATCATCAGCAGGGTGCAAAACTAAGTTAACCCGTTGGTAAATAGAAATTGCGGTCCCGATTAAAGCAACCCCAAAGAAATTAATCAAGACATAAATAATAACTATTGGGAGCGAGTATGCATCAGGCATAATTTGATTGAAAATATTTGAAAACCATTGGATAAAGACTGAAAATGGTAACATAAAAATAAAGTTACCGCCAATCCGCTTCCAGTCCCATTTTTTCATCAAAATGGCGTTTAGAACGGATGTTAACATCCCCAAAATCATGAAGGCCCAGAATAGGGCGAGGGGATTATCCTTTCCAAGAACTGCTAAACCAAGGTTATTTTCAGCAGCCGTCCAATATGCCGAACCCAAGAATTGGGGGGTGAATATGTGAACTTGTCACAAGTGTCAAAACGTTCCCCATCGAATTGATCACAATCGAAAGGGCAAAATAAGCGATACTTGCGGCCATTGAAATTGACCGTTGCGTCGCTTTGGGTGTTTCTTCCATCTTCTCTTTCCTCCTTGGTGAAAAACTTCACTTTACGATCACTGATTTTACAACCGCAAAAATTGTATGTCAACCGCTTGACAGATGTTTCTTAAAAAATAATCTTATGGTTCCTTTACCAAATTATGCTAGAATTAAAATACGATTAAAAAGGAGGGGAAGAAATGATAGATACAAGGCAAGCTTTGACGATTGCTGGCCATGATTCTGATGGTAGTGCTGGGATGCCAGCTGATTTGCACGCTTTTTTTGCGGATGGTGTGTATGGCCACGGAATTTTGACGGCGGCAGTTGCTGGTAATTCTCACGGCATTTATGCAAGCCAAGTCATGCCAGCCAATTTTATTGCGAAGCAATTTGAAGTCTTGACGGCTGATTTTAATATCCAAGCAGCCAAGACGGGGATGTTGGCCAATGATGATGTCATTAATGTGGTTGCTGATCAGTATTCTAAGGCTAGCTTTGGCCCCTTAGTTGTTGATCCAGTTATCATAACAAAGCACGGAGCAATGTTACTGGATGAGTCAGCTTACGAGCTTTTTCGGGAGCGGATAATTCCGCTGGCGGCAGTTCTAACGCCGAACTTTTTTGAAGCCCAAAAATTAACAGAACGCGAACTTAAAGACGATGAAGCGATTGTTGAAGCAGCAAAGGAACTTCAACAAATGGGAGCGCAAAATGTTATAATTAAGGGACAACATCAACCAGGGCAAGTAGAGCCGGTACGAGATTTCGTTCTCTTAGCCGATGGTGAAGAATTTTGGCTTTCCCAAAAGTATGTAGCGACTGATCGAGTTAATGGGACCGGTGATACTTATTCGGCGATCATTACAGCTGAGTTAGCAAAAGGGGTTGCGGTTAAGCAAGCAGTGATTAAAGCTAATCACTTTGTTCATACCGCCATTCAAAATGAATTAACGGTCGGTCATCAATACGGTCCAATCAATCATTGGGCGGGAATGAAATTAATTTCAGAAAATAAGGAGTAGGTGTAAGCATGACGCTAGTAATGATTTTAGCTTGGTTAGTTGGCATTGAACATTTAGGGATTATGGTCCTTGAAATGTGGGCTTCACCAAAACAACAGGCAAAGGCTTTTAGTCTAAGTGTGGATTATACTAAGCAGCCTGAAGCGCGGGTTTCTATGGCTAATCAAGGAATTTACAACGGTATGCTTGGTTTGTTTGTTATTGCTACCACTTGGTTATTTACCGGAACTGCTCAGCTTCAAGTGTGGGCATTACTATTGTTGTTTGTAATTGTAGTTGCCTTTTATGGTGGTTTAACGGTTGGTAAGAAAGTTTGGATAATGCAATTGTTACCAGCAGTACTCGCCGAAGGAGCAGTTCTAGCGGTTTGGTTAGGTTAAACTAGTTCTAAAAGATGAAAGGAGATCGGGAGAAAACCTTTTTGGCGGCTTGAGAGGGATAAGGGAAACCAAGAATCCTAAATATTTCTGTTATACAGATATCGTGGTAAGGAAGCGCGGTTCTTATAGATAAGTCAAGCGGATAAAATTCGTGAATCGAATTTTATCCGCTATTTTCTTATTTTACAGGATCACTTGATAGTTTTCTTATCTTATCCTCTGAGGCCGTGGTTTGGAGAACTAGACGGGTTTCCTGTTGTTTGTGAGCCCATACAAGGTAGAATAGGTGGGGGGGGACAATTGCCATTCGAATACTGTTGAATGAGCTACAACTTGCTTGGCGTCCGCGAACAATGGGATAGTACCGACTGGAAGGTATCCACTTGGTCACTGCCTTGACCGTAGTTTCTGTGTAACATTCGGAGATGAGAAGAAGGTTGGAACGTAGCCGACGCAACTTTAAACTCACAATTCTTCATTTGTGTTCAGAATGTTAATTTCAAAGATTAGTCTTATCGTAAGCAGATGAGTTGCTAATGATAATTTGGCTATCTACCTTCATTAGTGGCCTTCTTATTATAATCAAAGTTATTCAATAGCCATGCTAGGAGTGGAGAAATTGATGTTAGCGAATGAAATGAGATTACATTAAGAGTGAGTTTTGAGATTCTTTAGAGACTCAAAATCATCTCTACTATGTTCCTTGGGCTAATGGCTGAGACTTTTTTAATCCTCTTTCCTATGTAAAAACCCCAAAGGAAAATTCCTTTGGGGGTGAAAGCCACCAGTAATAGATTACCGACGGTTGTAGAATTCAACGACGAGGGCTTCGTCGATGTCAGCATTCATGTCTTCACGAGCTGGAAGGCGAGTTAACTTGCCTTCTAACTTGTCAGCATCGAATTCTACGTATGAAGGCCGAGCAACAACTGCTTCAACCGCATTCTTAATGATTTCCATATTCTTGGACTTTTCACGAACGGCGATTACTTGACCAACCTTAACTTCGTATGATGGAATGTCAACCCGCTTGCCATCAACAGTGATGTGACCGTGGTTAACTAATTGCCGTGCTTGACGACGAGTAGTAGCCAAACCAAGGCGGTAAACCATGTTGTCCAAACGACGTTCAAGCAAGATCATGAAGTTAGTACCGTGAGTACCTTCCTTGATCTTGCCGGCACGCTTGAAGAGGTTGCTAAATTGCCGTTCAGTCATTCCGTACATGAAACGCAACTTTTGCTTTTCACGAAGTTGCATTCCGTATTCGGAAACGCTACCACGCCGATCGTTCCCGTGATCGCCAGGAGCGTATGGACGACGAGCTAATTCCTTACCAGTACCAGAAAGTGAAACACCAAGACGACGAGATAAACGCCAACTTGGACCAGTGTAACGTGACATAAATAAATTCCTCCAAAAAATTTGATTGGAGTAAAATAATCCGATTGTATGGTTGGCATTCGTGCATCCTAATTAGATCGTTCACCCTAGCAGCCGGGTTACTAGAAACACCAACTTGGCATTAGTCTGTTGACGAGCTTGCTCCACACTGCTGCATTATTTTACACAAAAGTTATCATACACTGGCTAGAAGTGGGTCGTCAAGTAAAAACAAAATTTACTCCAAAAGATACCGGCTTTATTGATCGCGTTATGCTATACTAAAATAAGGATATCAATATAGGTGGGATTTTTTTATGGTGCAAATATTAATAATAATTTTAGTGGTTGCCCTATTAGTAATTGTGGGGCTTTTCATTTATCAACGCCAAACCTTGAAAAAGTTATCTACATATGGTCAAAATGTTCAGACCATTCCGTTACAAAAAATTGATCAGCGCCTTAGTAAAGATAAGGTTCAAACCCTAATGGGGGAATCCTTAAAGACTTTTACAGATTTAAGGCAACAGTTTGATAAAAAACTAGTTCCTAGCGTTAAAAAGACCCAGCATCAAATCGAACTACTTAGTCAGGAAGCTAAAACGACTTCTCTTTTCACGATTTCAAGTAGCATTAATGCTTTGGCAGATGAAGTTGCCAATTTACTAGATCAAACCCAAAAAATCGAAACCGCCTTGGATCAACTTGATGCATCGGTTAAGAATCAAACTGAAGCGTTAACGCAACTCCGGCAAACCTACAACCAATTTAGTCGGCAGTTGGATGATGAAGGTTTTTCTTATGGAGAGAGTAAGGTTAAATTAAATCAACAATTAATAGATTTGCAAAAGAAATTTGAGCACTTTGCTGAAGTCGCTAACCAAGGTGATCACCAGGCAGCTCAAGAGATTTTGGATGAGTTAAAGACGGAAACTAAAGAGTTTGAAAATCTTTTAAAGACGGTTCCTAATCTTTACCGGCCCCTTTATACTACCTTCCCAGATCAATTAGCTGAATTATCGAGTGGCTATGAGGAATTAAAAAAGAAAAATTATAACTTTACCGAGGACAATCTTCCTAATCAAATTAAAGATCTTAGTGGGGAGCAAAAGTTTGCCTTAGAAAAATTAACTGAGCTTGAGATTAGTCCGGTCAAGGCAGCGATTGATCATCTAACCCCAGCAATTGATCATTTATACGATGTGATGCAAAAAGAATTAGATGCCCGGCCACAGGTAAAGAAATTATTCCCACAAACGAAGACTCATTTGGAACATGCGGAAATACAAAATCGGCAATTGTTAAATGAATTGGATAAATTGAGCATTAGCTATACTCTTAATCATAATGAAATGGCTGATGCACGGGGGTTAAGCGAACAGTTACGGCAACTACGGGAAACAATCGAAACTGATGAAGTTGGGTTGAACGACCACTCTGCAATTGAAAGTCAAGTTTTGACCCAGCTTGAAAAAGCTGAAACTGAATTAACGGCCATTGAAAAGCAACAACAAGAAATTAATCAAAGTGTTGCGACTTTACGTGAAGATGAAGTCCGAGCTCAGCGTGCACTGCAACGATTTGCGGTTGATCTTAAAACAACTAAGCGCCGGGTTGAAAACCTTAACCTTCCGGGAATTCCGCAGGATTATTTGGATTATTTCTTTGTAGTTTCAAACGAAGTCAAGAAGTTATCAAAAGCAATGAATCAACCACAAATTAATATGGAAGAAATTACCAAACAATTATTGGTTGTTCAGGCTGATTTAGGAACCCTTCGGGAAAAAACGACAAGTTTACGTGATAGCGCAGAGTTAACGGAACGGTTAACTCAATACGCTCACCGGTTAAGTGTTGATCATGAAGAAATTGAAAAAGCTATTGAAAAAGCGCAAACTTTATTTAGCGAATATAAGTATGCTGAGAGTTTGGAAACCTTAGGAACGGCGGTTGAAGAAGCTGAACCAGGAAGCTTTAAGCGTCTTGAAGATAGTTATTACCAAGAGGTTGAAGAACCAAAACAAGCATAAAATTATGGGTAACAGGAACTTATAGTTTATTCTGTTGCCCTTTTTTTGTATAATAGTTTGCGTTTAGAGTCGAACTAAATTCCAACCAACCTGAGGAAAGATACACTACTAATTGTGAGCGAAGGTTAAAACTTATAAGGAGGAAATGGCCTGGTGATTTATTTTGATAATAGCGCCACAACAAAAATTTGGCCGGATGTCTTAAGTACGTACAACCAAGTTTCGGAAAAGATTTGGGGAAACCCGTCTAGTTTACACAAATTAGGGGAACCGGCGTGGAATTTACTTGAACAATCGCGGCGGCAAATTGCTAACTTGTTTGGGGTTTTACCAAGTGAAATCATTTTTACCTCTGGTGGCTCTGAAGGTGACAACTGGGTGATTAAGGGAACAGCAATCGCAAAGTACGAATTTGGAAAGCATATTATCACTTCCAGTGTTGAACATGCCGCGGTTCGCAATGCGATGGCCCAATTAGAGGAACTAGGTTTTGATGTAACCTATTTACCAGTTGATGACCAAGGACGAGTAAGTGTTGCTGATCTAAAAGCGGCTTTACGACCAGATACGATCTTGGTTTCAATTATGGCGGTAAATAATGAAGTTGGCACAATCCAACCAATTGGGGAGATCGGGGAAGTCCTAAAGGATTATCCACGGGTTCACTTTATGGTTGATGCCGTGCAAGCAATCGGAAAAGGTTTGGATGATGTCGTCTTTTCTGATCGGGTTGACTTTGCAACCTTCTCTGGCCATAAATTCCATGCTCCGCGGGGAACTGGTTTTGTCTATGTTAAGCAAGGAAGGCAATTGTCTCCTTTGATTAATGGTGGTGGTCAAGAACGGGGATTGCGTTCAGGAACCGAAAACGTTGCTGGAATGGCAGCGATGGCCCGGGCAATTCGTCGGGTTAAGGAAAAGGAAGCAACGAGTGTCACAAGTGAAAAAGCGGTTAAGGAACGGATCGCAAAGCACATTCAAACTTTTGACCACGTTCACTTGTTTTCACGCTTAGATGATGGTTTTGCTTCCCATGTTCTTTGTTTTGCAATCGAAGGAGTCCGGGGAGAAACGATTGTCCATGCTTTTGAAGAACGCGACATTTATCTTTCAACGACCAGTGCTTGTTCTTCAAAAAAGCAAGCTGAAGCAAGTACGCTTGCAGCGATGAAAGTACCGACAAAGTTGGCAGAAAGTGCTGTTCGAATTAGTTTAGGCGATCAAAATACCCTTGCAGAAGCGGATCAATTTAACCAAGTCTTTGATGAAGTGTATGCTGGGTTTAAGAAAATTATTGATTAGTTAGGAAGAAGGTGTGCTAGTGGCACAATTACAATATGACGAAATCATGGTCCGTTATGGGGAACTTTCAACCAAGGGTCATAACAAGAAAAATTTTATTGACCGGTTAGGAACTAACGTTAGAAAAGCATTGCATGACTTTGATAATGTTAAAGTTCATGCTAACCAAGATCGGATGCATGTAATTTTAAATGGCGCCGGTAGTGAAGGCGTAATGAAACGGTTAAAGCAGGTCTTTGGAATTCAGACTTTTTCCCCAGTGCTTAAAGTTGAGAAGAACTTTGTGGCAGTGTGTGAGGCCGCTAAAACCTTGATTGAAAAACAGGTCAGTCAACCGGTTACTTTTAAAGTTGAAACCAAACGAAGTGACCATAATTTTGAAATGGGAACTTTTGAGATGAATCGTCAATTAGGGGGTTACTTGTTAGAACAATTCCCGGGCTTATTAACTGTCGATGTTCATAATCCAGTAATCGAAATTCGGGTTGAAATTCGTTTAAACGGTATTTATTTGATGAGTGAAATCATTAAAGGAGCCGGCGGATTACCGGTTGGCACCGCTGGTAAGGGGATGATGATGCTCTCCGGTGGGATTGATTCCCCGGTTGCCGCATACTTGGCCCTTAAACGTGGGGTTTCGCTTGAAATGGTGCACTTTTATAGTCCGCCATACACGAGTGAACAAGCCCTTGCTAAAGCAAAGGAATTAACGGGGAAACTAGCACGGTATGCTGGAAGCATTCGGTTCATCCAGGTTCCTTTTACGGAAATTCAAGAAACCGTTAAGGAGAAGGTTCCAGAAGGTTACTTAATGACAGTTCAACGACGGTTTATGCTTCGACTGGCGGTTGAATTGGCTAATCGGCGGAAGGGACTTGCCATTTTCAATGGGGAGTCGTTAGGTCAAGTTGCTTCTCAAACGATGGAATCAATGCGGGCAATTGAAGCCGTTACGAATTTGCCAGTCTTAAGACCAGTCCTTTCATATGACAAGACGGAAATCATCAAGATTGCGGAAGATATCGATACCTATGGTTTATCGATTTTGCCATATGAAGACTGCTGTACGGTCTTTACACCACCTTCTCCAAAGACTAAGCCAAACCTTGAAAAGGCAACTAAGTATGAGAGTTGGCTTGACGTAGAGGGATTAATGGAACGGGCACTTGCAGGCGTTAAGATTGAAGAAATTCATGCAGATCAAGAGTTCTTGAACCAGAATGAAGATGTCTTTGCAGAATTGCTTTAAGATTGATTAAAAAACAAGCGGTCGGAGAGAAAAAAGTTTTCTCTTCGACCGCTTGTTTTATTTAGAATCCAAAGGAATTAGTCGTAGGTGAATTCGAGATAAAGTTAGAGCCACCACTTGTGGTAGTGTTTGTTTTTGAGCTAGAACTTGAATTGCTAGTACCACTGCCAGGAACGTTGTAAGTTGCATTATTAGGAAGCACAAAGTCGACGTTATTATATCCGTCGTAATTTGTTTGTTCATTGTACATCCGAGTTTCAACGTTCGTGATGTGCTTTGTTTTAAGTCCAAGAGCTGTTCGAATTAACTTCGAAACCCGGTTAATTTCTTTTGGTGAAGCGATTTGGAATGATGCCCCATCAATGGTTGCGTTCTTACCTTGGAAGTGGTATGTCGAGACACTGTTCATTGCCACTCGGTAGTTTGAATACAATGCCCCAATTGAGTCGGTTGGAATATTAGTTTGAATTCCATCACCAACCGCATCTAAGATCTTATTAGCTACGGTGAGGGAGCCTTTCTGCTTAAAAGTACTAATGACACTCTTAATAACTTGTTGGCCCCGCTTTTGCCGACCGTAGTCGTTATTAGGATCGTCGTAACGCATCCGGGAGTACTTCAAAGCTTCGTTCCCATTTAAGTGTTGTTTCCCTTTTTTGAAGTGGTGACCTTCATAAGTAAAGGAAAATGGATTATTAACGGTTACCCCACCAACAGCATTAACCACTTTTTCCATCACGCCCATGTTAACGACGGCGTAGTAATCAATTGGAATCCCTAGCAATTCTTTAACTTGTTTAACAGATTGCTTTGGTCCGCCAATTGAATAGGCAGCGTTGATCTTAACATAGTCAGCCCCGTCTTCGGTATTAACCCGAACCAAGGTATCCCGTGGCAAACTTGTCATTGTAATCTTTTCTTGCTTCGGGTTAATGGTAATGATTTCCATCGTATCCGTATTCCCACCGGTGTTTCCCCGGTTTAAGGCGCCCACGTCGGTTCCCATCACTAAGATGGAAAGGGGATCACCATTTTTAATTTTCGTATCGACTTTCCCGTCCCCAGTTGCAAAAATCCCCTTTGCGGTTGATTGCAACTTATGGTATTCAAATCCAGCGAGACAAAGGACAATGAGAGTAATAATTAAAATTACTCGTCGTGCCCATTTATAACCATCTCCCCGATTAGGACGGTGAATTGGTGGCTCTGGTGGTAAGTTTCCGCCTCCACCACGGTTGGCATTGTTTTCAGCAACACGTTGATTAATCCGATTTTCTAATTCTTTTCGGTATTCTGCCCGTGTCTCATGTTCATCATTCATTCTGCTTACCTCAGTTAAATAAAATTACTAACCTCTTAAAGTTATCAGAACAATATTCTAGCGTCAATTTACATTTAAGGATTTAAAAAAGTTGTAAAAAATCCTTCGCATTTTTGGGTGAAATTACTGACTTGACAATAAAAAAAGAGTCGATATACTAAAATGGTTAGATATCGAATTATTATAAATCTAACTAAAAAGGAGGAAATGATGAAGGATACAGAGCTTTTAACGAATTGGTGGAATTTACGGATGAAAATTGGTCGACTTTTCCACGCTAAGCACCAAGGACCGAATTCAATTGGGATGCGGGGGCGGGACCGGATAATTGGGATGATCAATTATCGGGGAGCTGGCCTTTCTCAAAAAGAGTTAGCTGAGTTTGTTCATCTCCGGCCGGGTTCCTTAACGGACGCCCTAACTACTTTGGAAGAAGAAGGCTATGTTAATCGAGAACGGGATCCAAAAGATCGGCGAATTTGGCGGGTTTCTTTGAGCGAAAAGGGCGAAAAACGGGCTAGCGAAATTGCGGCTGATCATGAAATGTTTGTGGAACATCTCATGGAGGGGATTTCCTATTCTGATAAGGTTGCTATGAACCGAGCGGTTTTACAAATGACGAAGAACTTTGAACACTACTACGGAAAGAATGCGGAGTAAGCCATGATAAAAATTGCTCGGAAAAATTTAGTAGTTATTCCAACGATGCTTGCGGTTGCTTTTTTGCTACTACAAGTTTTTTGCGATTTATATTTACCAACAATTACGGCGGATTTGATTGATAAAGGGGTAATTAACCACAACCTAGCTTACATCAAACACGAAGGGATGATGATGTTGCTAGTTTCGTTAGTTGGATTGGTTGCCGCAACCATAAATACTTTCTTTGCCTCAACTCAGGCGATGGCCGTTGGGCGCAAATTGCGGAAACAAGTTTTTGATAAGGTAATGCAATTTTCAAATAAGGAAATTAGCGAATTAGGTGATTCATCTTTAATTACTCGTTCAACTAATGATGTGGTTCAGGTTCAAATGGTAATGTTTCAAACCTTACGAATGATGTTGCAGTCACCAATCATGATGATTGCAGCAGTTATTTTAGCCTATCATCGCGAAGCTAAACTAACCATGATCTTTCTGATTAGTTTGCCAGTCTTAATGCTAACGGTTGTAATTGTGATGCGCAAGGCTGTGCCGCTCTTTCGGAGCATTCAAAAGAAGACTGACCGGATCAACTTAGTTTTCCGAGAAGGGTTAACGAGAGTTCGTGTTATCCGGGCCTTTAATCAAGATGAACGGGAAAGAAATCGTTTCCATAACGTGAATGAGGATTATACTGAAACCGGGATCAAGGCTTTTACCTGGGTAGCATTTCTCTTTCCAGCAATGACCTTGATTTTAAGCCTTACTAACGTGGCAATCATTTGGTACGGGGCACACTTAATTGCCAACCAAACGATGCAAGTTGGTAACCTGGTTTCTTTCTTGACCTATGCGGTTCAGATTCTCTTTTCATTTATGATGTTAGCAATGGTCTTTGTTTTCGTTCCCCGGGGGGCTGCTTCAGCTCGGCGGATTAATGAGGTTCTTGATTATGAAGTAGCGGTAAAGGATCCCAAACCAAGTGAACGCCTTGAGTTATCCTCACAGGTGCCAAGCCTTCAATTTGATCATGTTAACTTCCGCTACCAAGGGGCTGAAAAGTTATCATTAAACAATTTTAACTTTGAAGTTACCAGCGGCCAGACCCTGGCGATTATTGGGGGAACTGGTTCAGGGAAATCGACCCTGGTCAATTTAATTGACCGCCTTTTTGACCCTGAAAGTGGGAAAATTAAGATTAACGGGATGCCGATTAAGCAACTAACCCAACATGACCTTCATACTTTAGTTTCAATTACCCAACAAAAAGCCGTTCTTTTTGCAGGGACGATTCGTTCAAATATGCAGTTTGGTTATCCAGATGCCAGTGATGATGGAATTTGGCATGCATTGGAGGTTGCCCAGGCCCGGGACTTTGTTGAGGCGGCCGGGGGCTTGGATGCAGTTGTCGAACAAGGTGGGGCTAACTTCTCTGGTGGACAACGCCAACGGTTAGCAATTGCTCGAACGATTATCAAGCCAGCAAGCATTTATATCTTTGATGATTCCTTCTCAGCCTTGGACTTTAAGACTGATGCTAAACTGCGCCAAGCACTTAAAGATGATCCAAAGCTTAAGGATGCAGTTAAGGTAATTGTTGCTCAACGGGTATCAACGGTTGCTGATGCCGATCTGATTTTAGTTCTCGAAGATGGTGAGCTACTAGGGAAAGGCAATCACCAATCCTTGAAGGCAAGCAACCAAACTTACCAAGAAATTATCGCATCACAAATTCAAAAGGGGGTAACGACCAATGCATAATCGGCGACGGGGAGTAGCTGAAAAAGCCAATCACTTTTGGCCGACAGCCAAGCGTCTTTTAACCTACCTACGACCATGGCGATTAGCGATGGTAATTGCAATTGGGATGGCGATTGCCTCAGTTATCACATCCATTATTGCCCCGAAAATTCTTGGAGAAGCAACGACTACCATTTACCAAGGGATTGTTAAGGGCTATACCGAGATGAAAATGGGCCGTCATTTAACGACCTTACCAATTAATTTTACAAAAATTGGTCGGATTGCCTTGATTGTCTTGGGGCTCTACTTATTATCAGGTTTCTTTAGCTTTGGCCAGCAAATTATCATGACTCGGGTTTCACAGCGGGCAGTCTTTAATTTGCGGCAGGACTTTAAAGCAAAATTAGCCCGGGTTCCTGTTAAATACTACGATGCCACTAGTAACGGGGAGATCATGAGCCGGATGGTTAACGATATGGATAACATTGCTTCGGCCCTCCAACAAGGAATTATCCAGATTATTACTTCCCTTTTGACAATTATTGGGGCCCTAGCATTAATGATCTCAATTAGCTGGCGGTTAACTGTAGTTGCCCTGGTGACAATTCCACTTTCGGCAATCGTTGTTGGCTTTGTCGCTCCAACTGCTCAAAAACTGTTTGGTCGTCAACAAGCTGCCCTCGGAAAGATCAATGCTCAAGTTGAGGAAGTTTATGCGGGACAAACAATCATCCGGGCATTTAACCATGAACAAGATGAAGCTGCTAAGTTTGCAGAACATAACCAAAACTACTATCGGGCTGCTTGGAAAGCCCAGTTCTTTTCCGTTTTAATTTTCCCGTTGATGAATTTTATCAATAACGTGGGTTACCTTCTTGTTGTTGTAGTAGGGACAATCCAAGTTATTCATGGACAAATTACTTTGGGGAATGTACAAGCCTTTATTCAATATATTAACCAGTTTACCCGGCCTTTAACCCAGATTGCCAACTTATCAAGTACCATCCAGCAGACAATTGCTTCGGCAGAGCGGATTTTTGCAGTCTTAGACGAAGCGGAAATGGATGAAAGTAAGACTAATACTCCGGTTAAGAAACAACCACAACCAATGATCGAATTTGAACACGTTGATTTTGCTTATGATTCAAAGACACCCTTAATTTGTGATTTTAATCTACAAGCGAAGCGAAATGAGATGGTCGCAATCGTTGGGCCAACTGGGGCTGGAAAAACCACGATCATTAATTTGCTGGAGCGCTTCTATGAAGTTAATGCCGGGAAGATCTACTTGGATGGCCGTGATACGCGAAGTATGAGTCGCCATGAATTGCGACAACACTTGGCAATGGTTTTACAAGAAACCTGGCTGTTTACGGGGACAATCTTTGAAAACATTAAATATGGTCGCGAAGATGCCACGGATGAAGAAGTTTACCAAGCTGCCCAGATGGCCCGGGCTGATAATTTTATTCGTGAGTTACCAAATGGTTATGACACAGTTTTAGATGAAACGGCATCAAATATTTCGCAAGGCCAACGCCAATTACTAACGATTGCCCGCGCCTTTCTCGCTGACCCAGAAGTACTGATTTTGGATGAAGCCACGAGTTCGGTTGATACCCGGACTGAAGTTCAGATTCAAGCCGCCATGCGGAAGTTACAAGAAAACCGGACCAGCTTTGTGGTTGCCCACCGATTATCAACGATTCAAAAGGCGGAACAAATTATTGTTCTGAACCATGGTCAAATTATTGAAACGGGGAATCACGATTCCCTAATAGCCCAAAATGGCTTTTATGCTGATCTGTACAATAGCCAGTTTTTGGGTCAAATGATTGAAGGGGCATAATTTGAGGGAAAATGGATATTCAGAATAAGTATCAAAAAACATTAAAGTTACTGACTGCTATGCGAACGAAAGAAGTAGTTCCGGCGCTTTCGTATCTGATTTTTGAAGGGGATCAGCGCCTAAAGTCTGAAACGGGGTGGGCAAAACTCGAACCGGAACGAGAGCCGCTGAAACCGGGGATGTTTTATGATTTAGCATCCCTAACGAAGGTGGTTGGGACGCTCCCCGCAGTTGCTCAGTTAGTTCAAGCTGGTGAGTTAAGTTGGGATGATCGGGTAGAAACTTTTCTTCCAGAATTAAAAGGAAAGGATGCGACGATCCGGGATATATTAACCCATACCGCAGCGATTGAAGGTTATATTCCTCATCGCAATGAATTAAATCATGAAGAACTCCTCCGAGCGATCTTAAATACTGAATTTTTCGGCGAGAACTTGGCTAAAAATATTTGTTATACCGATATCGGTTTAATCTTGGTTGGCTTAATTGCTGAAAAAATTACGGGTAAGCCAATTCAACAATTGGTAACTGAAACGGTTATTCAACCGCTTGGGCTAACTAGTGAGCTTACTTACCACCCACTTGTACAAGTAACGGTGCCGACTGAGCTTACGAAGCAGCGGGGATTGATCCGCGGAACCGTCCATGATCCGAAAGCCTTTGTTCTTCAAGAGCAATGTGGGAGTGCTGGTTTATTTGGAACCTTAACCGGCTTAGAGAAATACGCCCATGAATTATTAGAAAATAATCTTGGTGGATTATTATCGACTATGACAGTTCAAAGTTTCTTTCATGACCAAACGCGGATGCAAGGAATCCACAATCGCAGTTTTGGGTGGAAATTATTTTCTGCCCGGGTGAAGGACCGCCATGCTGTAATTTCTCACACTGGTTTTACCGGGACCTTTATGGTTTTAGATCACCAAACTGATCAAGGTTTGATTGTTTTAACTAATCGGGTTCACCCCACGGCGAAAAATGATCGCTTTTTGGAATTGCGGGATCAGCTTTTTGCCGCTTATCTGAATGAAAAAGAGTTGTAGGGATAATAAAAAGGACAGGGAGAAAGTAAAAAACTTTCCTTTCTGTCCTTTTTTTGTTGACCAAATTTACTTTTTTTGATTATTCAAATGTTGATAGATTTGGTTTGCCATTAAGTCAGTTGACCACATCCAAACGGCGTGGCCCAAGATTTCGGAGACATGTTCTTCTAATGGTTGGTCCTTTGCGCTTGGTACTGTCCCAAGTTTTGGCATTAGTTCAACGTGGAATAAATCCCAAACCCCTAAACCAAAAGGGATTCCTTGCCCAACTTTAATCCATGGGAGGAGTTGCCCCCCAACACTATAAAGAACCCCAAAGCCACTAGAAAAGCCAAAGTGAACTAAGTAGCTTACCCAAGGCAATTGGTGACCAGAATAGGTATAAGTTGAATGGGTAACACTTGCGGGAACGCCGAGTTGCTCTAATAACTTTTGGGGAGGGTTAGTTGCATCCCGTTCGGGAGTCCGGGGTGGCATTAAGTTTTCCCAACCTAACTTAACAAGTCCTGAAACAAAGCCGGCAGCAACCCCAGCAACGAGGGCGGCTTTATAATTTATCTTTGCCATAAGTACACCTCACATCTTGAATTCAAATTTTCAAATAAAATTTATCATGAATCAGTAGTGAAAGCCAAAGTTTTGCATCCTATTTTAAGCGTTGCTCTTCGCGGTCAAGTTTCATGATTACCACTGTTTCACATAAAACCAGGACACAGGAAAGGGGAAGAAAAACACTTTCGGGAGTGAAGAGAACTGCAAGGACGATTACCCACGAGAAAAGGTTCCACCGCCGCTCAAGGCGCAGAACTTTTTGAATCCGATCTTGTTCATTGCGATCCCGAACGCTCCCAATCTGTTGGGTTAAACGAGTATATAAACGGACTTCCCAAAAAGATTCAATAAAGAAAATCACAACCATCAAGGTAGAAAAGAGATTCATATAAAATCCTCCTTAGAACGTTGGGGTAATCTTTAAGGCCGCTTGTTGGCTAAAGTCGGTATCGGGATACTTATTTTTCAGCGCCGCTAAAAGCATGGTCTTTGCCAATTCACCATTCCGGGTGAGGATCGGACCGTGGAAATACGAACAGTAGGTGTGCTTATAAATGGCGCCTTCGGTCTTGTCTTCGCCGTTGTTGCCGTGGCCTTCTTGGACAATTCCGAGGGGCCGTTCGTCTTCGCCAAGGAAGGTCCGCCCATTATGGTTTTCAAAACCGTGGAAAAGTTGACCAGTTTCAGAATTCTTAATTACGATGTCTCCGATGAACCGGCTGTTGTTAGCACTATCGGTGCGGTGTTTACTTTGAGTTAATGTGTAGTGATCAAGCGCCCCAACACCAGGGATCTTTTCACCGTTTGCGCCGATGTAGTATTTACCTAAAAGTTGGTAACCGCCACAAATCGCGAGCATTGGTTTGTTAGCTTCGATGTAGCGTTTGATTTCAGCTTGTTTTTTAGGAAGATCCTTTGAAACAACCATTTGTTCATAATCTTGGCCACCCCCAAAAAGAGCTAGGTCATAATCATCGGCGTTGAAGTCTTCTTCGATACTAATCACTTTAACTTCGATGTCAGTATCCATTTGCTTGGCGTAGTATTTTAAAGCGATGATATTTCCTTCATCACCATAGGTGTTTAAAAGGTTCCCATATAAATGGGCTAATCGAAGATGATACTTAGCCATTAGTCCATTCCTCCTTGAATATAGTTTTTATCAGCAAGTTCCCTCCGGAGCTGTAAAACAGCAGTATATGTGGCTAATAAGTAAACGTGTTTGGTTGGCATTTTTTTAATCAGATCAATCACTTTGGTTAGATCTGGTTCGGTAGCATTTAATCTAATTCCCGCCATAGTTAACCGGGTTGTAATATCCTTGTAGCGTTCCCCGCCAGTCATAAAGTAAGGAATTGATTGGGTCTTCAAAGCTTCAAAGTTACCATCCCAAATCCAACTGGTATCAATTCCGTCAGCATAGTTAGCGTTTAAAAGAAAACCAAAACTATACGGCTCAGGATCGGTCATGATCATATCAAGGACTTGGTTTAAGCCAACTGGATTCTTAACCAGGACCAAAGTAACTTCTTTGCCATCAACACTAATTACTTCTTGCCGGCCGAAGACCCGTTCATCCGATTCAAAGGCATCCTTGATTTGGGCTGGTTCAACCCCTAAGAAGCGGCCAAGTGCATAGGCCGCAAGGGCGTTATAGATGTTATAAACACCCCCAATTCCAATTTTGTAAGGCTTACCATCCAGTTCGAAGGTTGAACTAGTTGGGGTTAGTTCAGTGAGTTTAGTAACGGTGTAAGTTAATTCAGGCCGTTTAAAGCCACAATGTGGGCAGAAGTAATCGCCGAGGTTGGCATAGGTCCGAAGGTGGTAATGGAGAATGTGTTGACACTTTGGACATAGTAACCCATCAGTATTGGCAGGAGCCAGAAAATCACTTTTGGCTTCATGATTAAAGCCATAGTAGATCGTTGGGTTTGGTAAATCTTTCGTATTGAAGATTTGTTCATCCCCATTAGTAATGATAGTAGCCTTTGGTGCTAACTTAACTCCGGCTAAGATCTTATCGTAGGTGGTGTAGATTTCGCCATAACGGTCCATTTGGTCTCGGAAGAGGTTGGTAATTACGAAGGCAATTGGGGTAATAAATTGGCAAACCTTAACGACGTTCGCTTCATCGACTTCCAAAACGGCTAATCCCTTTTGTTTTGGCCGGGGAGCGGTGATGAAGGTAGTTACGATCCCTTGTTCCATATTGGAACCAGTTGGGTTAGTTAAAACTTGCGGATATTTCTCCCGGAGAACGCGGACGCTAAGCGCAGTGGTTAACGTTTTTCCGTTGGTTCCCGTTACGATTACCAAATCATACTTTTTGCTAAAAGCTTTTAAAATATTTGGATCTAATTTAAGGGTGATTTTTCCGGGGAGAGAACTGCCACCGTGGAAAAATTTGTGTAAAAACCAGTAACTTGATCGACCGGCTGTTTCAGCAATTGAACTTTTGAGCGTCATAAGCTCCTCCTTAAATTCGCAATTATATACCTAGAAATTATAAGCGTTCTCGGAACAAAAGAAAAGTGAGGTGAGGTCGGTGTATCTGTCAAGTTTTCATAGGTAGCCTTTAAATATACAGTTTTAGTGGGTTAGTGCCTTAAAAAGTTGTCCCATTGGTCTACTTGTGGCCGTGTTAATCGGAATTATTCCTTGTACTGCTCCAATTGAC
>DWYX01000027.1 GCA_019118465.1 Candidatus Limosilactobacillus faecipullorum | reverse complement strand
GCTTGAAAATCATGGCGATCATAACTAGACTTAAAGTAGCTTAACAAGGCAAAGACTCCTTTTTTAGTCTACTTTGAGTCTAACCTTGTTAGGCTTTTTTTGTTAAATGTTACGAACTAGCAAATCGCGTCATTACAGTGAATAAGTACATTTGGAGGGATAATTTTGAAGATTGGTATTGACCGAATTGGTTTTGCAACCACGCCCCTTTTCTTGGATTTGAAGGATTTGGCGGTTGCGCGGGGAGTTGATCCAAATAAATACTTGATTGGGATTGGTCAAAGTGAACAAGCGGTGATCCCTCCAACCCAAGATGCGGTGACATTGGCAGCGCAAGCGGCAGTTAAATTTCCAAAAGCTGAATTGGCTCAAGTTAGTACTTTAATCGTTGCGACTGAGTCTGGGGTTGACAATTCAAAGGCGAGTGCAGTCTATGTCAAGCATCTTTTAGGTTTGAATGATTTTGTTCGGACGGTCGAATTAAAGGAAGCTTGTTACTCTGCAACAGCCGGTCTTCAATTTGCAAAGGGGTTAATTGCGCTTAACCCGAATGAACGGGTTTTGGTGATTGGCTCAGATATCGCCCGTTATGGCCTTGAAACTGGTGGTGAAGTTACCCAAGGCGGGGGCGCAGTTGCGATGATGGTTACTGCTAACCCCCGGGTGATGGTCTTTGGAGATACCAATGTTGTAATGACGAAGGATATCATGGATTTCTGGCGGCCATTGTACCGGACGGAAGCCTTAGTTGATGGTAAATTCTCAACCCAAGTTTACATTGACTTCTTCCAGGCTTGCTGGCAACGTTACCGGCAATTAACTGGCCGGTCCCTAGCTGATTTTGAAGGTTTTCTTTTCCACTTGCCATTTACTAAGATGGGACGCAAAGCGCTTGCTAGTGAATTAGGAGATCGTGAAGACGAAATTGCTAGCCGGTACTGGAATATTTTAGCAGCGAGTCAAATATACAGCCGTCGAGTTGGCAACCTGTATACGGGGTCCCTTTACTTAAGTTTACTTTCGGTTTTGAATAACGGGCAACTAGAAGCTGGTAACCAATTGGGGTTATTTAGCTATGGTTCCGGGGCTGAAGGTGAATTCTATACTGGAACTTTGGTGGCTGGCTTTGAAAACTTCATTGCTCACCCAGATGAATTTTTGGATCAACGGCGTCAAGTTCCAGTGGCTGAGTATGAGCAGTTGTTTGGCCAACAATTGGGGATGAATAGTGAAGATATCACTTTTGATGTCTCACGTGACTCAGCTGAATTTGTTTTAGCCGGACAAACAGCCCATAAGCGAGTTTATCAGCGGAAATAACAATCTAAGAGGTCGGGAGAAAACCTTCTCGATGACTTCGAAAGGATAAGGAGAACGAAAGTTAATCGGCAAAAAGTTAATGTAACTTTGAGAATATCTCTGTTACTCTGATATTGTGGTAAGAGATCACGGTCCTTATAGATAAGTCAGTTGGGGAAAATTGTTTTGCAAATTTTACTCTGGCCATTTCCTTATTTCGTAGGACCGGCTGAAAACTTTCTTACCAACTCACTTTTTCGTTCGAACTTATTCTCTAAGACCGGGGTTTTAGACCGTAGTTTCTGTGTAATGTGTTGGAAACACGAGAAAGGCTGGGAAGAAATTTAACTTTCTTCCCAGCCTTTTGCGCGTTAGCAACTAACTTGCTAGAAAATGCTATCCCGGAACAAACCAATTACTCGGCCTAGAATCCGAACATCCTCAAGGATAATTGGGTCCATGTTATCGTTTTCTGGTTCAAGACGGTAGTAACGGGCTTCCTTGTAGAATCGCTTGCAAGTAACTTCGTTTTCCGCCGTCATTGCAATTACAACATCCCCGTTATTGGCGGTTTCTTGTTGCCGCACAATGACCTTGTCACCATTCAAGATCCCCATGTTGATCATACTGTTTCCTTTAATGGTTAACATGAACAAGTCATCGTTATCTTGGATCGTTGGTGGAACGGGGTAGTAATCGGTGGCTTCTTCGATTGCTAAAATTGGTTGACCAGCGGCGACAACTCCCAACAGTGGAATTTCGTGTTGGTGAGGCTTGATCCCAATGGCTACCAGTCCGTCCTGGGTAATTTCCAAAGCCCGGGGCTTAGCCGGGTCTTTTTGTAAATAACCACGCTTGATCAACCGATTAATGTGCCCATGGACTGTTGAAGTTGATGAAAGACCAACGGCATCACAAATTTCACGGATCGTCGGTGGATATCCTTGTTCGGTTACTTGTTGGTGAATAAAAGCAAGGACTTCAAGCTGTTTTGGCTCGGAATTTCTTGGCATATTAATTACTCCTTGTCATGATTTTTTCCATTTTAACATGAATTTCCTCAAATGTAAAACATGCGTTCGAATTTTTCTGCTTGCATTTAAGACTTGATTTGAGTATGCTAAGTTAAGTTCTCTAAGGAGTTGATACGATGACTGAATCAAATGAACAAGACCAATTATTAAAACGCATTAACGAATTGGCTCATAAAAACAAAACGGTTGGTTTAACTGCGACCGAAAAAGCAGAACGTAAGAAATTACGGGATCAGTATTTAGCAAATTTCCGCGCAGCCTTCCGTTCTAATATTGAGATGATGCGGATCTATGATAAAGATGGGAAAGAAGTTACCCCAGAAAAGGTTCGCCAGGTTCAACGTGAAAAAGGTTTACGTGACGATTAAAAATCACTTTTAAAATTCCTCTAGATTGTGTAACATAGACTATGATAACAATAAAGGGAGGAAAGACAAGTGGGTCTTACAATTGCCTTAGTGATTCTGGCATTGCTTATTGGGATTGCCATTGGTTTCTTCGGTGCGCGCCGTTACATGGAAAACTACCTTCGTAACAATCCACCTATTTCGGCAGATATGTTACGGACGATGATGCTTCAAATGGGGCAAAAGCCTTCTGACAAGAAGTTGCACCAAATGATGCAAACCATGAAGAATCAAGCTAAAAAAGCTAACAAAAAGTAGTGGATTGCTATAAAAAAGCGACTGGATGGCCAGTCGCTTTTTTATTTTAAAAATGATCATCCGCTGGTTTTTCCGGCATCTGGTAATGATAGTTTGGATCTAGCTGGTGGTCTAAATTATCGAAGGCGCTTTGCATTTGTTGGCTAATTAAAGCCATGGTTTCTTCTGATAATTTCATCTTCCGGTCAATCGTAATCGGCTTTCCAATTGCAATTCTTCGTTTATCGCGCCGAAAAAGTTGCTTAAACTTGAGGGGACCTTGATAGACTACTGGCACCAGTGGTACCCCAGCTAACTTGGCAATTACTAATGCTCCACCTTTGAGTTTTGATGAATAACGCGAACCAGAAGGGAAAATAATCGTTGCCAAATCGGTTTGCTTTAAAATTTGAACCGGTGTTTTAATCGCTGACGGACCCGGATGAACCCGATTGACAGGAAAGGCATTTAATTTCCGTAAGAAGTAATTAGCAAACTTATTCTTGAAGATCTCCTCCTTTGCCATAAATGCAAATTTCTTTGGATATATTGCTAAGGCTAATAAAACAGGATCCATCCATGAACGGTGCGGTGCTACCAAAATGTAGTTTCCCTTCGGAAGGTTTTCCTTTCCGGCTACGATTGGCCGCCCATTAATTAAATTTAAAAACGGTCCCACTACATGGACTAAAAAACTATAAAGCATTGACAAACCTCACATGAAAAATTTACTGTAAATACATCATTAAGTATAGAAGATTGAATTTTATTTATGCAAGTAGTTGGAGGGATTAAATATCGTGGTAGATAATCTATTACAAGTAAATGAGAGGATTGATCAACTTTCCGCTCAAGGAATTCAGATTATCCAAAGTTCGGAAGTATTTGCTTTCTCATTGGATGCGGTTTTACTTGCGGATTTTGTCCGCCCAAATCAAAAAAGGAAATTAAAAACGGTCGATCTCTGTGCTGGGAACGGTGCCATTGGCCTCTTTTTAAATCGAAAACTCGGTGGTCAAATTATTGAAGTAGAGCTTCAAGAACGCTTAGCAAATATGGCCAAACGTAGCATTCAACTGAATGAGTTAAGCGATCGTTATCAAGTTTTGAACGTTGATGTTAAACAAATTTATGATTACGTACCAAAAGATTCAGCCGATATTGTGGTTTGCAATCCGCCATATTTTAAAGATCATCCGCAAAGTGAAAAGAATCCTAACCAATATTTAGCTTTGGCTCGGCATGAAATTGCCCTTAACCTGCAAGACGTAATTGAAAAAATGAGTGGGCTTTTAAAGATGAACGGGAAGGCTTATTTGGTCCACCGCCCGGAACGATTAACTGAGATTTTAAGCCTAATGACGAGCCTACGCTTGGAGCCAAAGCAGGTAAGGTTGATTTATCCCAAAGTGGGACGAGACGCAAATATGGTTCTAATTGAAGCGATTAAAGATGGCAAAAAGGGCGGCTTGAAGGTAGTACCACCTCTCATAGTTGCAAACGAAAAAGGTGAATATGTTCCTGAAGTGATGGCGATGTTAAATGGTTGCTAAAGCTTATTACATGTATGTTTTGCTCTGTGCTGATAATAGTTTTTACTGTGGTTTTACGGATGATGTGGCCCGGCGATTTGCAACTCACCAAGCGTACCAAGGGGCAAAGTACACCCGGGTAAAAAGACGACATCCCCTCAAATTAATTTACCAAGAAAAGTTTGCGAATAAACATGATGCCCTTTCCGCCGAATATCATTTTAAACATCAAACGCGTTTAAAAAAGGAAACTTTCCTAAGAGTCCACGGAGTGACATGGTAAAATTATCCCTTAAATATTTGATAATATGTTATAATTCTAATTGATCTTTGAAATCGATTTAATAACCGCGTTGAGTGTATGTGGCTAGTCGATATTGAATGAAAACTTGGAGGCTAACGAAAATGAAAATTATTGCTTATGGAATTCGCAAAGACGAAAAGCCTTACGTTGCTGAATGGCAGGCAGAACATCCTAAAGTTGAAGTTAAGATTGTTGAAGACTTACTCTTAGATGAAACAGTAAGTCTAGCTGAAGGATTTGATGGGGTGGTTGCTTTTCAGCAAGCACCATATACTGACAATGTTTTGGCAACTTTAGCAGGCTATGGGATTCATTACCTTTCCTTGCGAAACGTTGGGGTTGATAACTTGAATCCTGCTGCGGTTAAGGCTAATAAAATCAAGGTAACGAACGTTCCAGTTTATTCGCCAGCTGCCATTGCAGAATTTTCAGTCACTCAGTTAATGAACCTGTTACGGCGCACAAAGGAATACTTCCACAAGTTTGATCGTCGTGATTACCGTTGGGCGCCAGAAATCTCTCGCGAATTAAATCAACAAGTGGTTGGGGTGATTGGGACTGGACATATTGGTCGGGTTGCCATTGATATCTATAAAGGTTTTGGGGCTAAAGTGATTGCCTATGACAAGTTCCACAATCCAGAATTAGAAGCAGAAGGCCTCTACGTTGATAGCTTAGACGAACTCTATGCTCAAGCGACGGTAGTTACCTTGCATATTCCACTGTTCCCAGAAACGGAACACATGCTTGACCAAGCAGCCTTTGCAAAGATGAATGATGGGGTATATATCGTTAACGCTTCCCGGGGTCCACTGATTGATGAAGCTGCTTTAATTGAAGCCTTAGACTCTGGTAAAGTTGCTGGGGCAGCCTTAGACGTGCTTGAAGATGAAACTAAGGTCTTCAACCATAATATGACGGGTCAAAATATGACTTACCCAGAGTTTTGGAACCTTGATAGCCGGGAAAATGTTTTAATTTCACCACATACTGCTTTCTATACTGATGTTGCGGTAATGAACATGGTCAAGCAAAGTCTTGATGCTAACCTTGAATTGATTCAGACCGGTAAATCAGCAAAAGAGGTTAGCTTTGACTAAATAATAAGAATTTCAAAGGGAAAGGCTTGTCTTTCCTTTTCTTTTTCGGTATACTAATTATCGGTGCAAAAAGCACAATTCACACTCGTCTTGATGATTGAGGAAGTGCCTACTGGTGCCCCAGTCAAGAGAGAGGCGGGGAGGAAAAAACTATTTGGAGGTATTTATTCATGTCTGTAGTTAGCATGAAGCAATTGCTTGAAGCCGGTGTCCACTTTGGTCACCAAACTCGTCGTTGGAACCCTAAGATGAAGCCATTCATCTTTACTGAACGGAACGGGATTTACATCATCGACCTACAAAAGACGGTTAAGATGATTGACCACGCTTACAACTACGTTAAGGATGTTGCCGCTAACGGCGGTGTTGTTCTTTTTGTTGGTACGAAGAAGCAAGCCCAAGACTCAATCGAAGAAGAAGCCGTTCGGGCCGGTCAATATTTCGTTAACCACCGTTGGCTTGGTGGTACTTTAACCAACTGGAAGACGATTCAATCCCGGATTAGCCGTTTGAAGCAACTTAAGAAGATGGCTGAAGATGGTACTTTTGACCGTCTTCCTAAGAAGGAAGTTGCTGTTTTGACTAAGCAACGTGAAAAGCTTGAACGGTTCCTTGGCGGGATTGAAGACATGCCACGGATCCCAGATGTACTTTACATCGTGGACCCACACAAGGAACAAATCGCAGTTAAGGAAGCTCAAAAGTTGAACATTCCAATCGTTGCGATGGTTGACACCAACACTGATCCAGATGACATCGATGTTATCATCCCATCAAACGATGATGCTATCCGGGCCGTACGTTTGATTACTGCTACGATTGCTGATGCCGTAATCGAAGGTAAGCAAGGTCAAGACGATGCTCAATCTGTTGAAGAAGCACCTGCAGAAGACGCTGAAGTTACTGAAGATTCTTTAAAGGATCTTAAGGACAGCGTTGAAGGCAACAACTAAAAATAGTTAATGCTTGGGCTGTTTTGCAGTTAGACCAGGAAGGCCTGAGTGCAAAACAGCTTTTTTTGAAAATTAAACTTTTAAGGAGAGATACTCATGGCAATTAGCGCAAAGCAAGTTATGGAATTACGGAAGAAGTCTGGTGCCGGGATCATGGACGCCAAAAAGGCTTTAGTTGCTAGTGATGGTGACATGGACAAGGCAATGGATTTCCTTCGTGAAAAGGGGATTGCAAAGGCTGCTAAGAAGAGCGACCGGATTGCTGCTGAAGGTTTAACTGACATCGAAGTTGCTGATAACACGGCAGCGATCGTTGAATTAAACTCTGAAACTGACTTTGTGGCTGCTTCTGATCCATTTAAGGCCGCTTTGAAGGACATTGCCGGTTTGCTTGTTGAAAAGCAACCAGCTGACGTTGAAACTGCTTTGGCATTGGAAACTGCTAATGGTACTTTGAAAGACGACTTGATTTCTACGACCCAAAAAACTGGGGAAAAGGTTTCTCTTCGTCGGTTTGCCATCGTTAACAAGGAAGACGGTGACAGCTTTGGTGCGTACCTACACCAAGGTGGTCGGATTGCCGCTTTAGTTGTTCTTGAAGGAGCAGACGAAACGACGGCTAAGGATGTAGCAATGCACGTTGCCGCTGTTAACCCTGAATTCATGACTCGGGAAGATGTTTCTGCTGACCGGATCGAACACGAAAAGAAGATCTTTACGGAAGAAACCTTGAATGAGGGTAAGCCTGAAAAGATCGTGCCAAAGATCGTTGAAGGTCGTTTGAACAAGTTCTTGTCCCAAATTTGCTTGGCAGACCAAGACTTTGTTAAAGATCCAGACCAAACGGTTGCTCAATACGTTGCTTCCAAGGGTGGTAAGTTGAAGTCCTTCATCCGTTACGAAGTTGGTGAAGGGATCGAAAAGAAGGAAACTAACCTCGCCCAAGAAATCAGTGAACAATTAAACAAGTAATTAGTAATCGTCAGGGGCGTGCTGTACTAAATGGGCGGTACGTCCTTTTTTTGCAAGTTAACCAGGAGGTAAATCATGACGGAATCAGTCAAATACCAACGGATTATTCTTAAGTTAAGTGGGGAAGCATTGGCCGGTGATCAAGGCTTTGGGATTAACCCACCAGAATTAAAGACGGTTGCCAAGGAATTGAAAGAAGTTCACGACCTTGGAGTTCAAGTTGGGATCGTTGTTGGTGGTGGTAACATGTGGCGTGGTGTTACTGGTGAAAAGCTTGGGATGGAACGGGCGCAAGCCGATTACATCGGGATGTTGGCAACCATTATGAACGCCCTTTCCTTACAAGATGCCCTGGAATCACTTGGGGTACCAACGCGGGTACAAACTTCAATTGAAATGCGCCAAATTGCTGAACCATACATTCGGCGGAAGGCAATCCGTCACTTTGAAAAGGGTCGGGTTGTAATTTTTGCTGGTGGTACGGGTAGTCCTTACTTCTCAACGGATACTACTGCTGCTTTGCGGGCGGCTGAAATTAATGCCGATGCGATCTTAATGGCTAAGAATGGGGTTGACGGGGTTTACTCTGCTGACCCTAACAAGGATGCGTCAGCCGTTAAGTTTGATCACTTGACGCACATGGATATTATTAACAAGCAACTCCATGTCATGGATTCGACGGCAAGTTCATTATCAATGGACAATGATATTCCGTTGGTTGTTTTCAACCTCAACACCTCAGGAAACATCTTGAAGGTTGTTAAGGGTGAAACAATCGGAACGACGATTGAGGGGGATTAACATGACCGGAAAAGAAATTTTAGCGGAAGCAAAGGAAAAGATGGCTAAGTCTGGGGATGCTTTAAAGCGTACCTTGGCTGATATTCGAGCCGGCCGGGCAAACGCAAGTTTGTTAAACCCGGTTCAAGTTGAATATTACGGGGCAATGACGCCTTTAAACCAAGTTGCTTCAATTTCAATTCCAGAAGCGCGGCAACTTCTGGTAACGCCTTACGACAAGACTTTGCTTGAAGAAATCGAACGAGCAATTTATCAATCAAACCTTGGCTTAACTCCGCAAAATGACGGGACGGCCATTCGTTTGATCATTCCGCAATTGACGGAAGATCGGCGGAAGGAATTGGTTAAAGAAGTTAAGGCGGAAACCGAAAAGGCGAAAGTCGCTGTTCGGAACGTCCGGCGCGAAGCCATGGATGCCTTGAAGAAGGGTAACAAGGACGGTGAATTCAATGATGATGAATTCCACGATCTTGAAAAGAAAGTTCAAACCGAAACTGATGATGGAATCAAGAACTTGGAAGCAATCGCAGCTGAGAAGGAAAAAGAATTGATGTCAAATTAGTTTTGGGTTGATAGTAAAAAAAGTAGGTTGAGAATCACCAAGATTTTCTTCCTACTTTTTTTATGGGGTCGATAATGAACGGTGAGCTTGTTTTACAAAACTTAACCATGATAAAATTACTAAAAATAAGTGAAATGAGGTTATTTAGATGGACGAAATCACATCCTACCTCGAAAAAATTGAAAACCCAGTTTATCGGGAAAAGTTTCGTGAGGTAATGCAATGGGTGAGCGAATATAGTGAGGACTTAGTTGGCCAAATTAAGTGGAATCAACCCATGTTTACAGCTCATGATACCTTTATTCTAGGCTTTTTTGCGGCGAAGCAACATTTTTCAGTTGGCCCGGAAAAGGTGGTTTTTGAAGAGTTTTTACCCACAATTGAGGCAGCTGGTCTGAAGCATGGCAAGAAGACTTTCCAGGTTAATTTTGAAGCAGAAGTTCCGTATGATTTATTAGGGAAGATCATTGATCAAACCATGATCTTAAAACAAGATACAACTACTTTCTGGTTACGTTAGGAGGGTATATAATGTGTACCAGTATTGGGATTGTGACCGAAGACCACTACCACATCCTTGGGCGGACAATGGACTGGGATACTTTACGGGTTAGTCCTTTATTCTTACCGCGTAATTTCGAGTGGCAAACGCTTTATGATCATCGGACTTACCGTAATCAGTATGCTTTAGTTGGGGGTGGCTTTACCAACTTAAAACGGACAGATGTTAGTGATGGGGTTAATGAAAAGGGATTAATGGTCCAAAAACTCACCTTTGATCACGGTGGGCAGCTGACTAAGGAACGCCACGCTGACAAGTTTCAGTTTGCTGCCTTTGAATTAGCGCTTTACTTTTTAGGTCACTTTGCTTCGATTGCGGATATTGAAAATCATTTGGATGAAATCGAATTAATGACCGATACTTATAGCGATGTTAAATTTGACCACGCTGAACAACATTTTGCGGTCATGGATGCGACAGGCCGGATGGTGGTAATTGAACCTAGTCAATCACCATTAAAGTTACGAGAAAATCCATTGGGCGTGTTAACTAACCATCCAAGCTTTGACTCTCAATTACGGAAGATGGAAGATTACGTTACCTTCACACCGGAATTTGAGGCGGGAAAGGTACCGCTAGATACTTTTCATGTTACGACAGGCCGATTGAGTGGGAAGAAGACTCCACCGGGAGCCTATTCGCCAAGTGCCCGTTTTGTCCGAGCGGCCTATATGAAGGAGTTTGCGGATCAGCCAACGAATCTTGCGGCTGGAGTGGCGACAACTAGTCACTTATTAGACACGGTTACGGTTCCCAAAAGTCAAGGGCATCGGCCAACTTTCTCAGTTTACCGGTCAATTGCCGTCGCAGAAACGAAGACTTATTATTTCCAGGCCTATTCGCAACTATCCATGACGGCTCTTCGGTTAACTCCTGAATTAGCTGTAAAAACAACAGCTCAAGTTTACCAATAAAGTGGAAGGAAGAAAAAGTTCTCACCGACCTAAGTTTCTGAATAACATTTGGAGATATGAAGCAAGGTAGAATTTCCCCAACTTCTTCTCGCAATCAAAAAAAGGATCGAGTTTATGCTCGATCCTTTTTGAAATCGGATTTTAGCAGAAGGCTTTACTTAGCAACTTCAACTAATTGGTCACCGTGGTTGACTTTACCATCAGCAAGGCATCTAACTTCTTTGTAGTTGTTAGAATTGGTGATAACCACCATAACTGTGGTATCGTATCCAGCGGCCTTAACAGCGTCAAGATCAACAGTTCCAAGCTTGTCGCCGGCCTTAACTTGTTGACCTTGGCTAACTTCACTTGTAAAGTGTTCACCCTTTAAGTTAACAGTGTCAAGGCCAACGTGAATTAGGACTTCAGCTCCGTTGTCAGCAGTTAAGCCATAAGCGTGCTTCGTTTCGTAAGCAACAGTAATTGTTCCATCAACAGGAGCGTAAATCGTTCCATCAGTTGGGATAACAGCGGCCCCGTCGCCCATCATCTTTTGGGAGAAGACTTCATCGTTAACTTGACTTAAATTTTCAGCCGTCCCAGCGACTGGGCTAGCGATAACGGCAGATTCAGTCGTCGTATCATTAGTAGTGTTGTTTTCAGCAACGGCTGCGGTAGCGGTGTCGGTAGCAACGGCGTCAGAAACCGCTGGGTTAACTAATGTGTTGTGTGACTTTCCGTAAAGGAAGGTAACCGTAAAGGCAATTGCAAAACTTACTAATTCACAAACTAAGTATAGCGGAATTGAGTGCGCGCTGATTGAAAGAAAACCGATGAAACCGGCAGAACCCATGGAAACCGCGATGACGTGGAGAAGACCAGCTAAAGTAGCGGCAACACAGGAACCGATCAGGGCACAGAAGAATGGGAACTTTAGCTTCAAGTTAACCCCGAAGAGGGCTGGTTCCGTAATCCCAAGTAAGGCTGAAACAGCAGCCGAACTTGAAAGTCCCTTCATCTTTTTATCCTTCGTTAAGAAGTAAACGGCCGTAGTAGCAGCTCCTTGGGCAACGTTGGCCATTGAAGCAACGACGAAGATAAAGTCACCAGCACCTTTGCCTGCCTTGAAGGCGGAGATAAGTTGCGTTTCGATGGCTGGGAAACTTTGGTGTAACCCGGTCAAAACGATTGGGGAGTAAACCGCCCCGAAAATCCCAGTTCCGACAAAGCCAAGGGTGTTGTAAATCCAAACAATCGCGTTCGTAATCCAGTCAGATAATTCCTTCATCACTGGTCCAACAATTACGAAGGTTAAGAAACCAGTTAAAAGAACCGAAATCAGTGGTGTGAAGGTAAAGTCGACTGCAGATGGGAGCTTCTTGTGTAACCACTTTTCAAAGATTGAAAGGAGGTAGACGGCCGCCAAAGCTGGAATAACTTGGTTCGTGTAGGATTGAATAGCAATGTGTAAACCAAAGACATTCCAAGTCCCACCTTCAGCCAAAGCCGGAGCAGTCATCATCATTCCGACAACGGCCCCTAAGAATTGATTAGCACCGAACCGCTTGGCCCCAGAGATCCCAACTAGGATTGGTAAGAAGACATATGGAGCGGCGGACATTACGTTGACCATTTCTTCAAGTCCCTTAATTTGTGGGAACATTTGAATGACTGACTTTGGTCCAAAAAGATCAGTTGCCGTTAACACGTTGTTCAAAGCCATTAAAAGACCACCGGCAACCAAGGCTGGAATCAACGGAACAAAAATATCAGATAATAGCTTAATGAAGGCCATCACCGGGTTGAACTTTTCGTTCTTGGCGGCGATTTGCTTTAAATCATCCGTTGAAACTTCCTTTAAACCAGTTTGCTTAATTAATTCGTCGTAAACGTTATTAACGTCCCCAGGGCCGATGATGATTTGGTATTGACCATTAACCTTGAAGGTCCCCTTAACGCCATCATTAGCGTCGAGGGCTGTTTGATCAATCTTGGTATCATCTTTCAGCACTAACCGAAGCCGAGTCGCACAGTGGGCTGCTGCCACCATGTTATCTTTTCCGATCGCCTTAATAACGTCGGTAGCCACTTGCTTGTGATTCATGCTGTGAACCTCCTTAAATGTGTCCTAATGTAACGCGAAAACGCTTTATTCAATATATATAATACATTGATTTTAGTTAATGTCAACCGATTGCTAATGTTTCTTTTTATAAAATCTTTGAAAATGGATAATGAAAGCGAATAACAATATTTTTCTGATATCAATCGATTGACAATTTGCTTTAGAAACTTCTAAAATAATGGTGATTAACGAGTTTTCTAAGGGGGTTAACAAAATGGAATGGACACGTGAAGAACGGTATCGCCCATATGATCAACACAGCGCACTGGAATTATTAAAGCTACAAGCCCAAGCTAATAATTCTGAATATCAACTGCGGTATCATATTCGGCCGACCTCAGGTTTATTAAATGATCCTAACGGTTTTTCTTACTTTAATGGGGAATGGAATGTTTTTTATCAATCATTTCCTTTCGGGGCAACCCATGGTTTGAAATCCTGGATGCGAATGGTATCAAAAGATTTAGTTCATTGGGAAAATCGGGGGTTGGCAGTCGCCCCAGATACTAAATTCGAAAGTCACGGAGCTTATTCCGGATCGGCCCATGTAGTTGGTGACCAACTTTTCTTAATGTATACTGGAAATCACCGGACCGCAGATTGGACACGGATTCCTTATCAAGTGGGTGCTTGGTTGGATCAGAATGGAGAAGTCAAGAAGTTAAAACAACCATTAATTGAGCAACCGGCCTTTGCAAGTGAACATTTCCGGGATCCCCAACTTTTTGAGGTAAATGAAAAATACTACGCGGTTATTGGTGTGCAACGTCAATCAGATGAACGGGGCGAAATGGTCCTTTATCAAGCCGATCAAGTTACTGGCCCGTGGCAATTTGTAGGACCGATCAACACTGGGATTGATGATTTGGGGTATATGGTAGAATGTCCAAACTTAGTGATGGTTGATGGGGTGCCAACCCTTATTTTCTGTCCGCAAGGTTTGGTCAAAGATGAAGTCGCTTACCAAAATATTTACCCTAATTTGGTTTTACAAGGGGAAAGCTTTGATTTTACCTCGGCAACTCTTCAAAAGCCTTGTAAATTACAAAACTTAGATGCTGGCTTTGATGTCTATGCCAGTCAAGCATTTAACGCTCCAGACGGGACGGCATACTTAATTTCATGGGTCGGCTTGCCTGATTTAACATATCCAACTGATCGTGAAAATTGGGCAAATTGCCTTAGTCAAGTCAAAGTGTTGCACCAAAAGAACGGTCAACTTTATCAAAGCCCGGTTCCAGCGATGAAGTCTCTTCGTGGCAAGAGTCAAATAATTGACGGTCAAGTTGCTGCGGTAAGTGATCATGCTGGTCAGCAAATTGAAGTTGAAGTAACGATTGAACCTAACCAGCAGGGAACGTTATGGTTGGCTGCGGACCAAGCTTTGAAACGAGGACTACAAGTTAAATTTGATACGCAAAATGGAAAATTAATTCTTGACCGAAGCTTGACTGATGAACCGACGGCTGTAGAATACGGAAGTACCCGTGAAATTAATTTACCAGTCAACGAAGCAGTGAAATTACGGATCTTCTTGGACCACTCTTTAGTTGAAATTTTTGTAAACGACGGGGCTCAAGTCATGACTGGTCGTTACTTTACTCGCCAAAGTGATCAGGTGGTTGCTTTTGATCAACCAACGCAAGTTCATGGTAGTTTGTGGCAATTGAATAAGATGTAATGACGAAGATTTCTGATGGGTGTGGCCCTGATGGAATCTTTTTTTACCAAATTTGCTTGTAGTTCCTAATCCTTCCTACATATCATATCGAAAATTCTTTTTATACCAAGCCAAATCTGCTAAAATGAAGGGTGTTGTAAAATTTTCCAATGCGGAAGGAATGGAGGAACGCTGTGTTTTCCAAGCCAAAAGAGAAAGCGGCAACTGAGCAGATGCTTGACCTAGACCGGATTCCAGCTCACATTGCGATTATTATGGATGGTAATGGTCGCTGGGCAAAGGCTCGTCACTTGCCACGAATTGCTGGACACCAACAAGGAATGCAGACCGTTAAGAAGGTCACGATTGCCGCTAGTGATTTAGGGGTTAAAGTATTAACCCTCTACGCTTTTTCAACTGAAAATTGGAAGCGACCAAGCAGTGAGGTTAATTTCCTTATGCAGTTACCAATCAAGTTCTTTGATACTTTTGTTCCTGACCTGATAAAAAATAATGTTCGGGTAATGGTGATGGGGGATATCTCAGCCTTACCAGCGCCAACTCAAAAGGTTGTTAACCAGGCGATTGCAGATACTGCTCATTGTACGGGGATGATCTTAAACTTTGCTTTAAACTATGGGGGCCGGGATGAAATTATTCGGGCAACCAAAGCAATTGCAAAGCGAGTTCAGACTGGCGACTTAACTGCTGATAATGTTGATGAGTCAGTCTTAAGTCAAGCAATGATGACGGGCTCGTTAGGTGACTTAGCTGATCCGGATCTACTTATACGGACAAGTGGGGAAGAACGGCTAAGCAATTTTATGCTTTGGCAATTAGCTTACAGCGAGTTTGTCTTTGTTGATCAACACTGGCCTGATTTCGATGGTGAGAGCTTGAAGGCAGCGATTACAACTTTTCAAGGTCGGCATCGGCGTTTTGGGGGTTTAGAGAATAAGTAAATCAAACCAGTTAAATTGACAGGATTTTAAGGAGTTTTGTAGAATGAAAACACGGATAATTACGGCGGTGGTTGCCTTAGCAATCTTTGTACCGTTAATTATTATTGGGGGATTACCACTAACCATTGCTGCAATGGCGTTAGGTGTGGTTGCGGTGAGTGAAGTCTTGATTATGAAGAAGATCTTTGTGACTTCATTTGCGGCGATTATTTCTTATTTAGCAGTGCTGGTAATGATCGTACCAACTAGTTGGTTAGCTTTTTTACCGGGACACTTAAACCGGTTAACAACCACCTATGTTTTAATTATGTTATTGTTGTTGCACACTGTCTTTCATAAAACTCGGTTTAATTTTGATGATGCCGGAGTTTTAACTTTAGCGGTGATTTATATTGGGATGGGCTTCAATGCCTTTATTAGTGCCCGGGCAGACGGATTCACTACGCTTTTATACGGGATGTTAATCGTTTGGCTAACTGATTCCGGAGCATACCTTTTTGGCCGGAAATTTGGTAAGTACAAATTGGCCCCAAAGGTTAGTCCAAATAAGACTTGGGAAGGCTCAGTTCTTGGAACTCTTGCAGCGACGATTATTTTGGCCATCTATCTGCACTATTTCCCAGTTGGTCAACTAAATATTTGGCTAATGGTTTTCGTTACAATTTTACTTTCAATCTTTGGCCAAATTGGCGACTTAATTGAATCAGCCCTTAAGCGGTTCTACGGGGTTAAAGATTCTGGAAAGATTTTGCCTGGTCATGGAGGAATCTTAGACCGTTTTGATAGTATGTTGGTGGTTATGCCAGCACTTTACTTGCTAGGGATTATCTAAGAAGGGGTGACACTTTGATCCTAACAATCATTGTTTTTATTATTGTTTTTGGTTTGTTAGTGTTAGTTCACGAATTTGGTCACTATTTTTTTGCTAAACGGGCTGGAATTTTAGTCCGTGAATTTTCAATTGGGATGGGACCAAAAATTTGGTGGCGTCAAGTAAATGGAACCACCTATACTGTTCGGTGCTTACCATTGGGTGGGTATGTTCGCCTTGCCGGTAACGATGATGATGATGAAGATTTGCGGGTCGGCATGCCAGTTACCCTTGAATTAAACGATCAGAACCACGTGGTTAAAATCAATGCCAGTCAAAAGCAAGGCTTATTTAGTGGGTTACCACTTCAAGTTACTAGTTTTGATTTGACGGATGCCCTAACAATTAAAGGCTATGTAAATGGGGATGAAAGTGAAGAGAAAACCTACCAGGTCGATCATGATGCCGAATTGATCGAGCAGAGCGGGACTGTCGTGCGGATTGCTCCGCGGGATACTTGGGTTAGTTCGGCCTCTCTTCCCGCACGAATGATTACGAATTTTGCCGGGGCTTTTAATAATTTTCTCTTATCCCTGGTTGTGTTTATTGTTCTTGGTTTTACCCTCAATGGAATTCCAACGAACAGTAATCAGTTAGGGGCGGTGACAGCTAATTCACCAGCTGCCCGAGCTGGTATTGTCGCAGGTGATCGAATTGTTAAAGTTAATGGGCAAAAAACTAACGATTGGAGCCAATTAGCTAATCAAATCTCGAAACAACCTGGTAAAAAAGTTAGCGTTACGTATACTCATAAGGGGAAAACGCAAACGGTTAAGGTGACACCAAAGACGGTGTCTCAAGGCAAAGAAAAGGTTGGCCAGATTGGGATTCAAGAACAAGTCGACCACTCCTTTAAAGCGCGTTTAACCTTTGGGTGGCAACAATTTGTTAGTGCCGGAACCTTAATTTTTACCATTTTAGGTCATATGTTTACCCATGGCTTTTCCTTAAATGATCTGGGAGGACCTGTCGCAATCTATGCCGGAACTTCCCAAGCAACAGCCCTTGGTTTTAATGGGGTCTTGAATTTCTTGGCCCTCTTATCGATTAACCTAGGGATCGTAAACTTATTACCAATTCCAGCACTCGACGGTGGAAAATTATTGCTAAACATTATCGAAGCAATTATTCACCGGCCAATCCCAGAAAAAGCAGAAACCTTTGTTACCATGATCGGCTTTTTCTTCTTACTGTTATTAATGATTTTAGTTACCTTTAACGATATTCACCGATACTTTATCCATTAAAAGGAGTTTTTTGAAAAATGAAGCAATCTCAAATTTTGATTCCAACGAAAAAGGAAGCCCCAAGTGATGCGGAAGCTTTAAGCCATAAGATGATGGCCCGGGCGGGTTACATTTACCAAGTTTCAGCGGGGGTCTGGGCATACTTGCCGATGGCTTACCGGGTAATCAGGAAGGTTGAAAATATTATTCGTGACGAAATGGCTAAAGCTGGCGCAGTTGAAATGATGATGCCAGGGCTCTTACCAGCTGACCTTTGGAAGGAATCTGGTCGGTACGAAAGTTATGGGCCAAACTTGTTTAAGCTTCAGGACCGAAAGGATCGGGAATTTATCTTAGGCCCAACCCATGAAGAAACCTTCACTTCTTTAATTCGGGATTCCATTAAGTCCTACAAGAAGTTGCCATTGGTCCTTTACCAAATGCAAGATAAGTACCGAGATGAAGATCGGCCACGGTTTGGAATCTTGCGGGGGAAAGAATTTGAGATGTTGGACGGTTATTCTTTCTCAGCTGATCAAGTTGGTTTAGATGCAGCTTACGATAAGCAAGCAGTTGCTTATCGTAATATCTTTGATCGGGTTGGCTTGGATTACAAGGTGATTTTGGCTGACTCTGGTACGATGGGTGGGAAGAACTCTCAAGAATTCTCGGCGCCTGCAGCTGTTGGGGAAGATACGATTGTTTACACCGATGGGGATTATGCTGCTAACATTGAAAAGGCAACGAGTAAGTTTGATGGGGTTCAACAACACGCGGCTCCTGCTGAATTATCAAAGCAAGCCACGCCTGGAGCCCACTCCGTCGACGAAGCGGCTGAAAGTTTGGGGATTGAAAGTGACCAAATCATTAAGTCAATGCTCTACATGGCTAAGGTGGATGACGAAACTTTCCATCCAGTACTGGTTTTGATGCGGGGAAATGATGAAGTTAATGAAACGAAAGTTAAGAATGCCTTAGATTGCCTTGATCTTGAATTAGCAACTGACGAGCAAGCTATTAAGTACCTTGGCGCTAATCCTGGTTCTCTTGGGCCAGTTGGGGTTGGTGAAGACGTTAAGATTTTAGCTGATCGCTACCTTGAAGGCTTGGTTAACGTTGCTTGTGGAGCTAATGAAGATGGTTACCACTACGTGAATGCTAACCGGGACCGGGATTTCCGGGTTGATGGATTTGGTGATTTCCGGATGGTTCAAGAAGGCGAAATTGCCCCAGATGGTTTACCAATTAAGTTCACCAAGGGGATTGAAATTGGTCACATTTTCAAGTTGGGAACTCACTACTCAAAGCAAATGGGGGCCCAAGTTCTTGATCAAAATGGCCGATTGACAGACGTTGTGATGGGATGTTACGGAATTGGGATTAGTCGGTTACTTTCTGCGGTTGCGGAACAACAAGCTGACGAAAACGGTCTTGTTTGGCCGGATAGCATTGCTCCATTCGATGTCCACGTGATTCCGGTAAATGCTAAGAACGATGATCAAATGAAGGTTGCGGATGAGATTACCACAGATCTGGAAGCTGCTGGGTTAGAAGTCCTAGTTGATGATCGGAAAGAACGGGCCGGGGTTAAGTTCGCCGATTCTGATTTGATTGGTTTGCCAATTCGAGTAACGGTTGGTAAGAAGGCCACTGAAGGAATTGTCGAAGTGAAGATTCGTAAGACTGGGGAAACCATCGAAGTAAAGGTAGCAGAATTAGTTAACACTATTCAAATCTTACTGAAGAATGATCTTCACCAAGCTTAGTTTTAAGCGGGATAAGTCCGTTTTAACTTTAATTTGAAGAGTGAATTTCGGTGGTAAAATCACAGTTTGAATGCTAAAGGTTGGGAAGAAAAAACGGTTTCTCCCAGCCTTTTAGTGTTTTATCACGGTTAATAACTAAAATAATGGTTCAATTCCTAATTTTGACGATATTAAAACAGGAGAAGAATGGTGAAATTAAGTCCTCAAGCTAAATTTAATAAACTTTTGGAACAAATCAATTACACATCCCCCGATTTACAAGCGGGCCAGGTCGATGAAGTTGTGGTTCACAAGCAATCCCGAGTATGGGAACTTCATTTAGCCTTTCCTCATATTTTGCCAGCAGCAACCTATCAAGGCTTTTTCCAAGCTTTGCGGGTGTCGTTCTACCAACTTGCCCAAGCTAACGTTGACTTAAGTATTAAAACGTCGGATGAAGCTTTGGATGAAAAGCTAATTGCTGATTACTGGCGTCCTTTAGTAACCCAAGCTTTAGGTCAAACTACAATGACGGCTGAGATTGCTGATCGGGTCTTACCAAAGCTTGTTGATCAGCGGGTGATGGTACCTTTAGCAAACGAGAAAGTAAAGGAATTCGTCGAAAAACGCTTCTTTCCACCATTGATGACGGCCTATCAAAAAGCGGGTTTTCCTGTCTTTACCCTTCATGCGACGGTTGATACCGAAAAATCAGCTGCGCGTGCTAAGGAGTTGCAAGAACGGCGAAAACAACAAGATGCTGAACTTGTAAAAAAAGCGATGGCTCAAATGGAAGCGAACAAGGCAAAGGCCAAAAAGACTAATTCTGGTAGTGGGGCTGGGGCGCCAACGCCGGTTGACGGACCCGTAGTGATTGGGAAAACGATTAGTCCCCAAATTGAGTTAACGCCAATGAAGGAAATTGTGGATGAAGAACGGTCAGTTGTCGTTGAAGGCTACGTTTTCTCAAAGGAAATTAAAGAATTACGGTCTGGCCGGCAACTAATGATTTTGGAAATTACCGACTATACTTCCTCAATTGTCGTTAAGAAGTTCTCTCGTAATCAAGAAGACGAAGCGCAATTTGATGGTATAAATGAAGGGGATTGGATTAAGGTTCGTGGTTCAGTTCAAGAAGATACTTTTATGAAGGATCTGACCTTAAATGCTTATGATATTAATCAGGTCAACCACGCTGAGCGGCAAGACCACGCTCCAGAAGATGAAAAACGGATCGAATTACATCTCCACTCAACAATGAGTCAAATGGATGCGACTAATTCAATTTCTGATTATGCTAAGCAAGCTATTAAGTGGGGAATGCCGGCGTTAGCAATTACCGACCACGCAGACGTGCAGGCCTTTCCAGAAGCCTTTAAATCAGCCGGAAAGATTAAAATGCTGTATGGAGTGGAGGCTAACGTGGTTGATGACGGGGTACCGATGGTTTACAACGAAGACCACCGCCCGCTTAAAGACCAAACCTACGTCATCTTTGACGTGGAAACGACGGGGCTTTCGGCCATCTTTGACCGGGTAATCGAACTTTCTGCCGTTAAGATGAAAAATGGGGAAGTTTTGGACCGCTTTGATGAGTTTATCGATCCTGGTTTTCCACTGAAACCCCAAACTACCGAGTTAACGAGTATCACTGATGATATGGTCCGAGGCTCAAAATCGGAAGAAGAGGTCTTCAAAATGTTCCGGGACTTCTATCAAGGCTCAATTATTGCTGGGCATAACGTTTCCTTTGACTTGGGCTTTATGGATGTGGGCTATCAACGCCACGGAATGGTGCCCATTGAAGAACCGGTGATTGACACCTTACCTTTAGCTCGGTTCCTTTACCCGAATATGCGGGGATACCGGTTAAATACATTAAGTAAGAAATTTAAGGTTGCTTTGGAACACCACCACCGGGCTAATTACGACTCGGAAGCAACGGGGCATTTACTGCACCTCTTCCTAAAGGATGCCGAAGACCGCTACGGGGTCCAATATGTTGATGACTTAAACAAGCATATGACCGAAAACGGAGCTTATCGGCATGCTCGGCCGTTCCACGTGACAATTCTGGCCCAGACCCAAGCGGGGATGAAAAACCTCTATAAGTTAGTTTCCCTTAGTAATGTTAAGTACTTTGCTCGGGTTCCACGAATTCCGCGCAGTGTGCTTACTCAGTACCGAGATGGTTTGCTTCTTGGGACGGCTTGCTCAAGTGGGGAAGTCTTTACTGCTATGATGCAAAAAGGTTTCCCCGAAGCTGAAAAGCTGGTTGATTTCTATGATTTCATTGAAGTCCAACCAAAGCCAAATTATGCTCCCCTTCTTGAAGAAGGGGTAATCCAGGATCAAGCCCAGCTGGAAGAAATTTTAAAGAATATGGTTAAACTGGGACAAAAGGTGAATAAGCCAGTTGTAGCAACTGGGGATGTTCACTACTTAAATCCCGAGGATAAAATCTACCGCAAGATTTTAATTAACTCCCAAGGGGGTGCCAACTTCTTAAACAAGACTCACCGCCCAGATGTCCACTTCCGTACAACGGATGAGATGTTAGGAGAATTTAGTTTCTTAGGTGAGGATTTAGCTAAAGAAATCGTGGTTACCAACACTCATAAAGTTGCTGATCAAATTGAAGAACTTCATCCGGTTCAAGATAAGCTTTATGCGCCCCACATGAAGGGTGCCGATCAAGAAATTCAAGACCGAACTTGGGCCACGGCGAAGGCTTGGTATGGAGATCCACTTCCCCAGTTGGTTAAGGACCGGGTTGAATTAGAACTGAATAGTATTATTACGAATGGCTTTGCGGTCCACTATTTGATTGCTCAACGGCTGGTGGCAAAGTCAAATAAAGATGGTTACTTAGTTGGGTCTCGGGGTTCCGTTGGTTCGAGTGTGGTGGCAACCCTTTCTGGGATTACTGAAGTTAATCCTCTTCCACCACATTACCGGTGTCCAAAGTGCCAATATAGTCACTTCTATACTAAAGGGGAATATAGTTCTGGCTTCGACTTACCTGATAAGAATTGTCCGGAATGTGGGACTTTAATGATTAAAGACGGTCATGATATTCCCTTTCAAACTTTCTTAGGGTTTAAGGGGAATAAGGTGCCGGATATCGACTTGAACTTCTCCGGAGACTATCAACCAATTGCCCATAACTACATGAAGGTTTTATTCGGGGAAAAGAATGTTTTCCGGGCCGGTACAATTGGGACAGTCGCTGATAAGACGGCCTATGGATACGTTAAAGCCTATGAACGAGATACAGAACAACAATTCCGCGGGGCTGAAGAAGATCGGCTTGCTAAAGGAGCCACTGGGGTCAAACGGACGACTGGTCAGCACCCGGCGGGGATTATTATTGTACCGGATGATAAGGAAATCTATGACTTCACGCCGGTTCAATACCCGGCCGATGATCAAACGGCGGCTTGGGAAACGACCCACTTTGACTTTCACTCGATTCACGACAACCTGCTAAAGATGGATATCCTAGGCCATGATGACCCAACGATGATCCGGGCCCTTCAAGATTTGTCAGGAATCAATCCAACGACGATTCCGATGGATGACGAAGGGGTGATGTCACTCTTCTCAAGTCCTGAAGCGCTCGGTGTGACTGAGGAACAAATTAATTCGAAGACTGGAACCTTAGGACTACCGGAATTTGGGACCCGGTTTGTCCGGGGAATGTTAGAAGATACCCACCCGAAGAACTACTCACAATTGCTTCAAATTTCTGGGCTTTCTCACGGGACTGGGGTGTGGTTGGATAACGCTCAGGAATTAATTAAGCAAGGAACTGCCACAATTGCCAACGTGATTGGGTGTCGGGATAACATCATGACCGACTTGATTCACTACGGACTTGATTCAGAAACTTCTTTCCAAGTTATGGAACACGTCCGGAAAGGGCGGGGAATCCCGGACGAATGGCAAGCGAAGATGCTAGAAGTCGGGGTGCCCCAATGGTACTTGGATTCTTGTTTGAAGATTAAGTACATGTTCCCACGGGCTCACGCCGCTGCCTACGTCTTGATGGCTTTGCGGATTGCATACTTTAAGGTCTACTTCCCATTAACTTATTATGCTGCTTTCTTCTCCGTTCGGGCAGATGACTTCGACGTGGTGTCAATGGCCCATGGGAAGAGCTCAGTTAAGGCGGCGATTAAAGAAATTGCGGATAAGGGGAACGATGCTTCCGCTAAAGAAAAGAACTTAATGACGATTCTTGAATTAGCTAATGAAATGCTTGAACGGGGATATTCCTTTAAGATGGTTGACATTGAACGGTCAGATGCTAGCGACTGGTTGATGGATGGTAAAACCTTAATTGCACCATTCCGGGCTATCCCGGGACTTGGGCTAAACGTTGCTAAGCAAATCGTGGCCGCTCGGGAAGAAAAACCATTTATCTCTAAAGAAGACTTGGCCGAACGGGGGAAGGTTTCTAAGACCTTGATTGAATTTATGACCGTAAACCGCGTTTTGGACGGGCTTCCAGATAGTAACCAACTTGATCTGTTCTCTGATCTGTGATTAGATGATAATAAAATTAATATGTCGATTTTGTCAGCCCTCAAATGGGCACAAAATGGGCAAAAATTAAGCGGTGCTGATTGATTTCAGCATCGCTTTTTTTAGTATTGGTCAATTTCACTGATCCGATTTTCAAAATCTTCCTGAGTTTTCTTCGTAACATGAAGATAAATTTTGACTGTCAGATCACCGTTAGCATGGCCAATCCGTTTCTGAATTACTCGCAAAGGCACATTCATATC
>DWYX01000026.1 GCA_019118465.1 Candidatus Limosilactobacillus faecipullorum | reverse complement strand
GTTAAACTACAGGAGGAAATAACCTATACCAGTTGACCAAAGCCAATGATAATTAGAGGCTATCATGCGGTGACCAGAAAGCAAGTTGTAATGTCACAAAAAACAAAAGGATTATTTTTAATATACGAGGGAGGAATTTTATGTCAACGATCTTTGGGATCATCACCTTAATTGTGGCGGTGGTGATTGCGAATATTGCCCACCTGTTTTATCCCCGCTTACCCTTGGCGGTTTATCAAATCATCATCGGGATTGTTTTTGCCGTTTGGCCAACCATCCCCACCTTTGAATTAGAGCCGGAAACCTTTTTGCTTTTAATCATTGCTCCTTTAATGTTTAACGATGGGCAAAATGCTTCTTTCCGGACCCTTTCAAAAAACGTCAAACAAATCCTTTCGATGACCGTTTATTTAGCCATTTTTACCGTTTTGGTAGCTGGGCTTGGGCTCCACGCAACAGTGCCCGCCTTTACCTTACCGTTAGCCTTTATGTTGGCAGCGATCATTACCCCAACTGATGCGGTTGCCGTAAAATCCTTGACAACAGGAGTGGCGATGCCCAAAAACGTTCATCAGACCCTCGAGTACGAGTCCCTATTTAACGACGCTTCTGGGTTAGTCCTCTTTAGCTTGGCCGCCACCAGCTTATCCTCCGGGAAATTCTCCTTTCTGACCAGCGCTTCGACCTTTCTCTACGTCTTTATTGGCGGAATCTTAATGGGAGTGATTACGGGATGGTTAATTGTTGGACTCCGCCTCTTTTTAATGCGAACCAATGTTGATATCGGCCAGATTGTCATTCCCATTAACCTAATGACCCCGATCGTCGTTTACTGGTTGGCCGAAGAAATCCACACTTCAGGGATTTTAGCAGTCGTAGCGGCCGGAGTTATGCATAGTCTCTTAAACGACCGGCTCCGCCTCACTTCGACAAAAGTCCAAATCGCCACCACCACCCTTTGGCAAATCGTGAGCGATACTTTAAACGGGATTGTTTTTGTCTTCCTAGGTTTGAGTCTCCCCCAGGTCTTAGGGGCAACGACTCCGCAAAGCTTAGAAACCTTAATTATCATCGCCGTTTGTCTTTACCTTTTAACGGCTGGGATCCGTTATTTCTGGGCCCGTTTAAACTTCGTTGATCTCCAAGGTCATCCCACGCAACAACCTAAAGATGCTTTGTTACTGGCGCTTGGCGGAATCCACGGAACGATTACTTTAGCCTTGGCCTTTTCAATTCCATTAACCGTCAAAGGAGCGCCCCTCGGGCTAAGAAACACGATGATTTTAATCGCGGCTTTAGTTATTTTAATTAGTATTACCGTTGGCGCCATCGTCTTTCCTAAGCTCCTCCCGCCAAAGAAAAAGAGCTATTCCCGGGCCGAGTTCCGTTATTTCTTAATTCAAACCGTTCAAACAGCAATCAATCGGGTGAATGAACAAACGAGTCACCCCCTCGAACGGGCCGCCGTAATTGATCAACTCAGCTCACAAATGACCTTAACCTATCAAGTTGACGCAACGGTGTATCAACAACTATTGGAAAAATGCTATGCTGTCGAAACGAAGACGCTCAATGAGCTCAGTGAAACTGGTGAGTTTAGTTCCTTCACCCTAAAACTCTATTTCAAGTTGATTACCCAGAACATGACTTCCCACTCCCATCTTGGTTTCCGTTCCCTTCACCGAGCCGTAATTCAACGGCTAAAGTGGCACCGGACGCAAAGAAGGTTACGGGTCGTCCAAGCGGCCCTCGCCAGCACCGAAGTTCAAAAATCCCTTCGGACGCTCTTAGCCCGGACCACTTGGGCAGTTAATGACTACCTTAACCAAGTCCAAACGGCTGAAAATGACAATGAAGTCATTATGGTCCGCCGGCTCTACTTAAACCGGATCCGGTCTTTTGGGCGCCATCACCAACTTGACAACGAAGTCATGCACCAGCTCTTTGTGACCGCCTTTCAAGATGAACACAACGCCATCCAACAAGCCCTTACTGACGGCGACATCAACAGTGACCTCGCCAAAGCCCTCAACGAGCATATTTCCGTTGATGAGTTAGTCTACATGCAGTCTTTGTAATTTTCCCAATTCATAATCTAAGAATAACAACCATTAGCCGGGGAATGTGGTGGCGAGGATTTTGCACCTCTACAAGTCTCAAAACTCACGCCATTCGCTTACGTCAATTTCACCACTTCCGGCATGGCTGTTTTAGTATCATCGGTATCCACCGCTAATAAGGTTAAGTTACGGAAAGTTAGACAAATTTATCCGAAATACCAATTTTACAAACCGGGTCATTGAAACCAAAAAAGCGATCAAAGTTAAGCTCGAACACCGAACTAACTCTGATCGCTATCTTTATTTAATTATTAGCTTCCTTTACCGCATAGAAGTTCCCGGCCGGAGATTGAAAAGCAAAGTTTGGGAACGGCTCGTTGTTAATTGGCGAAACCAAGTCACTAACTTCCTTAATCCGTTGGTAAACGGCTTGCAGATCGGCGACTTCAAAGAGAATGCTTGGTTGATTATCCACGACTTCTGGAGAAGTCTTCTTAATAAAGTCCCGGTCGTAAACAATCAAGGTCAAGGTCGCTTCGGGGGCCGTCTTCATGGCAAAGTATGGGACCGGGCCATCACATTCATCGGTAATAATTTGGAAGCCAATGGCCCGCCAGAAAGTACATTCAGCGGCGAGATCATCAACATATAACATGACAGAAGTATTTTTAGCAAACATGATTTTCTCCTTCTATTTCCCGGGAAATTATTTAACGTATTGATTTAAGAACTTAGCGATATGGCTTTGATAAGCCTTCTGGGCCGTATCATAAGATGAAGCGTGCTTGGCCTTCGGTACCACCCAAAGTTGTTTGGGACCTTTAGTAGCAGCGTAATTTTGGTAAACCATCTTGGTGGGCACAAAAGTATCCTCGGCCCCATGAATAAAGAGCATTGGTCGATGATTGTGCTGCAGGGAAGCCACGGACGAGGCGCTTTGCGTAAAAAAACCGTTCTTCATCCGGTTAATACCGCTCAAAGCCCATTCAATTGGCTGCCGAACCCCATTAGGAATGTGGTACAAGTTGCCAGCTTCGTAGTCAAGTTCGGCTTGAAGACTAGTATAACCACAGTCTTCAATAAAGGCCTTCACTTGACTTGGGAGCTTGATTCCACTCGTCATCATCGTGGTGGCCCCTCCCATGCTGACGCCGAACATCACAATCTGACTCTTTTGACCGTTCTTTTGAATTAATCGATTAATCCATTTGCGTTCATCAAAACGCTCGGGCCAACCGTAACCAATGTATTTCCCTTGGCTCTGGCCGTGAGCCCGGGCATCGGGCATCAAGACGTTGTAGCCCAGTTGGTGGAAAAGGTAAGCGTAGGCCCCCATACTTTCCTTATTTTGCATAAAACCGTGGGCAATTAAGACACTCTTCTTGCTTGGCTGGGCCGCCGGAATATAGTCGGCAACCAAGCGGTAATTGCCACTGGCTGAAGTGATGTGCCAAGTTTGCTTTTTAGCGATTTTAAACCAACGCTTCTGGTGATACAGCGGATCGCTTTTCTTCAAAGCTTGGTTCGGGTCACTAACAAAGGACTTATGACTTGGCACCATGGCGACATTAAAAAAGTAAGCACCGGCAGCCAAATTTAAGATGACGTACAACGCGACTAGGCCGAGTAGCCATTTCCACCACCGGTGGGTTTTCTTCGTTTTTTCCATTTCCTCAAAATCCTTCTCTCAAAACTTTCGTTAGTTTACCATAATTTAAGAAAATTCGCATATTTTCCACGTTCCGTGGTTGTTAATGTTAAAATAATAAGGTAAAGGATGTGACGACATGTTTCCAGAACGATTACGTGCCCTTCGCCGGGGGCAAAAAATTACTTTGCGGGAACTCGCTAATGAATTAAATAAAAACTTGGGACCGAATGAAAAGCCCAACTCCGTTTCGCAAATTGGCAATTGGGAGCGCGGAATTCGGACCCCCTCCTACGTTGAAGTCCGTAAATTAGCGGAATTTTTCGACGTTAGCATGGATTATTTAAGCGGGAAATCCGACCATAATGACTATGACCTCGGTAAGCTCTTTTTCTCTAGCCGCGACCTTAGTTTCAACCATACCGTTTTAACTACCGAAGACCGCTACGAAATTTTCCAGTTAATCGATGGCTACTTAAAAGGCAAGGATAATCGCCGTTCCACAACCAATATTGATAGTCTCCAAGAAGAATTAAATTTAAAATTTAAAGACTAATGAAGAAAAAACAACTCCAACGCTTAAAAAAGCAAATCAAAAAGAACCAAAATTCACCCCTGCGGCCAACGCCAACTTCTTATATCGGGCAAATCACCCACTACGCCGAGCTATTTAGTGATTTTCCCCAAATTAAGTATTTAACTAATAACGTGATCGAAGCCGACCGGTTACTAAAGCAGGGGCTCCTCCCCCAACCACTACCAAAGTTACTTTTACCAGATAATATTCAAGATATCATTTTCCAATTTTTAAATGATCGTTACCCCCAAGGTGACCGCCGGGGTGATGCCCTCTGGGAAAAGTATTCAGCGGCCTTGCCGAAGTTAGATAAACTGCTCCGCGACTTCCGCGACTACCTTGAAAATACTTATGGAATGTGGTCGTATACCAATTTTGCCTTCATCAACGCCCTTTCCCAATATTTAGCTGGTCAACCCGTCCTTGAAATTATGGCCGGCAATGGCTATATTTCCAAAGGTCTGCGAGATAAAAATCCATTGCAGACGGTCTACACCACCGATAGTAAGGCTTGGGTAAAGGAAAATGAGACCGGTAAACATCCGGTAACCGAGGTTGAGGCCTTAGATGCGATTGCCGCAATCCAGAAATATGGTCAGCAGGTAAAATATATTATTATGTCATGGGCACCTGATAAAGATGAAAACGATTATCAAATCTTGCAATTACTTCGTGAACAATTTCCTGATGTTCGGCTTTTGGTGATTGGGGAACAAAATGGCGCTACAAACTCTAAGCGTTTCTGGAACCAGGCCCAACTAAGCCAACCCGCTGATTTAAAGGATGTTAACCAAGCATTAACCAGTTTCGATTTAATCGATGAACAAGTCTATCTGGCTGAATAATTTTGATTTTTGATCGTTAAAAGCTGAACTAAATTCGCTTTTAACGATCTTTTTTTCGTTATTATTTATTGATCGAATAACTAGGTAAAACCATAAGAAACCGAATATTTACCGCTTAACGTTACATTTTTTCGGTTTTTACTAATAATTCAGTTCCATCGTTTATCAATTATGGTATACTACAAAATGTATTCGCTTCCATCACAAAAAGGATACGCTATCCATTCTCATTAAGGAGGAAAGCAATGGTAGGAATTGTTTTAGCCAGCCACGGTGGTTTTGCCGATGGAATTTTCCAGTCCGGGGAAATGATCTTCGGTGAACAAGAAAACGTGGCGCACGTAATTTTAAAACCTGACGAAGGCCCAGAAGACATCCACAAGAAGATGGAAGATGCCGTTAAGAGCCTCGATGATCAGGAACAAGTTTTATTCTTAGTTGACCTTTGGGGTGGGACGCCATTTAACCAAGCGAGCGACCTCTTTGACCAACACAAGGATACTTGGGCAATTGTCACTGGGATGAACCTGCCAATGGTTATCGAAGCCTACGCTTCCCGCTTTACCATGAACACGGCTCGCGAGATTGCGACCCACATCGTGGCAACTGCTAAGGAAGGCGTAAAGACGATGCCAGAAAGCATCATGCCAAAGGATGCCGCCGCTGAAAAGGCGCCAGTTCAAGATGACACGCCAAAGGGTGCGATCCCTGAAGGTACGGTGATCGGTGACGGGAAGATCAAGTATGTGCTCGCCCGGGTCGACACCCGTTTACTTCACGGGCAAGTTGCGACTGGTTGGACCAAGGCCACGAATCCTAACCGGATTATCGTGGTTTCCGATAACGTTGCCAAGGACAAGTTGCGCAAGAACATGATCGCTCAAGCGGCGCCAAGTGGGGTTCACGCCAACACGGTGCCAATCAAGAAGATGATTGAAGTTGCCAAGGACCCTCGTTTTGGGAACACCAAGGCCATGCTCTTGTTTGAAACCCCTGAAGATGCCTTAGAAGCCATCAAGGGTGGGGTTGATATCAAGGAACTTAACATCGGTTCCATGGCTTACAGTGACGGCAAGGTTAACGTTAACCAAGTGCTTGCTATGGACCAAAAAGATGTTGATACTTTCAAGGAACTAAAGCAGTTAGGCATTAAGTTTAACGTTCGGAAGGTGCCATCCAGTTCCGCTGAAAATATGGATGACCTTTTGAAGAAAGCACAAACGCTAATTGACCAGCAAAAGAACTAAAGGAGATTATTATGTCTGCGATTTCAATGATTTTAGTTGTAATTGTAGCGTTCTTAGCCGGGGTAGAAGGGATCTTGGATGAATTTGAATTCCACCAACCCCTGGTTGCATGTACGCTAATCGGTTTAGTAACGGGCCACTTGATCCCATGTGTTATGCTTGGTGGTTCATTACAAATGATTGCCCTTGGTTGGGCTAACATTGGGGCTGCGGTTGCTCCTGACGCTGCGCTCGCATCTATCGCTTCTGCAATTATTTTTGTTCAAAGTGGCGCAGCGGCCAAGAACATGGGGACTGCCACGGCCATTGCTATTCCTTTGGCCGTTGCCGGACTTTTCTTAACGATGATTGTACGGACGATCTCGGTTGCGATCATTCACATCATGGATAAGGAAGCCGCAAAAGGTAACTTACGGGCCATTGACACTTGGCAAATCATTGCCATCTGCTTACAAGGTTTGCGGATTGCGATCCCTGCCATCGCCCTTTTGATTATCCCAGCTAAGGAAGTTCAAAACTTCTTGAATTCAATGCCAGCATGGTTAACCCAAGGGATGACCATCGGTGGTGGGATGGTTGTGGCCGTTGGGTATGCCATGGTTATTAACATGATCGCTACCCGGGAAGTTTGGCCATTCTTCGCCATTGGTTTCGTACTCGCTGCTGTTACGCAATTGACTTTGATTGCCATTGGGACGCTTGGTTTAGCCTTCACCTTGATCTACCTTGAACTTGAATCCAAGGCCAACAACGGTGGCGGAAACGGTGGTAACGGTGGTTCTGGCGATCCACTCGGTGACATTTTGAATGATTACTAAAATTTGGAGGCACATTAACAATGGCAGAAAAGAAAATTAGATTAACAAAGCGGGATCGCTGGAGTGTCTGCTGGCGGTCAACCTTCCTCCAAGGTTCATGGAACTACGAACGGATGCAAAACGGGGGTTACGCCTTCTCTTTGATTCCTGCAATCAAGAAGTTGTACAAGACGAAGGAAGACCGGGCAGCAGCTTTGAAGCGGCACCTTGAATTCTTCAACACCCACCCATACTTAGCTTCCCCTATTATTGGGGTTAGTCTGGCCCTTGAAGAAGATAACGCTAACGGGACAGCTATCGACAACGCCACGATGTCTGGGGTTAAAGTTGGGATGATGGGGCCGCTTGCCGGGGTTGGTGACCCAGTGTTCTGGTACACAGCTCGACCAATCATTGCCGGTTTAGGGGCATCATTAGCCATCTCTGGTAACATCCTTGGACCAATCCTCTTCTTCGTTCTTTGGAACGTAATGCGGATTGCCTTCATGTGGTACACGCAAGAATTTGGTTACCAGACTGGGACCAAGATCACCGATGACGTTTCCGGTGGTTTGCTCCAAAAGGTTACCCGGGGGGCAGCCATGATGGGGATGTTCGTCCTTGGGACTTTGATTGAACGGTGGGTTACCATCAAGTTCACGCCAGTTGTTTCCCGGGTTAAGCAATCATCTGGGGCTTACATCGACTGGAACAAGTTGCCAAACAACCCAACCGCAATTCGGGACGCCTTACAACAATGGAACATGGGGAAAGGTCTTTCCTTAACGGAATACAAGGTTACGACCTTACAAGACAACTTGGACTCCTTAATTCCAGGATTAGCCGCACTGCTCTTGACTCTGCTTTGCATGTGGTTATTGAAGAAGAAGGTTTCCCCAATCGTAATTATCCTTGGGCTCTTCATCGTCGGGATCCTCGGTCACGTCATTGGGCTCTTGGGTTAGTACTTTGAGAAAGGATTGATGAGATGGTTGAAGCGTTAAATGCTCAGGTTGAATTAGTGGAAAAAGGGACTTATTTCACCGCCTTTAGCGCCTACGGGAAAATTTTGGTGGGCGAAAAGGGCTTTGAGTTTTACGATAATCGTAACATCGAAAACTACGTTCAAATCCCATGGGATGAAATTGACATTGTCGTGGCGTCCCTCCTCTTTGGCGGGAAATGGATTCCTCGTTTTCGGATTCAAACTAAACGCGACGGAAGCTTTACTTTTGCGGCCCAACAACCAAAGCGGGTCTTAAAAGCAATGACTAATCACATCGATCCAAATCATGTCGTCCGGGCCTTGACCTTTAGTCAAAACCTTATCCGGAACATTAAAACCTTACTAAGCCGCAAGAAAAAGGCTTAGTAAAAAAAATAACCCACCCCCATAACTCGTTGTGAGTTGTGGGGGTGGTTTTTACATATAGTCAAACTTCCAGCGCTTTAAAAATCGCTTCTTCAAAAACACGCCGAGTAAAGTAACCTTGCCGAATCAAAAAACCATAATCATGCACTCTTTGGGCCATTACCTGATATTCTTCAGGCGTACATTTTTGAACTAGTCGGTCAGCTTCTTCAAGACTCTCTACTACATAGCCAAGTCCTTGTTTCTGAATAATCTTCTCACATGAAATCCCTTTTTTAACGATTACTGGAATTCCGGCAGCTAGATACGTACTAAGCTTATATGAAGCATTCAACTGCGAATACAGCTCTTGATTTCCTGTTGACCAACACAAGCCAAAACCTTGGCTGAGTTGATGGAGTAATAGTTCATCTTGAACATATCCATGATAGTGAACATTGAGGTCTTGATTATCAATGGCTTCTTCAGCAAACAATTCTAAGGGTGTTTGATACCGCCATTCCTGCGAGAAAGGAAATCGCTGCACACTGCCAAGAAAAAAGACCTGGCGTGCAAATTGAGCAACTTGGGGAACATAGTCAGTCGGATGATCCCACATTCCTTGGTAAACAATTTTCTCAGTCGTTAGTCCTTCTTGACGGAGTCTCGCTTCCATTTGCCGGCTTGGCAAAATTAAAACATCTGCTCGATTATAAAGCTTTATATATGGTTGAATCCAATCATCGTAATTTTCTCTAAACATTAACGGAATTACATCTTGAATAAACACAATAATTTTACATTGGTAGGTTTGTAACTTATCTAAAAATTGATTTTCAAATTCAACTCCTAGCCAGGTTGGCGACTGAAAAATCACAATATCGCCCACTTGTAAGGAGGCAATAATCCCATCAAGGCGCGCATTTTTTCGTTCGCTGATTCCTTAATTGCCGGATAAAAGTAAATTCCTAGCTCATTAAAGCCCATCTGGCGAGCAAGCTGTGCGGTCTTATTTTGAGCTACCATAGCCGTTACATTTGGACTCATCCCATACAGATTCGTAATGTTAACGCGCATCATCAACCATCTCCACAAATTATTTTATATTATTATACACCAAAGGCTGTTGTTAACCGAGATATCGATTACAACAGCCTTTATTTTAATTACTCCGTTTCTTCCGCATAAAGAAACCGGTAATTGCCGTTAGTACCATCCCTAAAATTCCAGTTGCAGCCGTGGCCGTTGATTGATCATTCCCAGTTTGGGGTAACTCACTTGCTTGATGAGTTAAAGCAACCGGTGACAATGCCCTAACACTTGTTTGACTAGATTCATCTACCATGCTCTGGGTAGCAACAACTGAATCCCATGCATTATCGGCCACTTCGCTATCCGCAAGTGAATGGCTGATTCTCTCGCTTGGGCCGTCTAGGCTGTCCATTGCATCTTTAGCCGATTCACTTTCGGAAAGGCTCGTATTTACACTAGCTAGATCATCAGCTACTGACTCACTTACGCTAATCGATGTACTCCGTGATGTACTTTGAGAAGCTAAGGCTAACTCACGCTTTGACTTGCTTTGCGAGTTAACAACTGAGATGCTAGTACTACTGATTGACTTACTGGTCTCTTTACTTTGGGAGGCACTCTGTGATTCAGACATTGTTACCGAGTCTACTTGTGATAAGCTCGTGGAATGCGAACCAGATTGACTTGCCATGATACTTTCTAAGGTACTCTTAGAAACACTGGATGGTTCACTAGTTTGGTGGTTCGACTCACTTTCACTAGTTACTTTACTTACCGATTCACTTGTACTCTTGGAGTTTATCTCACTCATTGAAGTTGATTCGGATTCATTCGTACTCATCGAGATCGATCCACTCGTTGATTCAGATGCACTAGCTGAACTTTGAATACTCCTAGATGTTGATACTAATTCGCTTTCCGATACCCATTTTGAATTTACATTACTTGTAACTTCACTTTGCGAGCGGCTAACCAAACTGAGATTACTAATACTATTTGAGATCACAACACTTTCCGATACACTTACTGATTCAAACTCCGAAAGCGAAGTTGATTCATGGTCACTTAACGACTTACTCATTGGGTTACTGGTCGATTCTGAGCCAGATAAACTCTTTAATGACTTACTGCTTTCAATTGAGTTTGAAGTCTCTTGACTCTCAGACCTACTAAATACTCTTGAGTTTTCGATTGATTGTGAACTTGCTTCACTTATTGAACGGCTAAGTGAAGTTGAATTATCTTCAGAATTCTGGCTTACTTCACTATCATAGCGACCATTATTAATACTGTCTGAAATAGATGTACTAGCTGAAACTGAAGTCGACTCACTATCTGAGGTTGAACTGCTTATTGATTCAGATGCGTTGGCTGAGCTTGATTTACTCTCTAAGGCTGATACACTCTCCGAGCTTGATTTACTCTCCGAGGCCGATACACTCTCTAAGATTGATTTACTCTCTGAGGCTGATACACTCTCTGAGATTGATTTACTTTCTGAGGCTGATGTACTCTCTGAGGCCGATGCACTCTCTAAGATTGATTTACTCTCTGAGGCCGATGCACTCTCTGAGATTGATTTACTCTCCGAGGCCGATGCACTTGCTGAGGCTGATGCACTTGCTGAGGCTGATGCACTTGCTGAGGCTGATGTACTCTCTGAGGCTGATGCACTTTCTGAGGCCGATGCACTTGCTGAGGCTGATGTACTCTCTGAGACAGATGCACTTTCTGAGCTCGATGCACTTTCTGAGGCCGATGCACTAGCTGAGCTTGAACCACTCTCTGAGGTCGAACTGCTTGTTGATTCAGAAGCACTGACCGAGCCTGACCCACTCTCTGAGATTGACTGACTCGTATTTGAAAGTAAAGACCAACTATTACTATTCTGAGTTGACATGGAACCCACCCGATACCATGAGGTTGAAACAGATGCCCAGTCACTATTAGAAATTGATTTCACATCACTATTACTGTCTTCTGAATTTAGCGTAACCGTACTAAATGAATTACTTAACGAGATCGAATTTGCAATAGACTTAGACACTGCAAAACTATATGAATTACTATTTGATATTGAATCAACATCAATCTTAGAATCCAAAACTGAATACCAATTGCTCATTGATTTAGAAGCTGTCTCAGAAGTTATCCCACTTGTTGTAGCAGTACTATATGATTCACTCAGTGAATTCGAATTTTCAACAGATATTGAATCAACTGTACTCTGCGATCTAGACAAGCTAACTAAATTAGAATCTGTTAGCAGTTGCGTCGCCTTCAACTGCTTCATTAACATTTGTGAATTCGCTTGCCCCATAATATTTGTGACATCAAGCGTCGTTGTCGCTCCTAGCAAGCCACTATCACTCGTTGAACTAGAAACTTGCGAAGCCGTCTCACTGGTTGTAGCATTTGAAACCACGCTAAAACTGGCGGCTTCTGTTGCAGTTTGAGAAGCCGTTGATTCACTAATGATTGACTTTTCAGGCGTCTGACTAATCGAAGCTGTACTGGTCTGTGAACTAGCCGGTTCAGTGCTAGTTGAAGTAGTATTTAAGCTACTTATCATTGTCCTTTCACTAGTGCTTCCAGAGTTTAAGGTAACTGTATTATTAGTCGCCAAGGTACTATTAATGGCTTCCGTTTGTTTTGTCTGGACAACATTGTCGGCCATTACCGGTGCTACAGCCCCCGCAACTCCACCTAAAGTAGCCACTGCGGTAACCAACCCTTTAACAAAGTCAACATAATGTTCATCAGGTTCTCCCGGTGTTACTTCTGCTTGACCACCTAGCTTAATCAGGTCAATCTGTGAGAGCGACGCTTGCATCCACTTTTTACCAGCTTTATACCGTTTGACATGAACGGAGCGATCGCCTTCAGCATAAATATTTTGTCTACTCATTTTCCTCATAAGCGTCATCCCCATAAATACTTCCTAGCACGGCTATCTTATCACCCGTTATACACTTATCATTATTATAACCATTATTTATTGATATGTATAATTAAAAGCCTTAACAATTTATATTTCGCTTGTTTGAATGATTTTAGATCCTTTACGATCCAGCTATCTAGCGCCAATTTGGTATTTATTTCTAATCCGTGATTCAATTAATCAAGAGCGGAGGATGGAAAAAATTCCAGCCAACTTACTTGGCGTCTGTGAGCCCTTACAAGACCAAACTTTGGAAAGTAAGTTGGCAAGAAAGCTTTTAGACGGTCCTGTGAGATAAGAAAACAGCCGGAGTGAAATTTGCAAAGCAAATTTTCTCCGGCTGTTTTATCTATAAGGACTGTGAACCCATGCAAGGCTGAATAGTTTGTAGGCCATCCAGCTACTGCTTTTTGCCACGATATCTGTATACTCTCAAAGTTGTGTTGGCTACGTTCCAACCTTCAAATTAGTGGTCTTTGTAGTTTCTTCCTAGACTGCTCGTTTTAAATTTCCAGCTTCTAACATTACACAATTGGCTTACTTACGAAAACTTGCAAGTACCAAATAGATTTGCTTGCCTCTTTCTATCCTTTCAAATTTAAAGCTTGGTAATCTTTTGGAAAACTGCGATCTGCGGCTTGCCATTGAGCTTGCAAACGTTTTTCTAAAATCACTGGTGAATGTAGTGTTTGCTGGAGATTAATAATCAACTGATTAACCTTTGCTGATTCATAGATGTTTTGCGGGGCTACATAACGTGGTTGGTGCAGTGTATTCTTAAAAGCGCTAATCAACATATTATTTTCAAAGGCCATCCGAACGACATCAAAGATCTCATCTTGATGATTAATATCCAAATAGTAATCTGCCCAAGCAACTAGCCTTCCGACTTGGGTTGGTCGAATTTGCGGATACAAGTGAACATTCGGGTACCGTCCAAAAGCTAGTAACTTCGAAGACATCTCTGTAATTGCTCCAATCGCAAAGGTCATTTCCGGTAACCCTTTTATGATAGCTTCTAATTGCTCAATTTGATCGGAATTAGTCAAAATCAAGGCGTGGGCTCGTCGCTGATTTAAGCGTTTAAAAGCGTACGCATAACCGAGATAAGCCACTGGCAAAGCTTTCTTTGATAGTAGTTGCTGAAGGCGAGTAAAGACTTGGCGGTGTTGGACCTTAATCTCATATTGACCACCCTTGCCGTCCAACAGATATTGCATATTGCCCGGGATTCCATCAGGAAGCTGTTCTTGCCAAAAAAGGCGTTTAAGGCCAACTCCATCCCCTAGCCGATTTAAGGTAAAAAACGGGAAATTAAGGGTATTGAAGTTAACTTGATCCAAGTTAAAGTGAGCTTGCTGGAGGTAGTCTGCTACTAGACTCGGCCAATCCGGGTACAGTTTTACCTTGCCATCTGCCTGATTAGCAACCACAGTACCGGTTAAATGATTATGAACCAAAACCTCTTTACCCGTATCCGTCCGGTAAGTAGTCAGTACCGGCTTACCCTTTCGATTACAAATTATCTGAGCAAACTGCCAGCCCCACTGATTGTAACGATCGATCACCCGGGGAGTGCCTTGAGCATCCAACCAAGTAACCGCCTTAACAGAGCGAGTATTATCTGGCGCCGCAAATTCAATTCTGGCCCTTTCAACCCCGTGATCAAGGATCTTTCCGCTCCGGGCAGTCGCTTGAATCGCCCAATACTGTGAGACCGGTACTTGGTTAAAGTAACGCGGCTTGCCGAACAAGCGAGCCCCCGCTTGCTTTAAGAAGAATTGGAGCGGAGAAGTCACATCGTTGGGTAAAAAACCATCGTCATTAATTACCACCGTTGGTACCTTAATTCCGCCCATTAAAAGCGAAATGTGGAGGTCCTTAGTCTCCCGCGTATAATTTTCAAACAAATTAATCATGGTCTACCTCCGCTTTTAATAACGCTTGCCACCGTTTGGCCACAGCTGGTTTCAAATAGGCCTTAGCAATTTCGTAGGAAGTCGCTTCTTGGGCCGCGCGATCACCAGCCAGGACCCGCTCAATTCCTTCAGCGAGGTGAGCAATTGTTACCTTTTGATCCTCCCCTGTTTGGTAAGGTAGTAAGGCCCCGTTTTTACCATCTTGAATAAAGGTGGGGTTGCCATATGGTACATCTAACCCCACCATTGCCAAACCAGAGCCAACTGCTTCCATCAAACTCAAGCCAAAGCCTTCACTCGTCGAAGCGGCCACGTAGACTTCATACTTTTGATAGACGTCCGTTAGGTCCTGATGGCCCATTAAATGAATATAGGTGGTTGCTTGATACTCCTTAATCGCCTGTTCAAGCCGTTTTTCTTCGCCCCCCTGACCGTAGATATCCAGAGTCACTTCCGGGTAGGTTTCATGAACCTGAGCCACCGCCGCAATTAGCCAATCAACATGCTTTTCACTAGCCAACCGCGAAGCCGTCACTAATCCTAGTGGTCGACGGGAAGTTTGGGGCCGTTTTAATCCTGCTAAGTTTCCCACCGGAATGGTGACGATTTTCGGCGTATTGCCCGTGTATTTAGCAAACTGCTTTGCTAATAAGTTATGTTGGGCTGGAGTAGCGGTAACGAAAAAGTCAATCGCCTTAGCATGATCAAAAGCATACTCGTAATAATTATTCCACAAAATGTGATCATCATTGGTTTCGTTTATGGAATAATGATCCGCGTGGACAATCACACCAATTTTGGCCTCCCCCCGGTGTTCAAGGACGGCCTGTTCCATCCCCTCATCCCGATCCATGATCAAGACATCATTAGCGGTTAAATGCAATTGGTCAATGAAGCGGGCAATCACAGCTTCTTTGGATAGGATCAAGCCATCCGGGAACTTGAAACAAGGCGTGCTGTTGCCGTCCAAAATTTCTTCATAAGCGATTGTTCCATCCTGGTTAAAGAAACGTCGTAAGTATAGGTGGGCACTATTTTCCACCGGCGCATAGTATTCGCTTAAAAAACGCCCCGTCGTAAAGTAATCTTTGCGGTACAAAATGTTTTGATGGACATACTCAACCCGTTCCACCAAGTCACTCCCTGAGGCCTTCAAATAGGCAGCTGCCCAGTCTCCCGGTGCAAACTCAAACCGCACTTTTTTCTCGTTATCTTGAATCAGTTTCCCAGTTCTCGAGAAGGTCATTTGAAGCTGTTTTAGAGTTACCGTCGTTGGTCCGACCGGAAAATCAGTAAAACTAAGGTAGAGCCAAATCACTTCTTGGTCTAAAAAACCAATATTTTCCGTCAAATAGGCAATGTTTTCGTAACTAATGAAGTCGGTAAAGATAAACTTGGCGGGTTGCTTGATCATCCGCAAGATTGCCGCCCGGTAGACCTGGGCATATTCGACCCCGCTACTGGCCCAACCAATTCCTAAATTAAAGTTATAAACCGTCATTTTATCCCCCTAAATCAATAACATTAGTAAAGAAAATAACAACCCTAGCACCACTGCCACCACAATAATGATTCCTAACCACTGTTGTGGATTTGACCGGGGTTTCTTAAAATTACGCTGATCCCGAACATTTTGGAGGCGATTATGAATATCTTGGCTTAACGGATCTTCTTTTTTCATCACTAACCCCCTAATCAAAGTAAATTTCTAGTTTCCCAGCTGGCCCATCTACCAGTTGACTTAACAAAAGGTTTTTCGTAATTGCCTGGCGAATAGCAACTTGCATCTGCTTAAAGGAGCGGTAGGCTTCGCGGTGGTATTCCGCAATCGGATTTCTCTGGGCCACTGCCCGAGAAATTACCGCTTGACGCAGTTGTTCCAAGCTATCGACTTCATCCACCCAACAAGTATCAATCGCCTTAAGGATCGCTAACTGGTAAAAACGCTTTTCATCTTCCAGTTGCTTAAATTGGGTTCGCTTATAAGCTAGCTCTTTTTGCGCAATTTGCTGGAGGTAGTTCACCACCGTTGCTTCATCAACTACGTCTTGGGCTTGGGGCTGGTCTTCAAAACGGTAGGTTAAGGTTTGGCGAATGTAACGAGCTAATTTAGTTGGCGTTATTGGCTGGTTAGCCCGGTAAAAGCGCTGAAATTCAGCCGTCATAATATGCTCAAAGTCAAAAGCTCGTAAGTCGCCCTGGAGTAACTGCTGCCGCGCTCGATAAACTACTTGTCGTTGTAAGTGACCACTTTCGTCCATTAAAAAAGCTTGGTGTCGTTGTTGGGCCGCATGTTCATCACTAACGATCTGCGCCTGCTCAACTGCCCGGTAAAACCTTGCTCCCTTTAATGGCTCACTCCTGGTTTGATCCCGGTGTTGTTCAAAATATCGGCGCAACCACCGGGCTCCCTCATGTTGGACTACGGGATCTTCTAGCGAAACAAAGAACTGACTTGAACCGGGATCACCTTGCCGTCCCGCTCGTCCCCGCAGTTGTTGGTCAATCCGTTGGCTCGCCATTTTTTCGGTGCCAATCACGGCTAGACCACCGAGTTCGGCTACTCCGGGTCCCAGACGGATATCAGTCCCCCGCCCCGCCATACTGGTAGCCACCGTTACTGCTCCCTTTTGCCCGGCTTCTTTAATAATTGCCGCTTCCTTAGCGGCATTCTTAGCATTTAAAACACTGTGGGGAATTTGCGCCTGCAAGAGCAGTTCCGAATAAATTTCAGAAACCTCAACGGAACCGGTTACCAACAAAACTGGCCGCCCCGTAGCGTGCAGTTGTTTCACGACGGCTAGTGAGGCCATGATTTTTTCGGGAAGCGTCACATAGAGCTGATCGGGATAATCACGGCGAATCATTGGTCGGTTGGTTGGCAACTGGCAAACCGTTAAGTTATAAACCTTACTAAACTCTTCAGCCGCTACGGCCGCTGTCCCGGTCATCCCTGCCAAGTGATTAAACTGGCGGAAAAGGTTCTGGTAGGTAATCGTCGCAATTGCCCGTTGATCATCACTAATTTTGACCTGTTCTTTCATCTCTAAAGCCTGGTGAAGGCCACCATTTAACTTCATCCCCGGTAATAGTCGCCCATTTGCTCGGTCAAGTAAGGTCACTTCTTGGGCCGGGGTTACGACATAGTCCCGATCCCGTTCCAACAATACGTGGGCTTTTAGCGCTAAGGTAACCCGCTGAATTAGCTCATCATGATGACCATCATAGAGATGATCCTGGCTGAAGAACTGCTCAACCCGTTGAATTCCTTTTGAAGTAAGCCAAACCGCCTTTTCCTCTTCATCAAACCGATAATCTTGGTCAGGCACTAACATAGTAATTATTTCATCACTGGGTCCTAGATAATTTGACTTCACCCGCGGTGTCCCCGAAATCACAAGGGGTGTAACAGCGGTGTCCAACAAAACCGCATCGGCTTCATCGACAATACAATAGCCAAATTGCCGGTAAAATTGATACTTAGCCTCACTTGCCAGATGGTCAATCAAATAGTCAAATCCAAGCGTGGCATTGGTCGTATACAAAATATCGGCTTGGTACCGAACCCGTTTTTCCGCGGGACTCAATTCATCAACCTTTTCAGCAAGATGTTGGCTAGTCGGAAAACCTACCGCAACCTTCAAACCTAACCATTGGTAAACTTTCCCCATCTCTTCGCCGTCCCGTTCGGCCAAGTATTCGTTTGGGGTCACAAGCATCGCCCCTTGCCCCGTAAGCGCGTTTAAGTAAAGGGGCATCGTAGCCGTTAGGGTTTTCCCTTCTCCGGTCTTCATTTCGGCCACCATCCCCTTTTCTAAGGCTAGAGCTCCCAACACCTGGACATCATAGGGATATAAACCGAGCACCCGTCGATCAGCTTCTCTAGCCACCGCAAAGGCCGTTTCAACCAGATCATCAACCTTGATCCCAGCTACTAACTTAGCCTTTAATCGTGGCGTATAAGCCTGGAGTTCAGCGTCCGATAATCGTCTCATCTTTGGCGCTAACTGGTTAATTTTAATCAAGCGTTGACGAAATTGATGTAAATAAACCCGATTCAACAAGTTCGGCATTTTCATCCCTCCTTACTTTAGGTAATGGTTAATTATGGCTTGGCGCTGGGTAAGCAGTCGCTGATTAACTTGAAATTGATCGTTAAAATCTATCGACTTCAGTTCAGTCTCTGGAGTGGCTAAGGGCACGATGTCGATCCGGTGAAACCGCATCTGCTTCATCCCAGTCGCAACCATTTCTAAGGCATAAAAGGCTGCCTCAGTGGGATATTGAAAGGCCCCCCGGAAAGGTTTGATCACCTTTTGGTGCAATAGTTGACCACTGTAATCAAAGAAGAGCAATCGCAAGAAGACCCCCACTGGTTGATCCAATTTCGCTACTAAGTTTAAGGCATAGCAATGTCCAGGTTTCAAAATTGGGAGCGCTGGAACAATTCGTCCCGTCGTATATAGGTAAGCCAGGTCCCATCGGGTTATCACTACCCCCGCTGGTAACCAAGGATTTTCAAAAGTCACATCATCTTTGGCAAATTACGTTAGTTTAGTGCCATTCAAGTAAGTGTGGGCAAGGGCTTGGACCGTACTTCCGGAATAGCGGTAACCCGAATTGACTTTGGTTTTAACATCATTATCGATCCCATGGGGATAAAGGGCGGTCATGCCTTCAAGGTATAAACTCCACACCTTAATCACCTCCATAATCTTGGTCCAACATTGCTTGGTATTAATGAATAAACCAACCGTTAGCAGCTGCTGGCTGATCAACATGGTGCCCTTCAAAGCCCCGGCGAATTAAATATGGAAAGTGCTTTTGCTGGTTAAGATAACCAACAAGCGTTGCAAAACCCAATTCGTCATAGTCATCCTGGTTCATATAGGCAACGATCAGCTTCGTTTGGGTTAGATCGGCTTGAGCTAGGCGCTTCGCCAGCCGTTGATCAAGAGCGCTCGTCAAAACTTCGTCATCTGGATAAGGACCCGTTTGATCTTCAAACAGACGGGCCACATCCAAGGAAGTCGCAAAGGTATTAAAACGGGCCCGCTCATTTTTAGCTACCTGCCCCAATCGCATCAAGGGCTTTCCTAAAACAATCGCGTGGGGTTTAAAGAAGGAACCGTAATACAGGGCCCCAGCCGTCCCCATTGAAAGCCCCGCAAAGGTAATTTCTTGATTTGAAAAGCCCAGCCAAGCTAAGATAGTGCGGATTTTTTGGCAGATTTGCTTTTCTGTTTCTGGTGACTGGAGATAAAAGCCACCCCCTTCAAGCCGGGGATCAGTAATTAAGATAAAAGGATGGTGAAGCCCCTTCATCATATAGAAACCTTCAAAGCCTTCTCGTGTCCGGTAACCAGAAAAGTAAACATTGAGCGGTGGTTTTAAATTTCCGGGATTAAAGTACCAGTGGAGTTCTCCCCGATCTGGATTAACAATTCGTTGCCCGCCAGGAAGCAACTTACCACTTCCCCGCCGGGTCCAGCGAAAATGGATGTCACCGAGAGCAAAACTTCCTTTCCCCCGGACTGCAAAACTAACTGCCAATTGGCCCCCCGGTGTTCGGGCTGGAATTACGATTTCTTTTTGCAAATCAACTTGGGAATAAGTTTGCTGAAAGGCAGCCTGGTCATTTTCACCAGCCGTAAGTTCATAAACCACCATTTGGACTTCCACATCCCCAGTCGTCCGAAATTCAGGCCAGATTTCAAGTTGACGGTATTCATACAAGGAGTAAACAAAGTTACCAACCGGCCGAAAAGTCGGCCCAAAATCTGCCGTAAGGGTTAACCAAACCGTCCCTTGGTAAGAGATTTTCCCGTGGTACCAAGGATTGACCTGAAAAGAGCGAACATCGAGTTTATTTCCTTCTTGAGGGCCAAAAAAGTGGGTAGTTAGCCATGCAACGGTTTCGCTTGGTGCCATTGGTGAATGGGTTTGGACAAGTTTTTGACGCCAAAAGCGGTAGCCAGTGGGGCTTTGGGGATGTACCTTTGGCCAAGCAATCACCCGCCAAGCATCAACTACTGGAGTTAAGGTCACCAAATCTTCATCCGTCGGCAGATCCGCAAAAACCACCCCGGCAAAAGTGGTTGCTTTAGGAAGTTGATCAAAAATCTGCTTGATCTCCCCTGGAGCCGCCCAGTACCACTTATTCTTCCCTTGCTTAGGAAGTGACCATAGTTGATAAGTAATTATTAAAAAGTTATCCATCATGTCCCCTCCTTTTCATTTCCCGGGAAATCATCACTAATCGCTGCTAAAATCTGCTTTACAATCGTCGGCCCCGTATACTTTTTAATTTGGTTAGCTGTATACATCAAAGCTTCGTTCCAATGCCTTAGGCCACCTAAATAGTAGTTAATAACTTGGGGCAAGGTTGTTAAGTCGTTAACGATTTGTCCGTTTTTCCCTGCCTCAACGTACTGAGAAGGTACCGTTAAAACTTGCGGAATTCCGGCACTGATCGCCGCAATTTGAAGAAACAGGTCTGGGGTGGGTCCAAGATTTAGGATTAACCGTACCGGCTGCAGGTCTTGAATAACCGTATTTTCAGAATTCAAGAATTTAAAGCTTAAATAACGTTGTTTGGGAGTTGGCGTTAACTGATTTTCTCCATCATTTTTGGAAGCTTCAAAGGTAAATTTAACTTGCCAATCATGGTTTGCTTGAACCGTCATTAACATTGACTGTAACCGCGCTTTCACTGTGTAGTCTTGGTAGTGGTAGCTAGCACAAGTAAATTCAACTAAGGGATTTGCTATTATTATTGGTAAAACTTGTTCCAAAACCTTCGTCACGTCAGCATCGCTTAAACCGTCAACTAAGCAGAAAATCTCTAACCCTTTTTGCTGGTTACTTATTCCTAATCCCAGCCGGGTATCAAAGGGCGGTATTTCAAGGATATGTTGAGCTCCCGCATCAGCTAAAGCTTGCTTTAAGGCATCCTGATCAACCAAGGTTAATCGTGCTTTTTTAGCTAATGGAAGGCCTATAGAGACCGGTGCCCGGTCACCAAAAAGCGAGACTACTAACTGGTGAGGAGCAATCAATGATCCAAGAGTTTGGTTAATTCCTAAGGCAAAAGCTAAGATTAGGCGATCTGTTTTTTGAACGTAAGTGTGTAAGTAACGCTTGAAGAGTGTTGTCATTAAAGCCGTTAAGCTCGGAAAATTTTCTTGTTTAACTCCTAGTCGTCCCGCTCCCAAAAAGGTAACGGAACCATCAGCCTTAATTTGTAATTGTACTTTTCCAGCAACATCAAGGTAATTTACCTGGACTAACTCACCGGCCTGGTAATCATCAACCCGAGAAAGAAAGCCGCGGTCATCAAGCCACAAGATCGTGGTCAACTGTGCTTCAGCATCAAACTTTTCAATTGTTAGGAGATTACCTTCCTGACCAAAGTTAAGACGGGCATACTGACGGCCTTGCCGATAAACTAAAACTTTTTCTGGCGTATAAACAAAATCAGCATCTGTTGGCCAAGCAAAATTTCTTGGATCAAGGGGTTGGCTAGGGAGATCTTCCGGAATCCCTTGTAGGTAATCAAATAGATTTACCACTGGAACACCAGTCAACTGTTGGCGCAAAGCAAAATGACGGTAATTTGGAAAATAAACCGGAACAAGTAAAGTCGTTGCAACCCCAACTTGGTTAAACATCCGCGCTTGGTTAATCGTATCGTCAAATTCGAGTTTGCGATTAGTCGAGCGTCTTGCGATCGCCCAAGTTTTTAAGTCTGTGGACCACGCAGGAATTAAATAGTTCATTCTGCTACCCCCTATAATAAGGTTTGATATTGACGTCCGATCCACAAACTCCGTACCTGTTCAACCGCCATTAAAGCTAACCCGACCATCATCATCAATTCACCCGGGATTAAAGCTAATTTTTCTTGATGAATTAATAAGAGCGGTACCCCGGCAAAAAGCATAATGTAAAGGCCGCCGATTAAGGCAAAACCGCTCACAAGCCGTTGAAGATGCTTTTCTGTCCTTCTTCCAGGTTGATAACCAGGTAAATAGTCACCTTGGTGTTGGAATCGTTCAGCCTGCATTTGTGGATCAAGACTTAGGTATGCAAATAGGAAGGAAAGAGCCAGTAAAATCACTAAGTAGATCCCAATTCCAACCGGATTGGTAAGGGTCATTACCCGTGCTAAGTGGGCAAAGAGATGGTTATGGGGCCAAACGAGGCGAAGAAGTTGGTTAAAGTAAATTGGAATCATCATTAAAGACATTGCGTACATCACCGGCATTCCTCCTGCCGGAACAAACTTAAGCGGCAAATAAGCTTGGTTTAGATATTTGCTTTCCATGGTAATTCGCCTAATCATCACCCGCCGCTCAGCGCGATCGAGAAAAACGTTCAGTGCCATGAACAAAATAATTACCACTAAACTCAAAATTAACACGACGATTAACTTCCCCGGTGCCTTATTAAAGGGTCGTAATGCATCGAGTCCTGCCTGCCAAATCGTTTTTAAGATATTAACCAGCATTAAGAAAAAGGCCCCACCGATCCCTAAACGGGCATTTTGGTTGCATAACCACATCACCAAACAAGCTCCCGCAACAAGAATCACTAAATTAATTTCCCGGGCAATGACTTGACTTTTAGTAGTAAAGGTTAAGCTCATTACCGTTACGTACGCTTGTAAAATTGCAATCACGAGGGTGGTAATCCGTTGGTAATGATCAAGGCGTTGCGGGGCAACCTTTTCAAAGCGACGGCTCTGGCCTAAAAAACTAAAAATAATTAGGGCTGTCATCCACGGACCAATCCCAAGGCTAAAGAGTGACAGCTGGCTTAGATCGCCCCCAGTTACCACACTGAGATTATTCAGCCGCCCCTCAGCCACGATATCCTGGTGAGCATCTAAAAATGGTAGAGGGATTGCTTTCCCTAACAAAAAAACGAAGAGAATGAGTAACGACCACAAGCCTTTCGTCACCAGTTGATGGCGGCTAAACCATGTTCGCATTTGTCCCCCTCCCTTCGGAATCCAAAGTCTAGTTAATTTATTTATCATATAAAAAGTATCTTTTTTATAATTTTAACACGGTAATGACCATTAAATAAATTTTTATTGCAATTCTTGCCCATCATTGAAGATACAAAAAAGAGAGGCTGGAAGAAACTTGTGTTTCTTTCCAGCCTCTCTCGTACTATCGAATATTACACAGAAGCTCCGGTCGAAAAGGTTTTCTTTCGACCTCTTTCCACTCTGAATTAAATAATAAATGTTAAGATCCACACTGCTACCAACCCGACAATCACTGATAATAACATCGATCGGGTCACATAAGCGACAATTGCTACCAAGACCGCCGCAATTAAATAACTCAAGTGCCCAAAAACCACCACGTGTGAACCCATTAAAGTAACGTGGTCAAAGAAATAGTGGTACTTACCATCAACAAAGAGGGCCTTTACCACCAGCGCCGTAAACAAACTAACCGGCACATACTTCATCCATTCGTTAAACCAATCCGGAATTTTCCGATTCGTAAAGAACCGCATTGGAAAGTACCGGGGGATAAAAGCCGCTACCGCTGCGACAATAATAACAATTAAATGATATGTCATATTGTGATGGCTTGGAATAAGTGAGGCCACCGTAAGATTAGCTAATACCGTATCCATTATTGTTCACCATTATTCGTTGCTTTCGCCGCTTCGGCTTTTGCCGCTTCATTTAGCATCTTGCGGTCTTCTACCGTATGTCGCGTCATTGCCGGTCTAAAGAGCCGTTTTAATATCCAGGCATTCTTCGGATCCTTTGAATGTTTGCGAACTTGATCTTCAATCATAAACCCAATCAAAGAAGCAATCAGGGTTGCAATAATGATCCCTAAAGTGTTCTTAGTCAAAGTTAAGCAGAAGAGAGCCAAAATAGCTGAGGTAATGCAGATGATCAAGCTTAAATGACTCCGCATTTGCATCACAATCATGTAAATAAACAAGGCTGTTAGTGCGAAGTCAACAATTTCAAGATCAATCGAAACAGCACTCCCGATTAACCCCCCGATCAAGTTTCCACTAGCCCAAGAGATTAAGGAATAGTGTTCAACTAACAAGGCGTCTTTCGGGGTCCATTTTTTATCCGTCGCAAACTTTAAGTAGTTGACAGCATAATTTTCATCGTTCATTGAAGCTGAGAACAACAAAATAAATTTTTGTGACGATGTCCGGAAATACTTCGACAGACTAGAACCGAGCAAAGCATACCGAAGTTCCAGGAAGAACAAAGTCATAAAAATCGTACTAATGGGGGCATCAATCACTAAAAGTGAAGCCAAAATAAATTGGGCCCCACCAGAGAAAACCATAATTGAGATTAGAAAGGTCAAAACAAAGTTCATTCCGGCTGCATGTAGTAAAATCCCACACGCCACCCCAATTGGTAGGTAACTTAAGCACAATGGCATCGAGATTCCCAGCACCTCAAGCCAACGTTGCTTCTCTGGATTAAATTGATGTGCTTTCTGTTGCAAGAACATTTCCTCCAAAAATTTGCAAATTGAAGTCGTCAGAATTAGGTAATCGCATTTACCGCTATCTTCTATGGTAACATATTTACTTTTATCTGGGGACCACTATCCCGAAATGATCGCTGAACTTTACTGAAATTGACGCTTTCTACTTAGCTCCCTAAATTTTCTTAGGATTTTTAAGTAGCAGGGGGCCGGGAGTCCGGAAAATGTAACTAGCATATAAGTGCATGGGCTACGTATCCATACTTACAGAGGCTGGGAGTCTACTCAACTTCTTTACATACAATAGCTCCTAATCCTCTAAGGCCGTGGCTTGGATCGAACCAGCCAACTTGCTTGGCTACTGCCTCAACCGTAGTTTCTGTGTAACATGCGGAGGTACGAGAAAGGCTGGGAAGAACACAAATTTCTTCCCAGCCTTTTGTATCTTAGCTTCATATTTAGCTATAATCATAAACAACTACGTTTCACTTTTACTTGTGGTTGGCTGTTCAACTGGTAAGGTAACCGTAAAGACGGTTTCATTATCATCGGAAGTAACGCTAACTTTCCCATAGTGAAGGTCCACAATACTCTTGACAATCGCTAGCCCCAGCCCCGTTCCTCCAGTTGCCTTGGAACGGGAAGATTCAACCCGATAAAAGCGCTCAAAGAGGTGACTTAAAGAATCCGCAGGAATCTTAGTCCCGTCGTTTTTAACTTGAATCTGAACCTGGTCACCATGCTGGTGAGCTTCGATTTTAATGTAACTTGCTCCATTCCCGTACTTCAAAGCATTAGCGACCAAATTACTAAAGACCCGCCCAAGTTTTTCAGGGTCGGCACTGAGCTTTAATGGCTCTGGTTCCGTCATCGAAGTAACTTCAATCCCCCGCTTTTGCCCTTCTAGTTCAAAACTAGCACTGACTTGTTCTAACAATTGCGAAAGGTCAACGGTCATAATATTTACCGGCGCCCCGTGTTGTTGAACCTTGGTAAATTCAAAGAGGTCTTCCACCAAGTTCTTCATTTGCTTCGACTTTTCGTAAGCAATGTGGGCATATTTGACGATTTCTTCTTCGGAATGATATTGCTTATCTTCAATCAGCCGGAGATAACCAATGATTGACGTTAGGGGGGTCCGTAAATCGTGACTAACATTGGTAATCAATTCATCCTTGGACTTTTCGATTTGCCGTTCATCATTCATTGATTGAACGGCACTGTCAACGAGGGCGTTCACGCTAGTAATCACGTGTTGTTGGTTACCCTTCAAACGGAAGGGAATCCGGTGATCAAGGTGTCCTTGAGCAATGTAATGTAGTTCGGCGAGAATGTGGTCCATCTGGTATTGGTAATACCGGCGGCGTAATCGCCACCAAACCACCCAGGCATCGATGATGACAAAGATTCCGATCACAATTCGTTGGTAGGACCAAATTTGGGTATGGTAAGGCCCAAACCAAAGAGATTGTTTAATGATGAAGATTCCACTAGCCAGTCCCGGATTTGACTGGATAAAAGCTTGAATAATTACAATTAAGGCCACGTTAATTAAGATTAATAATGCTACTGTTTCAACACCTTCAAAAAAAAGCGCACCTTTTTCGCGCCCAGTTAGTTTTAACATACTTTTCCTCAATGTTTAGTGCGATCCAACCTTGTAACCAACGCCCCAAACGGTTTCGATAACCTTTTCACCACCGGTGGCAGCTTCGATCTTATCCCGTAAGTGGCTTACGTGCACCATGACAGTCTTGGCCGAAACCACGCTTTCTTGTTGCCAAACCCGTTCAAAAATATCGTCAGCTGAGAAGACCCGGTTCGGGTGACTGGCTAAAAGGTACAAGATACCGAATTCAAGGGCGGTTAATTGGATCAAGTCTCCCTTGATAGTCTTAACTTCGTGGGAATCCTTGTTAATTTGAAGTGGTCCCACGTTTAAAATGTCGGGTTGGTCATTAGTAACTTGACCTTGGCTCCGCCGCAACAGAGACTTCACCCGTGCCATAACTTCCAGTGGATTAAATGGCTTAGTTACGTAATCGTCTGCCCCCGAAATCAAACCTTGGATCTTATCCATGTCCGCCGTCTTGGCCGAAAGCATTAAGATTGGAATTGAAGAGTCTTTCCGAATTTGTTTAACAACTTCCATCCCGTCCATTTCCGGCATCATAATATCTAAGATGACTAAGCCAATATCGGGTGTGGTATTCAACTTGGTCAAGGCATCCTTCCCATTGTATGCCGCAACCGGTTCGTACCCTTCATTCCGGACATAAATTTCCAATAATTGAACAATTTCCTTATCATCATCAACCACTAAAATTTTCATTGACAGTGCACCCCTTTTTACGAATTACTCTGTTCTTATTATAACCAGATTTACCTGGCGAACGGTATTAAATGACTGGGGTTTAAAGAAATGTTAAGGGGGAAGGATGGGGAGACTAACAGGGATCGGAGATCATTTCACTTGAATCACTCAATATCAATGAACCTTTTCCCGGACTGATCCCGTAAACGTTGACTTGCTAATTCAAACTATTAAGGGCCAAAAAACACCCTCCCCAAGTTGCCTTGGTTTGGGTGTTTTTAATGTATTGATCTATCAGATCTCAGGCTAAGATCAGTCGTCCACTACCAACCTTAACCAGGCCCCCTGCAATCCGGCAGGTTAACGGGCCTCATGAGAAGTTTTACCACAATGTGGGGTAGCAATTTGGGTTGCTACCATACCTCTCGACTCATCGCATGGTCCAATGTAACACGATTTGAATCGAAAGTAAAATTTATTCGGCGCTCCTGTTTTCAACCGTTTGGGCAAGTTGAGTTGCTAACCATTCTTGGAGCTTCTTAACCAAGGTTCCTTCATCTCCCCTTGCCAAAGCTCCTTCGTCGGCTAAAAGATCAATCCGTAAACCAGATTGATTAACCTGGTCTCCTTCAATCACCATGTAAAGATTAACCCCATACTCAGTTTCGTTATCCAACAACTTACCATCCAAGCGAGCCGCATCCTTAACGGGGACGTTAATTAAGTTCTCCTCTAGCCGAACCCTAACCGGATCGCCCTTCTTCAGGCGAACCGTCCATTCATATTGGCCAAGGTACCCACTCTCTAGTTGCGTTAAACAAAAGGCAACCCCAGGCTTTAAAGCTTTGGGTTGTTGGACTTGCGAGGCCGTTAATTCAACTTGTTCAGTTTGTAAGTGTTCTTCAATTTGGGCTAAATATTGATCCTTCGTTAATTTCATTTCAACCGTTCCTTCAACTTCCGATCAGAATACTTTTTCCGTTGCATGATCCCATACCAAATTCCGGCTAAACTGGCCAAAAAGCCAGTGATGGCGACTAATTGTACTAACAGGCCAACTACACTCGTCCGGTCTGCAATTTGACTAAAGCCCCCAAAGTCACCAATCGCACATAAGATCATTGCCAGAATCGTGACGTAGCCATCAAACCGTAAATCAAAAAGGGCTAAAACCACAATGACAATGGCGAGGACCACCATCATCCCTACCCGAGCCATCACCGGCCCGCTCGTTAAAGCAACACCCATTTGGGCATACATGGCAATTTCCACAATGATCGTGGCGATAATCGCCGTTAAGGAGGTCGCAATGACCTTCTTAATATTTGCTTGATCTTTCATTATTTTCATCCTTTATTTTAACTTCAGTTTTCATTCTACTAAACTCCCTACGGAAAGTACAATTTTCCTTGGTATAATTATAGTAAGAAAAAAAGGGAGGCCCCAAAATGATCAGTAACTCATACCGTAATATTCTTGTTCCCATCGATGGTTCTAAAGCCACTCCTAAGGTTATGGAGACCGCCATTAAAGTCGCTTTGTTAAATGATGCTCACTTGGATATTTTAAACGTTGCCCAAGTTAACCAAATTGCCGATGGCTACGCCGATATTTTAGCTTTAAGCGAGGATCAAACCCTTGATCTGGTCGAGTTAGTTACCGAACGCCTAAAGGATTTAAAAAACGAAGCTTTAAAAGCCGGAGTCAAATCAGTTGATATCCACATCCGTTTTGGAAACCCTAAGCAAATCATTGCTCGAGACTTTCCCCAAGATCACCACCCTGACCTAATTGTTATGGGGCGGACCGGACTAACTGCGCTTGAACGCGTTTTAGTAGGTTCCGTCACGGCCTATGTTGAACGATTTGCTCCGTGCGATGTGTTGACGATTCAGATTTAGAATGTGGGGAACGTTGGAGAGTCATCCAATTTTGTTTGGCGTTTACGACCCACGCAAGACCAGTACCAACTGGAAGGCGACTGTGCCTACCGTTGCAGAGATATGATTTTACACCTTCCGGGAGTCTCAATAAGCTCAATGCATTTGACAACACTAAGGCTGTTTAATGTTGCTACAATTAACTTTTTATTTAGCAAAATTATGATAGGCTGAATAATTATCAAATACGTTTAAAAATTACATTCTGAGAATAGGAAATGACAATGCTAAAAGTAAAAGGGATAACTAAAAAATTTTCTAACGTTACAGCAGTTAAACAATTAAGCTTTGAGGTTAATCCAGGAGAAGTAATTGGTCTGGTTGGTCAAAATGGGGCTGGCAAGTCTACAACTTTTAAAATGATTTTGAATTTTATTGCTCCAGATGCTGGAGCAATAACAATAAATTCTCAAAAACTAAATAATAAGTTCTTGGATAACATTGGATATTTACCAGAAGAACGTGGTTTATATTTAGACATGACAATTAAACAACAGGTTTTGTATTTTGCACAATTGCACAATTACAGCAAGGAAAAAGCTAGTCAAGAATTACCTCTCTGGTTAGAAAAGTTATCCGTAAAAGGTACTGAAAGAACACTAATTAAAAATCTATCAAAGGGTAACCAACAAAAGGTTCAATTAATTACAACATTAATTCATAAACCTAAATTAGTAATTCTTGATGAACCATTCTCAGGATTAGATCCGGTAAATATTGGTCTTCTAATCAAAGTTGTAAAGCAATTAAAACAAGATGGAGTTGCAGTTATCTTCTCTTCTCACAATATGAATAATGTGACAGCAGTTTCGGACAAAATACTTATGTTAGTAAATGGAGAGCAAAGACTTTATGGACCAATCAATCAAATTAGATCTCAATTTGAAAAAAAATAAAGTATATTTGGAAGGCATTTTTGACCACCTCTCCCCTATTAATTTCAACGGCGTGCTCCACCAAAAAAATGACTATCCAGGGAAAGTCCTCACCTTTGACTCCGAAAAAAATGCAAGGTTAGCGATTAATGTAGCGAAAAAGCAATCATCTTTAACAGGTTATCGCTTATTAGAGCCTACTCTTGACGATATATTTAGAAAAGTTATCAATGAGGAGAATATGAAGAATGCATAAAATACTTGTGGTAGCAAAAATGGTCTTTAAAAAAAGAGTTCTCTCTCCAACATATTATTGGATGATACTGGCGCCAATTGTCTTATTAATTATTGGCATAGGATTTACTAAATATATTGATAATCAAAACTCATCTCATAAAGCATTAATTGCAGTAGTAGCCAATAAAAATATTAAAGCCGCCTTACAAAACCAGAAAGCTTCAACATATAAAATAAACACCAAAGTTAATACTACAAATAAGGAAAGACTAAAAATAGATTTGGCTGATAATGTAGTCGATGGTATCTTGTACGTTAATAACGATTTCTCTAAAGTGAAATATAAATACAATGCGAACACAAATTCCGACAATCCGATCAATGAACTAAAGCAGAATTTGACAGTTATTAGATCCCAATATATGGCAAGTATTGCAGGGCTCAGCGAAAGCCAATGGCAAAACATCACGCAAGAAGTCCACTTATATAAGGAAAATGTTAGCTATAATGGGAACACTATTAAGTTAAATGATTCAGAGTCTGCTCAGTATTTTAGTGAATTTGCAGTTATTATTGCCTTTTTCTTTCTTACAAGTTATATCAGTATCACAGGAGCTGAGATTGGAAATGAAAAAGGCAATCATTTAATTGAAGGCTTAATAGCCGCTATTCCTGCAGACAAACACTTCGCCGGCAAAATGCTTGGTATAGCATATTTAATATTTTTTCAAGTATTTATCTACACCATTATTGGAGGAATTGGTTATCTAATTCTTTCAAAGTTCCATAAAAACTTAATTGATTTAAACAAGTACTTAAGTGGTATAAGTATTCAATACATTGTGATAGTAGCAATGTTAACAATTGCATCATTAGCATTATATGTCTTTTTAGCAGCTATTTTTGCATCGTTCGTTTCAATAGCTGAAGACATTTCACAAGCAACAAGTAGTGTCTCAAGTTTAATGCTAATTCCCTATTTCTTGAGCTTTTTAACTCAGAGCAATCCTAACTTAACAATCTCCAAAGTGTTGTCTTATCTCCCATATATGAGCCAAGGATTGATGCCCGTCCGTATTGCAAGGGGGGCTGCTTCTTATAGTGATGGTTATATCTCACTGTTAATTACAATTGCATTCGCCATAGCAATGTATCTTTTTTCAGCCAAAGTATACAAAAATAACGTCTTCTCTTACAGCAATGAATCACCATTAAAAGCAATGCTAAATCGATTTAAATTAACACTTTGAACTCACTATTATTATTACACATGCAATCGATACTTATGAACAACGCAGTACGCAATGGGCTCCAAAGCTTGATTTTAATAAGGGACACTAATTTAAGTTGTGTTAGATACATTCCACCTCTTAAATTAGTGTCCCTATTTTTCATTTGAACTTAAGCTGATGGCCTTAAAACTAGCTTCTACATCCATCTTGCTTATCATCGTAGGATTTTCGGTGAAGCCTTTATTTTCCCCAATGCTTCTCCAAAAACTGGGCGCGGCCACCCATCTCTTCAATCGCATAACGGGCGGGATTTTTCTTGTAAAAGTCTTGGTGATAATCTTCAGCTAAGTAGAAGGGCTTAGCATTTTCAATTTGGGTCACGATCTTGGCATTACCAAATTCGCCACTAGATTGGAGCGCTCGCTTTGAAGCTTCCGCAATCCGACGTTGGTATTCATTCTTGACATAGATAACTGGCCGGTAGCTATCTCCCCGGTCTTGGAACTGGCCACTCGCATCAGTCGGATCAGTTTGCCGCCAGTAAATCGCAACTAATTTTCCATAGGAAACCTTGGATGGATCATAGGTAATCCGGACAGCCTCAGTATGACCGGTTGTTCCCGAGCAAACTTGTTCATAAGTTGGGTTAGGGACATGACCACCCGTGTAGCCAGATTCAACCTTTTCAATTCCCGGATAGGTATCAAACGGTTGCACCATACACCAAAAACATCCACCGGCAAAAATCGCTGTTTCTAAACTCATTTGATCATGCTTCCTTTCCACTTTGTTCCAACTTATTTAGAGTATACTAAACGAAAATGGGGTGGACCATCTTTTTGCTTAGAAATTATTTTTTAGCAAACTTTTAATATTATCTTCTTGACAGTCATTCTTTAAAGTTTGTGCCGCAAGCCGTTAAACATAAGGCAACTCTTTAGCATAACTATTATTTTTTCGAGGTCCGTCATCAATGAATCTGCTTGCCAAATCGCCCAAATTAGTAACTTTATTGAGAAGTTACCATTACAATATGATTCGCCACTTGAAGAAGGTGGTCACAACCTATCTGGTGGTCAAAAGCAGCGCTTAGCCATTGCCCGCGCATTGTTAAGAGATACCCCGGTCTTAATTTTTGATGAGGTAACAAGCGGCCTCGATCCCCAGTTACAAAACCAAATTACCGAACAAAACCATCATCTTCATTGCCCACTACCTTCCAATTGCAAAAAAGTATGACCAAGTTATGGTCTTGGATCATGGCCAGTTAATTGAGCAAGGGGATCGCGAAGAATTAATTAATCAACAGGGGCTCTACTACAAACTGTGGCTAAATAATACCCTTTACTAAATATTTATTAAAAACATTAATTTCGTTAATAATATTATTAAACAAGTAGAGGAAGTGATCATATTATTTACCTCGGTCCGCTAACCTTTTTGGGGATTGAATTAACCGATCTTTGGCTCCTATTAGTAATTATTAAACTATTAACACGAATTCAAAATAAATTTTACTTTATGGCCCTATTTATCTTAAGTTTTCCAATTACATTATTACTATTTTGGCACGATATTGCTAATATCATCGCTATCTTTACCGTCCCCTTTTTATTACTTCAACGGCATCAACCTTCACCTAACTGCTTAAACAATCAGCACTTAATGCTTACACTTGCCTTAGTAATCCACCAAATTATTCCATTTACCACTAGCCTTTTATTTTTCCGATTCTTTCGGATTGGTAGTCACATTGACTCTTTTATAATCGTAGGCTATATGTTCTTTACCTGGCTCGTCACAATTTCACTTGCCCTCCTAGTTCGCAAGTGGTTAGATCATCTTCACCTTCCGGTTGAAGACCAACAAATTCTAACCCTTCAATTTGCGTTCTTTTTGCTATTCACTATTATTTTTGCCGAAGTTTTTCGCTTCTTAAAAATTTTTTGGACCTATCAATTCTTGATTGCCGGAATCCTCATCTTCCAACTTGTTTTTTCGCTTTTCTTAACCTACTTTTCTATTCACAAAAATCGAGAACGACTCGAAATTGATCATCTTAAAGAACAGATCAAAATGACAAACCTCTATACTACTAATCTCGAAAAAAACTACCGCGAAATGCGTAAATTCCGTCATGATTACAAAAATCTTTTGGCAGTCATTAAAGTCCAAGATAACCAGGCTAACCAAGCCTATCTAAACGAGATTATTAAATACTCTAATCAAACTTTAAATCACAGCGTAACCCCCTTCGCTCAACTTAGTAACTTAAAATTACCAGCAATTAAGTCCTTAGTGATTACCAAACTTCTCCAAGCTGAACAACAAAAACTAAACGTAAAATTTGAATGTCTTCGCATAATTACTAAAATTAACCTACCAACCGTTACTTTAGTCCGGATCATGGGAATTCTGCTTGACAATGCGATTGAAGCTGCAGTCAATTCAAGCACCCGAAAATTAACTGTCCTTTTTATTACCATTCCTAAGGGAATCGAAATTAGTATTGAAAATACTTACCAAGGTGAAATTCCAACGATCGCAAAAATGCATCGCCCCGGGTTTACTAGTAAGCCCGGGCATCGGGGAATTGGTCTTAGTAATGTCAATGAAATTCTGGCTAAATATCCCCAAGTCGAGCTAACCCATTACCTTGAAAATAACCATTTCTATTCGAGTCTCATAATTAGAAAGGACCTTTAAAATGACCCTCCCCATTTTTATCTGCGACGATGAACCCCTACTCCTAAGTCATTATCGCCAAATCGTTCAAAATTGGATTATGATTAACGACTATGATATGCAAGTAGTATTAGCTACTAATACGGCGGATAAGATAACCAACTATTTAATAAATCATCAACTAACTAATAGCCTTTTTTTCTTAGATATCGATCTCGGCCATTACTTAGAAGGAATCGAATTAGCCCAACAAATTCGGCATAAGAATTCGTATGCCCAAATTGTTTTTATTACTTCTCACCAAGAGCTAGCCCTGGAAACTTTAAAACGACAAATTGCCCCGCTTAATTACATCGTTAAAGACGGCCAAACGGAAGCAACACAAATAAAACGAATTCTTGATGGTCTGAATAAAACTACCGACATCGATATTCTCACTTCGTCGCAACGTCACTTAACCTTTAAAATTGGCTCTCGCCAAATCCGAGTAAATCTTTCTTGTATCTACTTTCTTGAAACTTCTCCTACTCCTCATAAAGTTATCCTTTATGGAAAGGACATTATGTACGAATTTTACGGAAAGATTAGCCAACTAGAAAAAGATTTTCCGGAATTAATTCGCGTCCACAAGTCGTTTTTAATTAACCCTAACAAAGTTCAAGCGATTGACTTTAAAAAAACACTTAATTTATTTCCCAGGAAATTATACTTGTTCATTTCCACTCTCAAAAGTTCGCACTTTAAAGAACCTTATCCATTAGTTCATTTCAAGATCGATTTCACCCACTTCATGACATTTTTAACTTGTCTTCTTGTAAAGCTACTAAACTGATAGTTAAAGGAGGCTTAAAATTATGATCAAGAAAATTACATCATTTGAACTCAAAAAAATTATTGGTGGCATGAAATGTTACTCCACACAATGCATTCGGCGCCGGGCGCAATCAGCCAACAACGCTTATGATTTTGCCCGGGGATTTGCACACGGTGCTTGTCAAGCAATTGGAATTTGTGGGTAATTTAATGAATATGAAAAACTATTTTAAGAATCCTAATACCTATATTTTGTTAATATTTTTGGTTCTTAGTATCCGAGCCTGGCAACTCAAACATTACGACGTATTAGTTATTTGGCTTGGATGGTTAGGTTATAGCATCTACGACCTTGTTAAAGAAAAGTTCAATTAATAGATTCACCCTAGTTTTGATGTAATCTGCAAAGCTGGGGCTTTTTACTATCGTTAAAGAAATCAGGCGGGAGAAAACTTTCTCGGACTCTTCTAGCTTGGCATCAACTTCAAGGTAACCAGTAAAAAAGTTTTTTCCCTGCTAGTTATGTATTCCTTTTCTAGACCGATTTGAAAAAAAGGAGCAGACCGGTAGCCTTGTAAAATACAAGCAAAGGCAGTTCTCTCCCATGGACAGTTTTATCACAGAACTCAAGGCAAAGTTGGTAGTTTTTTGAGATTGAAGAAGTTGTTTTTAAGCAGGTACTTAATTAAGGACTGAATATCTTGGGCGGCTAAACGAAAAGCCAAAGGTTCCTAAACACCTAACCATCGAAAGTGATGCCTTTATGTTTAATTTGAAGAACAAGCAACGAGTTGCGGTGCATCAATTTTGGATCTTGATTCAAGCGACAAATAGTTCACATTATCAATTTATTGACATCTTTGTTACAATACAATTGAAATTATAACGCTAGGATGTTGATAATATTTTTGTTCTTTCACCGTTAACACTATATCTTTTAGAATTGTTTGATTTTTGGTTACTAGTATCCATCATTCAAATCTTAACTACTAATAGCAAAAGAATGTACTTTGCTTTCTTAGTTGCCATTGGTTTCCCGTTAGCACTAATTTTAGTTTCCAACGTTCCCCTAGGAATCATTGGTTTAATACTTGTTATTGTCATTCCAAAGTGGTCCACTTGGCAAAACTCAACTATTACTAAAACCGATGATGCCTTAATGATTACAACAGCATTGATTCTTTATGAGGTTATCCCCTTCCTAACGAGTTCTATTCTTTTAAAACTATTTAATCTTCAATTAAATCGCCCTTCTTATCATCAGATAACATTCGTGGTATGTTACACCGTTATAACTTGGTGCCTTACGGTTACCATTGCCTATATCATTAAAGCTATTTATCGGCATTACACTTTAACCCCCACTGATAAAAACATCATTTGCATCCAACTCCTAATTTTTATGCTTTTTTCACTGATATTTTCCGAAATTCTGCGAAATTTCAGCCTTCTTGGAAAATTCCAATTATTTATGCTCTTTGTGCTAATTAGTCAATTTACCTTTAGCACTTTACTAACTTACGTTTTCATCCGCAAAAATCGGGAACGAACCGAGCTTTGGCATTTACAGGAACAAATGAAAATGATGATGATCTATACCAAAGAAATCGAAGCTAATTATCGCAAACTCAGAAAATTTAGACACGATTACAAAAATCTCCTTCTTGGTTTACAAACTACGTCTAAAACGCTTAATCAGGCCTATCTTAATGAAGTTATAGATTATTCCCATCATATACTCGATAACAGCTTCAGCTCTTTTGCCCAAGCTAGCAATATAAAGCGTGATGCCATCAAAGCAATCATCATCGCTAAACTTTTATTAGCTAAGCAACAAGGGCTTACTCCTCATTTTGAATGTCTACAGCCCATTTCTGATTTTAATTTAGCTGATGTTAAGCTCGTTCGCATTCTGGGAATCTTGATCGACAATGCAATTGAAGCTGCGATTTCATCAACTGACAAAAAACTAAGGATTCTCTTTATTAATGCACAAACTTATGAGATCATCATTGAGAATTCATACTCAGGCAAACTACCACCTCTAAATTTAATGCGTCAAGAGGGTTATAGTAAAAAAAACCAACATCAAGGTCTAGGACTGAACACTGTTAACGAAATTGTAAGAGCATCCCCACACCTTGAACTTACCCATTACATTGAAGATGGAATTTTCGGGACTAGCCTAATCATCTCCAAGGAGGAATTGCAATGACCCTGCCGGTTTTTATTTGCGAAGATGAAAGCATCTTGTTAAAGCACTATACATCAGTTATTAAAAACTGGATTATGATTAATAATTATGATATGAATTTAGTTCTAAGTGCTTCAAACGCTCAAGATATCATTCATTATTTAGATACACACCTAACAACAAATAGTCTTTATTTTCTGGACATTGACCTCAAAAGCAGTTTTAACGGAATTGAAATTGCTCAAAAAATCCGTCAACAAAATAAATTTGCCCAAATTGTCTTTATTACCTCCCATCAGGAGCTAGCAATCGAAACTCTCAAACGCCAAATTTCACCACTTAATTATATTGTTAAAGATAATAAAACCGAGGATGCACAAATTAAAGGGATCTTAGATTCATTAAACCGAACAACCGCAATTGACCAGACTCCCCAGCCAAGCCGCCATTTAAAACTCACGATTGGTGCGCGAACAATCTTAGTCGATCTTACTTCCATCTATTTTCTCGAGACATCAACAACACCTCACAAAATTATTCTCTATGGGAAACAAATAATGTATGAATTTTATGGCAAAATAGGCCAATTGGCCGCTGATTACCCTGAACTCATTAGAATTCACAAGTCGTTTCTGATCAATCCAAAAAAAATCAAAGCCGTTGACTTTAAACAGCGCTTAATTTACTTTCCAGAAGATTACAGTTGCACCTTCCCTTTAGCTAAATATCATCAAGTTAAAAAGCTAATAACAGCTAGTAACTAATTTTCAAGATTGAAATTTAACGATTGACGACATTTTCAACTTTTTTATTTTCTCTACTACTATACTCAAACCAGTTCAGAAAGGAGATTATCGTTTTGCGTAAGAAAGTTATCACTCCCACAAAATTAAAGCGCATTTTTGGTGGCAAATCTGAATCTGCATTTCACCCATTTCCTTTTAATAGGAACGTTGGCGCTCAAGTCATTAAAGATTTCAAAAAATACCTACACATTCGTTAATTTTGAAATAATCAACCGAATTAGCCAGTAAAAATTATCTTCTTTATGGCTATCTTCATCGAGGTTATATCTATGAAAAATCACTTAAAAAAGCCTTCCACTTATATAATTATAATAATTTTTATTATCCTTAGTATCAGAGCCTGGCAGCTAAAACACTACGATGTATTAGTTATCTGGCTTGTCTGGTTAGGCTATAGTATTTATGACATTATCAAAGAAAAATAAATTCTTGCGGATAGTTAAAAGGCTGGGAAGAGACTTGTGTTTCTTCCCAGCCTTTCTAGTATCTTCGAACATTACACAGAAACTACGGTCGAGGCAGTCAAGTGAACATTGCCTTTCCTCCAGTCGGCACGATCCTGCTTGACCTCACAAACGCCAAACCGCAGCCTTAGCGGATAAGCTCGAACGAAAGCACGATTCTTACTAAACAACCTTCGTTCTCCTTGTCAGGCCGTCGAGCCGGTTTCCCCCGACCTCATCTTTTTAATAATCACCATTCAAAATTGAATTCTTAACCACTACATAGTCAACCTTTGTTAAGGATTCTAAATCACGTCCCCCAGCATAGGAGATTGCGGACTGCAAGTCTTCTTCCATTTCTTGGAGGGTATCCTTGATTGAACCCCGGTAAGGCACTAGCATTTGCTTACCTTCCACGTTCCGGTAAGCGCCCTTTTGAACTTCAGAAGCGGAGCCCCAGTACTGTTTATATTGCTTCCCATCAATCGTAATCACATGGCCTGGTGATTCTTGATGTCCCGCTAGTAGGGAGCCAATCATTACCATGCTAGCCCCAAAGCGGACTGATTTAGCAATATCACCATTATGACGAATCCCACCATCGGCAATTAAGGGTTTACGGGCTGTTTTACTACATAAACGCAAAGCATCAAGTTGCCAACCCCCGGTCCCAAACCCGGTCTTTAGCTTCGTGATGCAGGCCTTACCTGGGCCAACCCCAACCTTGGTTGCGTCCGCTCCCGCATTTTCAAGGTCCCGTACAGCTTCCGGGGTCGCAACGTTACCGGCGGTTAAGAAGACCGTTGGTAGTTGCTCTTTAATATACTTAATCATTTGGATCACGAAATCCGAGTGCCCGTGAGCCACATCGATCGTAATGTATTCCGGAACCAGTTGCTTGGCCTTCAGCTGGTCAATAAACTCATATTCCGCATCCTTAATTCCAACGGAAATTGAGGCAAAAAGCCCTTTCTCGTGCATTCGAGCAATGAAATCCGCCCGGCTTTCTGGATTAAAGCGGTGCATAACGTAGTAGTAACCATTGGTCGCTAACCATTCCGCCAAGCCTGCATCAATCACACTTGCCATGTTGGCGGGCACTACCGGAATTTTAAAGCGCCGGGGACCAAATTGGACACTCGGGTCAGCTTCCTTCCGGCTTTTGATAATGCACTTGTTAGGAATTAGTTGGATGTCATCGTAATCAAATGTTGGCATAAATTAACCACCTTTCGGTTCTAAGCAACAAACCAAAAGATACTATACCAGAAATTCGGCATCAGTCAAGTAAGAACCGAATATTTTTAGAGTTAAGCCCCAAAATTGTTCTAGATCAAAAACAACTAGGCAGAAAGAAGAACTTTCAACCTAGTTGCCAAAAATCACTGAACGATCAATCCGTAAACTTCACGGCGGTTCCGTAAGCCACCACTGACTGCATATCACCAGCGATTGAACCCGAATCAAAACGCATCATAACTACCGCATCCGCCCCTTTTGCCTGCGCTTCTTGTCGTAGCCGCTCAATCGCTTCTTCCCGGGAAGCCTGCAACATTTTCGTGTATTCACGAACTTCCCCACCAACGAGACTCTTTAAGCCGGCCCCAATATCACTAACCATATTTCGAGATTGGGTCGTTACCCCAAAAACTTCCCCCAGCACTTCGTATTCATGGCCCGGGATTCGTTCTGTTGTAGTAATTAGCATACCCTACTCCTTTCGATAGTGTCCTTCTTCCTAAGTTAATTATCCATTTTCAATGGTAGCGGTGTCAATTATTTTTCCGGTACAATGTAGATATTAATTAATTTGAGGTGAAAAGAATGGATGTAACTGTAACACGTGAAGGCCTAACCCTCCGAGGCGTTCTCGAAGGCACCGACCATTTACAAAACCAAAAAATTGCTATTTTGATGCACGGTTTTCAAGGAAACCGGGGTCGTGAGAAGGGTGAACTACTCTACGACCTATCCCACTACTTAAACCGAGCTGGGATTCCAACCCTACGCTTTGATTTCGCTGGTTGCGGCGATAGTGATGGTCGGTATCATGAGATGACAGTTCTTGGAGAACTCTTAGACGGCATGGCAATTATCGACTATGCTCGCACTCAGCTTGGTGCAAAAGACATTACTTTAATCGGTCACTCCCAAGGTGGCGTTGTCGCATCCATGCTCGCTGGTTACTACCGGGACATCATTAAGAAGCTAGTTTTGTTAGCCCCAGCTGCGACGCTTAAGGATGATGCCCTCCAAGGAATTTGCCAAGGGAGCACCTATGATTCAAATCACATTCCCCTCCAAGTTCCCGTCCACGATCGGGTTGTAAGTGGTCAATATTTCCGAACAGCTCAGCTCCTGCCAATTTATGAGACCGCTCAACACTTTACCGGTCCAGCCCTTATCATTCACGGCTTAGCTGATGAGATCGTTTCGCCGGAAGCCTCCCGGAAGTACAACGTGATCTTACCAAACAGTAAACTCTACCTACTTGAAGGGGAGCATCACCGGTTAGAAGGATCAAAATTACCAACAATTATGCAAACCGTTACGGAATTTCTAAAATAATCTGTACGCAAAAAGGGCCTGCGCCATCCAGCGCAGAGCCCTTTTTTGTTAGTTATTTATGACGCGTTTGTCAATAGTTATTACTTAAGACCCTTCCAGGACCATTCGCTAACTTCAGGCATGTCATCACCGTAAGTCCGGATGTAGTGGTTGTGCTTTGCAACCATGTCATCCATCTTTTGAGCGAAGGCAGCACCCTTTTGTTCGTAACCCTTGATGTTAAGGATTGCGTCCTTAGCCAAGTGGTACCGGTCAAGTTCGTTCAATACCCGCATGTCAAATGGAGTCGTGATGTCCCCGTTTTCGATGTAACTGTGGATGTGAACGTTGCGGTTGTGACGTGGGAAGAAGAGACTTTGCATCATGTCACGGAAACCGTGCCATGCAAAGACAACTGGCTTGTCGGCAGTGAAGTAACGGTCAAATTCTTCATCTGACATCCCGTCAGGGTTCTTGTCAAGCGTCATCATCTTCATAACGTCAACCACGTTGATAACCCGGATCTTCAATTCTGGGAAGGCATCGTGCAATAATTCAACTGCAGCGAAAACTTCTTCAGTAGGTTCAGTACCAGAAGCAGCAAAGACAACATCTGGTTCTGCACCTTGGTCAGTAGAAGCCCAGTCAACGTAACCAAGACCATTAGCTACTAATTCAGTAGCTTCATCAATGGAGAACCATTGAAGCCGTGGGTGCTTGGAAGTAACTAAGACGTTGATCTTTTCCTTTTCACGGAAGATCTTGTCAGAAACTGCCAACAGCGTGTTGGTGTCAGCTGGCAAGTATTCACCGATCATATCTGGACGTTCCTTTTCGTAAAGGTGAGTCAACAGACCTGGATCTTGGTGAGTGTAACCGTTGTGGTCTTGTTGGAAGACCGTTGAAGTATCAACGAAAGTCAATGCTGGGTAATCATTCCGCCAGTATTGTTCCTTAGCCTTCCGCATCCACTTCATGTGTTGCGTAAGCATGGAGTCAACAACCCGACCAAATGATTCGTACGTTGCAAAGTAACCGTGACGACCAGTCAAAGTGTAACCTTCAAGGAACCCTTCAGCTTGGTGTTCGGAAAGTTGAGAATCAATGATCCGACCGTCTACTGCCAAGTCTTCATCGTTTGGTTCGTGAACTGAAGCCGTCCAAGTCCGCTTGGAGCCATCAAGAGCTGCGTAAAGACGATTAGACTTGGATTCGTCTGGACCGAAACCACGGAAGTTGTTAGGGTTAAGTTCCATCATCTTAGCGATGTACTTACCCCATTCGATCATGTCTTGGTGCTTTTCAGTACCGTGATCCTTGACGTCAACCGCAAAGTCACGGTAGTTTGGCATCCGAAGCGCCTTTTGGTTAGCCCCACCGTTTGTTTCAGGGTTCATTGCCATCCGCAAGTCAGCAGCTGGAACGTTAGCTAAAACAGCAGCAACTGGGTAACCATTTTCATCAAAGAGTTCTTCTGGCTTGTAGGACTTCATCCAGTCTACCAACATGTCCTTGTGTTCCATTGCATCTTGAGCAACCGGAATAGGAATTTGGTGAGCACGGAATGAGTTTTCGATTGGGTTACCATCAAGATCCTTTGTAGGACCAGTCCAACCCTTAGGTACTCGGAAGACAATAACTGGCCATTGAGCCATTGAACCATCGTTGTTTTCACGAGCTTGCTTTTGGATAGCTTGGATTTCTTCGATGGCCTTGTCCATAACCTTAGCCATTTCTTCGTGGACTTCCATGTGGTCCTTAAGACCGTCAAATTCGCCGTCCTTGTAAGCAGAAACGAAGTAAGGCTTCCAACCAAGACCTTCAAAGTACTTCGTAACTTCTTCATCGCTCATCCGAGAAATCATCGTTGGGTTAGAAATCTTGAACCCGTTAACTTGAATGATTGGCAATACTGCACCATCAGTAACTGGGTTGATGAAACGATTAGAGAACCATGAAGCAGCCAATGGGCCAGTTTCGAATTCTCCGTCACCAATTTCAACAGCGGCAATTTGTTCTGGGTTGTCTAAGATTGCCCCAACACCATGAGAAAGGGCGTAACCCAATTCCCCACCTTCGTGAAGGGAACCTGGAGTTTCAGGAGCAGCGTGTGAAGCAGTTCCACCTGGGAAGGAGAAGTGCTTGAAGAGCTTTGCCATCCCTTCTTCGTCTTGGGTAATTTCTGGGTAGAGTTCAGTGTATGAGCCGTCAAGGTATGAGTTGTTAACCATAACTTGACCACCGTGACCAGAACCTTCGATGTAGAACATCTTAACCCCATACTTCTTGATAACCCGGTTTAAGTGGGCGTAAATGAAGTTTTGAGGAACAATCGTACCCCAGTGACCAATTGGCTTAGGCTTAACATCTTCAGCCTTTAATTCCCGACGTAACAATGGATTGTGCATCAAGAAAAGCGTACCAACTGAAAGGTAGTTAGCAGCACGCCAGTAAGCATCAACATTTTCCAAGTATGCCTTGGAATCGTAATCTACTGCCATTTAATTTAACACTCCTTTTTGTGTAAAGAAATAACTACGTGTTTGACTTTAACGCATCGTAAATCTCAAGCAATTTACGATTATCATGATAAAGCATTTTGCCAAAAAGTCAACCTTTTTGAAAATTGATACGGTCCAATTTGCTGAACGGTTATCAAAAAAGCTGATCAAATTAGCTTTTTGTAGCCTTACCGACCTCTTAATTGTAGCGAAAGAAAGCATTTCATCAAAGAATCATGCTCAATTTTTCGATAATTTTAAAACAAAATTTCAATTCATAAGTTTGCTACTTTCCCATTTTGTATAAATTTCAAAAACCAGATTGACTCGCTTAAATTTAATCTTAATACAGTAAAAAAGGAAGCTGACAATTAGTCCAACTTCCTTTGGATGATATTTTTAGCTCAACCATGCTCAAAACGAGCTAGCGGCCTCGAACTTAAACTAAAACTTTTAGTTCATCACCAACTCATCTGCTCGAGTGGCCCGATTGGCGCGAGTAGAAAAGCCAGCAATGACGCAGGCAATCGTGACAATCGTTGGGAAGACAGCGAATGGAATGTAGGCCATTGTCGAGACTTGCAAGGTTGTTGCGATGAAGACCCCGGAAACACTCCAAGGCACAATCGCATTAACGGCTGCTCCGGCATCATTCAAAATCCGAGTCATGCATTGCCGTGGCAAATCATGGTGATCAAAAGCTTCCTTAAAGGATTCCCCTGGTAAAATAATGGCCAAGTAGTGTTCCCCAACTAGAAGGTTAACCCCAATACAAGTTAAGGCAGTGGCGACCGTTAAACCACCAGCCCCCTTCACTTTAGCTTCAATCAATTCAATGATAACACTGATGATTTTAAACTTAATCAGCAGGCCCCCAAGCGTTAAAGCAAAGATAATCAAGGCTTCTGAGGTTAACATACTACTAATTCCACCCTTTGAAAGCAAAACGTTGATCGTCTTGTTTGGGGTGTGGGCAACGTAACCATTCATAATTAAGTTACTAATCTTACTAATCGTCGTCGTTGGATCGTGTAACCAACCTAAAGCAATCGCAAACATGGCCCCTAACCCCAAGGAAGGAATCGCCGGGACTTTAAAGAAGGCTAAAATGATCAGCAGCAAAACTGGTAATAAAGTAATTGGTGAAATCCAAAAACCTTGGTTCAAGCCTTGCATCATCTTGTGAATGGCAGCCAGACTTGCCGTCTTAGCATTCAAACCGGTAACCGTAAAGAAGACTAGCGAAACTGCCCAGGCTGGCAAATCCGTCCAGAGTAAGGCCCGAATGTGACGGTAGATATCAATTTGCCCAGTCGAAGCCGCCAAGTTTGTTGTCCCGGAAAGCGGCGAAATATTCGCCCCACAGAAAGCCCCGGAAACAATCGCCCCGGCCGCTAAACCAAGGTTAATGTGCAAAATTGCCGCAATCCCGATAAAAGCAATCCCCATCGTGGAAACACTGGTAAAGGAACTCCCACAGGCAATGGCAACTAAGGTACAAACTAGAAAGACCGTTGGCAAGAAGAACTTCACCGAAATGATCTTAAAACCAAAGTACATAATTGTTGGGATCGTCCCGGAGAAAATCCAAGTGGCGATTAAGACCCCGATCGTCAAGAAAATCACTAGCGGATCGACCCCGGCCCGGAGCCCAGTCCGCATCCCGTCCATGATCGTTGACCACTTAAAGCCCCGGATGCGGCCGTAGAGCATTAAGAGAACAAAAGCAATTAGTAGTGGAGCTTGTGGTTCTTGGTGCTCGATGATAATCAAGAAGCCCAGCAAACTCAAAATAACAATTAAAACAATGACACTTTCCGTGAAACTAAAGACGGGTTCGACCCGATTTTTTAACTTACTCATCCTATTTTTCTCCTTTTAGTAATCAGTGACCGCCAATTATTCCCCGCAATAATATCGATTTCGACCACTAATTCGTCCGCTCCAACACTCCTTTTGCATAAAAATTACCCCTCTCTTTTTTAACGTTGTAAATAAAAAAATCCCCCACCTGAATTACTCAGATGAGGGACGAATGATTCCGTGGTACCACCCAGTTTCGTATGGTTACCCATACCTCTTAGCCAATACAGCGGCCGACCGCGATTCTTTATTGGGATGGAGCGTAATTCGCAGTTACGCTTTACGTTGGTTCTCAGCACCACCAACTCTCTTGGCCAGGGAACGAAACTCCTACTTGACTCCACGGAATCATTAGAAAACTTTAATTAAGTTGATGTTATTAAACCATGGTTTCAGGAGATAGTCAACCATTAAAATTAGCGATTTTTAATTCAATGCTAATCATCCTAATCTAATTGAAATTAAAAGCATTTACTGATTTTAATTGGCATTTTGTACTCCGCCCCTTTCCATGACTAAAATCACAGGATTTCCGGTCAAACATCATTAAACGAACTAACTTCGATTGAAGCGGAATCATCTCGTTTATAAGCTATCGATATGGGGAATCAGTCCCTTTGAAGACCGTTAGCGTAGTTATTTGGTCTGGTTGATTAATTTCTAAGTGATAGTACAGAACTGGTTGAAGAAAACCATTGATTCACTTCTCAATGTCTAAGGATTATCAATTCCTACATTACTAATCCCCAAATTGGCTTTCGTTGCAAAGTCGCAACGAAAAAATCGCACCGTTAAAAATTAATCAATATTCAATGGATCCCAATTACTAATTTTCTGGTATCCTAAAGGAAATTAACGAAAGAAGGCTTTTATCATGAAGCAAATCAATGTGGCAGCCGCAGTTATCATTAAGGACGATCAAATCTTGGCTGGAAAACGGGAAGGCGGTCGCTTAGGTTCCGGCGCTTGGGAATTACCAGGAGGAAAAATCCAAGCTGGTGAAGACCCCCGGGTGTCCCTTCAACGTGAGTTAGAGGAGGAACTCGGCAGCAACTCGATGGTTGGAGAACGGGTCCTCCCCACTGTGGTCCACCAATATCCGTGGGGCGAAGTTCATATGCAAATCTTCTATGCACGCCTAACCAATACCGAGCTCAAAGCAAACGCGCACACGGAACTTCGCTGGGGAACTCCGAACGAACTAGCCGAACTGAATTGGCTTCCGGCCGCTAAACCTGTCCTGGCTAAATTAGCTGAGGTTGACTTAACCCAGATTCAAATTGAAAATCCGGCGCAATTCTACACCCACCAAGTCGAATATTACGAAACTGACCGGATGGGGATCACCCACCATTCTAACTATGTCCGGTGGATGGAAGAAGCTCGAACCCGCTTTTTTGCGGTGATTGGTTGGGACTACGGTCAATTAGAACAGACTGGCATCATTTCTCCCGTGGTTAGCGTTAACTGCCGGTATAAGCAAACCACAACTTTTGGTGACCAAGTTGATATTAAATTGACGGTTAAGCACCTTGACCGCGTTAAATTAACTTTGGGTTATGAAATGACCTGCGAAGGGAACTTGGTATGCCTTGGTGAATCGGAACATTGTTTTACGAAGGATGGGCGCTTGCTTCGGGTTGACCGTGAACTTCCTGAACTTTATCAACTCCTCGCAAACTTCGTCGCATGATCATTCGCCTTTAATCGTTTTTCCTTACTATTTTTTAATCCATTTTCCACAAATGGTTGTAAATCATGATACAATTTCTCTAGTTCGACGCAAATCATTCAGAAAAAAGGGGAGTTTAACATGCAGTTTTCACAACGTATTTTAAATGTACAACCATCAGCCACCCTCGCTTTATCCGCTAAAGCAAAAGCCATGCAAGCGCAAGGAATTGATGTTTTGAATCTTACCGTTGGGGAACCGGATTTTAATACCCCCGCTCATATTCATCAAGCCGCCATTACCGCCATTAATGATAACCAAGCTGATTCCTACACGGCAGCGACCGGGATTTTACCTCTTCGGGAAGCCGTTGCTGATTTTAATAACCAACAACATGGGACCAACTTTACTGCTGAAAACGTCGTCATGACCGTTGGGGGTAAGTTTGCCTTATACGCTTTAAGTCAGGTCCTCTTGAATCCTGGCGACGAAGTTCTAATCCCCCTTCCTGCCTGGGTCAGCTATTCCGAACAAGTTAAATTAGCTGGTGGAACCCCCGTTTTCGCGACCCCTCCAGCCGGCCAATTAAAAGTTACCCCAGCGGACCTAGAAGCAGTTTGGACCCCTAAAACCAAGGTTTTGATCCTTAACTCTCCTAACAACCCCACTGGCGAAGTCTACTCCAAGGCTGAACTTCTCGCCCTTGGGGAATGGGCAGTTGCTAAAGACTTAACGATTATTACCGATGATATGTATGGCGCCTTGGTTTACAATGGTACCACCTTCACCTCCCTCTTGGATCTGACACCAGCAATTAAAGACCACACCATCTTGGTGAATGGTTTCTCCAAGGCCTATGCGATGACCGGTTGGCGGGTTGGTTACGTAATCGCCAATGCAGAACTAATCCAACGACTGGGGAACTTTATCGGCAACACCACCGGGAACCTCAACGCCGCCAGTCAATATGCGGCCTTGGCTGCCATGACGGGCGATCAAACTTGCGTCGCAGAAATGCGCCAAGTCTATGAAGAACGGTTAAACACGATTTTCCCATTAATTAATGATCTTCCTGGTATTTCGCTCGCTACTAAACCAAGTGGGGCTTTCTACCTCTTCCCCGATGTTAGTGAAGCCGTCAAAGCAACGGGATTTGCTTCTACCGATGACTTTGTCGCCGCTGTTTTACAAGAAGCCCATGTCGCCCTCGTTCCCGGGAAGGCTTTTGGTATGGACGGCCACGTGCGGTTAAGTTATGGGACTGATTTGACTACTCTTAAAGCCGCCATCCAACGGCTACAAACCTTCATTAAGGATCACCAAACAGGCACTAAGTAAAGAGGTCAGAAGAAAACCTGCTCGACGGCTTGACCAGGATCAAGCGGACGAAAATTGCCTTGCAAGAATCGTGCTTTCGTGGTTTGAGCGAACCAACTTACTTACTTGGCGTTTGTGCGCCCACGCAAGACCAAGCAGGATCGTGCCGACTGGCGGGATGCCAATATTCACTTGGCTACTGCCTCGACCGTAGTTTCCGTGTAATCTTCGAAGGTACGAGAACTAATTCCTTGCTCCCATTTGGATACTGCTAAGCAAGTCTCACTTACAAAATTATGCTCTAGATAAAAGAAAACGTCGTGAAACCCGGCTAAAACCAGCTTTCACGACGTTTTTTTCTTCTCATCGAAGGCCTTTTTCTATAACTCGTTTATAAGTTTCAATCGTTGCTAGATATGAACTAATCGTTGTAAATTCATCAACTTGGTGGGAGCTTTCCCAGGCATCGGGACCCAAAACAGCGACGGGTAACTCAGGATTTGCCTTAGTGAAGACACTAGCATCAGTTGCGCCGTTAATGGTCCTTAATTGGGGAAGCGGCCGCTCTCTGATTTCGCCAAAACATTGCTGGCTTGCGGTTAAGACGGTTTGGATAAACTCGTCTTGAGGAGCGGTACTAACCGGATAAAAATCATGAATAATGGTTAACTCAAGTTTATTTCCCGGGAAATCGTCTTTTAAATGGGCAACTAACTGTTGCAACCATTCAATTACCTCGGTGTTTGGTACTACCTTAGTCGGACGAACATTGCCCATTAATTCTGCTTGCGCCGGAATTGAATTAACCTGATCGCCACCCTTAATCACGGTCACACTGTGTTTTACTGGGCCCAAAATTGGATCTTGGGGGAGATTCTGAAACAATTTCGCCTCTTCTTGATAAAATTTAACCAGCGGTGTTAAGGCATTCACCCCCACCTCCGGAGTTGAAGAGTGCGCTGCTTTCCCAGTGCTTGCTAGGCGGTAGTTAATGCTTCCAGCATGGGCATAAATGACATCCCCACCAGTTGCTTCCCCAACCAACAAAGCATCCAAGTCATCCGCCTGTCCTTGTTCTAAGAGCCGATTAGCGCCAGGAGTCCCCAACTCTTCACCGGCAGTCGCAAGAAAACGAACCCGCCCATGGAGCAAATCTGCTTCATGTAATTCGATTAGGGCAATTGCCTGAGCGGCCAAACCACTTTTCATATCAGCAGCCCCTCGCCCATAAATCCGATCACCATCGATTGCGGCTTCAAACGGCGGATGCTGCCAGAACTTTTCTTCACCAACGGCAACGGTATCCATATGACCAGTTATGCCGAGAACGTGATCGCCTGCACCAACTTCTAAAATTAAATTCGCTCGTCCCGGAGTGAATTCATCAACTGTAGCCGTAAGGCCATGAGCTTGGAATAAATCCTGAAGGTAATTAGCAACCGCCGCTTCGTTTTGGTTAACCGTCGGAATAGCAATTAAGTCCGTTAAGATCTTCAATTTCTCAGTTTTTTCCATGCTGATCCTCCCTTTAGTATAACGTCGCAACCATTGGCCAGGGAATGTTGGCGCAAACCAGCCAACTTGTTTGGCGTTCGCAAACCCACGCAAAGCTGAATAAGGTTGGTGCAAGCAACTACCATTCAGCTACTGCTTTTCACCACAATATCTGAGTAATAGAAATGCTCTCAAAGTTGTGTTCGTTCTAGCTATTAAGTTAGTGGCCCTAATTATTCCTGCCCTCTTTAATATTTCATGTTATTTGCTCTACCGAACTTGATGGTTCAATTTCTTGGCTAACCAGTCCCCAACTAATTGGACAATCAAAACCAAGATCAAAACCAAGAGGGTGGCAACCACCGTCACATCGTTATTAAACCGGTTGTACCCGTAGGCGATTGCGGTGTTCCCAAGACCACCAGCCCCGATCGCTCCGGCCATGGCGGTTAAACCAATCAAACTGATCAAAGTTACTGTTGAAACCCGGACGAGTTCCGCCCGCGCCTCACTTAGGTAAACATCAAAGATAATATCCCAATTGGTAGAACCAAGGGCTTGAGCAGCTTCAACCTTACCGCGATCAACACTTTCTAAGGCCACTTCAACTTGGCGGGCAAAAAAAGGAAAGACCCCTAAGGAAAGCGGAACAAGAGCGGCCGTTGTCCCAATTTGGGTACCGACAATCAATTGGGTAAAGGGGGCAATAAAGGCTAACAAGATAATGAACGGAATCGCCCGGAAGAAGGAAACAATCTTATCGCAGATGTTAAACCAAACCCGGTTGGCTAAAATCCCCCCGTCTTTAGTTAACACCAGGGCGAGGCCAAAGACTAGCCCTAAGATCCCGCCAACAACCGCTGGCCAAAAGGTCATAAAAATGGTTTGAAAAATCGCCGTGCCCCAACCACTATCACCAGTCCAACCTAGGCTGGTAACGTTTGGTAAATATTTTGAAATTAACTCGCTCATGCTAAGATTCCTCCATCAACCTGACTAACTTCAACATTAAAACTCTTCAATAGTTCCGTAACTTTAGCTTGTTGTTCTGGGGTCCCGGTAACCAGGATAAACATCGTCCCAACGGGTTCATCCCCGAGCACTTCAATATTTCCATAAAGCATCGAAACATCAACGCCAACTTGCTTGTATAATTCAAGGATGATCGACTTCGTAACGTTAGTAGCACTAAAGACCACTTGGTAAAGTTGTTCGTTATCGTTCAATCCACCTAAATTGAAAGAACGGAGAGTATCGGCAGCGGCTAAGGAACCGCCGACGAATTGACGGGTTAATTCCGCTTGTGGTCGGAGGTAGACGTCCCGGAGGTTGCCTTGTTCGACTACCTTCCCGTGCTCCATGACGGCGATTTTATTGGCGACCTTCTTAACTGCATCCATTTCGTGAGTAATTAAGATGATCGTTAAGCCTAATTTCTTATTCAATCGTTTTAAGAGGTCCAAAATTTGGTTAGTGTTTTGTGGGTCGAGGGCGGAAGTGGCTTCGTCTGAAATTAAGATTTCCGGATCATTGGCTAACGCCCGGGCAATCGCAACCCGTTGTTGTTCCCCACCAGAAAGTTGAACCGGATAGTTTTCCGCCTTATCCTTGAGACCAACTAAGTCTAAGAGTTCGTAGCATTTCTTTTCAATGGCGTCATCGTCAAGGTCGCTGTGCTTTAAGGCAAAAGCAACGTTTTCAATGACCGTTGTTTCGTTTAAGAGGTTAAAGTGTTGGAAAATCATCCCGATGTTCCGCCGCTTAGCTTGAAGTTCTTTGCCTGAAATTTGAGCAGCACCGTCTTTAAAGAAGGTTGTACCAGCAATTTCAATCGTTCCACTCGTTGGTAATTGGAGGAGGTTAATTGTCCGCACCAAGGTAGATTTCCCCGCCCCGGAATAACCAACGACCCCGTAAACATCGCCTTTATCGACTTTAATGGTCACGTCTGAAACGGCGTGGAGATCACCGAAAGTTACCGAAACGTGATCCAGATCAATGATGTGTGACATAGTTATCCCTCCGTGTAAATTACTTCAACTTCAAATCCCAAGCAGCGATTTCCTTATCTCCGTAGTACTTTTGGATCAAGTGCTTAACTTGCGTCGTTTGGTAAGCCTTTACCACGTCTTGGTAAGCTTCCTTATTCTTGTCCTTCTTGTTTGCTACGATAATGTTGATCCATTGTTGCGAATCCTTGTTAACTGGTTCCGTGTAAAGAATCTTGTTATCAGCCAACTTTGCGGCCACCGCATAGTTAGTGTTTACAACCGCCGCGTCAACATCATCAAGTGACCGGGCCGTTTGTTCAGCCGCCAATTCCTTAATCTTTAAGTTGTGGGGGTTACTCTTGATATCCGCAACCGTTGCTAAAGTTCCAGCCGACTTCTTTAAGGTGATCAAACCAGCATTCTTCAAGACGAAGAGGGCCCGGCTTTCATTCGAAGTATCGTTTGGAACGGCGATTGTCGCTCCGTCCGGTAAATCCTTGATATTCTTGTACTTGTTAGAGTAAAGGTGGATTGGAGTAATAAACGTCTTACCAATGGCAACCAGGCTTCCCTTATTTGCCTTGTTCCAAGCACCTAAGAAAGCGTAGTGTTGGAAGGCGTTTAGATCAATCGAACCATTCGCCAAGGCCTTGTTGGGTTGAGTGTAGTCGGTGAAGGTCTTTGTCTTAACCGTAACTCCATACTTATCCTTTGCCGTTTTGGCAACTTGATTCCAAATCTTTTCGTCAGCAGTACTTGGGCTAACCACCCCTACCGTCACCGTCTTGTTTTGTTTCTGCCCGGTAAGGCCAAAACTAAAGATCGCACCAACAACGACAACAACCGCTAAAACCAACCAGATAACCAACCGTTTTTGTTTCTTCTTCCGCATAATGATAACTTCCTTTCTTTTTTCATCTTGACGACATAAGCGAAAAAACAAAAAATCGCCCTTAACCGAAGTTTTCTTCGATCAAGGACGATTGCTCGTGTTACCACCTTAGATTCATTCCACCCTCACAAGTGAAATCTTGCTGAGTTACTCTCTTGAATAACCCTGCATTGGTAACGGGTGCAACCCCGTCACTGACTAACGAATCGCCAGTGCCATTCCAAGCCCATCTTCACTAACTTAGGTTAACTCTTTTTCACCAGCCAAGAGCTCTCTGTGATAACCGCCATCAGTTACTCTGCTTTTCTAAATGTTTACTTCGCTCATTTGATTGTCAAAATTCTATCATCATTTTCTAATCTTTGTCAACATTTTTCTTAATTTTTATTCCAAAAAATTGGTAAATCGGTTTAGAAACTAGGCTTTTCATTGAATCAGTTTCTTATTCATTAAATTCATGAATATAGCTAAAAGCTATAGCATATTTTCTCAATTTTACACGCAAAATTTTCCATTAAGTAAGATTGCTCGCTCCTATCCCCAAACCTATGTTACACTTAATTGGTTACAAATACGTTTAATCAAGGAGGCTAACCAGTGCAAAACCCATTTGGTAATCAAAATAACAACCAAGATTTCTTAAAGAATCTTCCTGTCCCACCGAATTACGCTAAGGTAATTAACGATGCGGGCGATATTCGGATTGCCAAGGTCGGGATTTCTTGGACCACGTTTTGGTTCGGCCCCCTCCCGGCTGTCTTTCGCGGCGACTGGTACAACTTTGCTTTGATGCTAGTTTGGGATGCGATTTACGTCCTCTTTGCCCTGATGTTTCACCTTGGGGACCTCTTAACTTTCCCGTGGCCGGCCGTCTTATTTACCTTCATTTACAACATGATGTATTTCCGCCACCTCTTTACGAAGGGTTACCGACCAATGGACCAGCAATCCCGGGAATTACTGGTCCGTAGTAAATACCTTAAAGAAAAATAAATCTTGATAAAACCGCTAAGCAATGATCTCGTCATGCTTGGCGGTTTTTTGCGTGCTTATTTGGCAGGCCTACCTTATAACTAAATTTCGTCTTGATAAGAATCAAACTCAATTAGCGTTTTCAATCTATGGTATAGTGGATTTAACTTAATTAAGAAGGTTGTGATCGTATTCAAGTTTTAGGAATTTTTGCTGGTACTAATCCAGAAGGCATTACGGCGCAAATGTTAGCGACGGTAATGGATAATGTAAAAGCCCCAAATACGGCAGTTACGATCAACCTAAATGACTTTAATCTCCATCCCGCTGGGCCCCAGCATCCAAACCGGGATTTGGGGAAACTGGTTCAGCTTTTAATTAAAAGCGACGTTTGGGTCATCGCCACCCCGACTTACTGGGGGCAAGAAAGTGGGACGCTAAAGCAATTTTTTGATATCTTGCGGCACTACCTCGTCCGAATTGATCACCGGGGTGGGATGCATCCGGGTCGTTTTAAAAATAAGCATTACGTTACCTTAACTTCTTGTTATAAGCAGGCGTGGGCCAACTTCTTCAGTCCAGCTACCGATCCAACCTTCCAAACTGTCGATCGGGTTCTCAGTACTGCTGGCCTAATCAAACTTGGTGAAGCCGTTCAAGCTGGCACCTGGGATCACGAAGCTCAAGGCCTGCCTGAAAAGAAAATTACCCGTTTAAAAAAGCTCAGTGAAAAGATTAATCAAAGCCAAAGAAAGGATGATCAAACCGTGAAACGGTACTTTGAACTTTTTGCGATTGTCGCAATTATGACCTTAATTACCATGGGCATCCAGGTTGGTTTAAGCCACTTAGTTCCTATTACTGGTTTTTGGTGGACCTACTTTTCCTTTGTGATCATCTTCTTTGCCTTATTGGCCACGATTTTACATTTGTTAACGGTTCGTCTCCACGCCCGGAAATAATTTCCCGGGAAATCATCATTAAATACCCCAAAAGGGACCAAGCATGCGCCTGCTTGGTCCCTTTTTTCGGTAAGAATTGATTTTAGTATTTGCAAATTTGATTTAGTACATGCTGTTATAAGGCTTTAAAGTGGGTTAAACGGGCTACGAAGTCCTCTTTAACCACCGGATTGTAATAACCGAGGTGCATAAGTTCATCGCCACCAAAGATCTCTTTCGTCGCAACGTTTTGGTATTTCCGGTTTGGATCTAAGCCGACTAGCTTAGTCTTAGTAAAGAACGGTTGCGCTTCGGCTAATAACTGACAGTCCATCACGAGGGCTTCACTTTGATCCTTAGCGACAAACATCCACGCCACTTTATTTCCAGCACCCGGATCCTTCAAACGGAAGAAATCACCATTTACTACGAGGTCGCGAACTTCTTGATATTTACCAATTTGCTCTTTGACCGCCTGTTTTTCTTCCGTCGTTAACTTGGTTAAATCAAGTTCATAGCCAAAGACGGCACTCATGGCCACGGCCCCCCGGGTTGCAAAGGAAGTCGTCCGGCCAGTCTGACCATTTGGCACTGCCGAAACGTGGGCGGTCATTAAGGACGGTGGGTAAACCAGGCTAGTCCCTGCTTGGATCCCCAACCGGGCTACCGCATCGGTGTTATCACTTGTCCAACTTTGTGGCATGTAATAAGCCAGGCCAGCGTCAAAGCGACCACCCCCACCAGAGCAACCTTCAAAGAGCACATCTGGAAAGGCACTGGTCAAGCGGTCCATTAACTGGTAAACCCCTAACATGTAACGGTGATAAACTTCTCCTTGCCGTTCTGGTGGTAAGCCCACTGAGTAAATATCGGAAAGGTGCCGGTTCATGTCCCACTTCACGTAGTCAACATCATTGGCAGTTAAGATCGCCTTAACTTGCTCAAAGATATTATCAACAACTTCTTGACGACTCAAGTCTAGAATGTATTGGTCCCGAGCTGGGGACGGTTCCCGGCCTGGTACTTGCATCAGATAATCAGGGTGATTCCGGTACAAGTCAGAATCATAGGAAATCATTTCAGGTTCAAACCAAAGCCCAAACTTTAGACCTTTCCCATGAACGTAGTCGGCAAAGTGTTTTAAACCATGCGGAAACTTCTTGGCGAAGACTTGCCAGTCACCAAGGGAAGAATCATCGTTACTCCGGTGACCAAACCAACCATCATCCAGGACAAACATTTCAATCCCGAGATTCTGAGCTTCATCAACAATGGTCTGGAGCTTCGCCTCATCAAAATCAAAGTAGGTTGCTTCCCAGTTGTTCACTACAATTGGGCGTTGGGCGTGCTTGAATTTAGACCGGACAACCCGTTCTTGGATTAAGTGGTGGAAGCCCTGGCTCATCCCGTTTAGGCCGTGGCTAGAGTATGTCAGCAGCACTTCTGGAGCTTGAAAACTAGCGCCGGGTTGAAGTTCCCAATTAAAGTTAAAGTCATTAATTCCAGCAGTTAAGCGCGTTTGGCCAAATTGGTCTTTTTCAACTTCAAAGGCGTGGTTACCAGAGTAAACAAGGGCAAAGCCATAGGCCTCCCCACTAAACTCCGTCGTTGCCGGATCAACTAAGGCCACAAACGGATTCATTTGGTGACTAGAAGATCCCCGAATACTACTGTATTGGTGAATTCCCGGCGTTACCCGGGTCCGGGTAATTTGGCGTTCCCGTACGTGGGCTCCCGGTAGGGAAATCACATCCAAATCCCGCCCCACAAAGTCTAGTTGCATTGATGCCACTTTTTCAAGCTTTACCTTTGCTTCCCCGTGATTAACTACTTGGACCGACCGGGTAATGATTGGATAGTCGCGGTAAATCGTGTAGGCAAGCTTAAATTCAACCTGGCTCTTTTCGTCTTGCAAAGTAACTGTTAACGTTTGGGCCTCATCGTCATTTTCAACATACGCGGCTGGTAACCCTGTCAACTTTGGTTTTCCCGGGGTAATTTCGTAACCAACATACTTAAGCATCAAAGCGTTGGCGCCATCAGCCTGGCGAACGACGCTTGCCAGTGTCCGGAAGTTCATTTCCCCGGCACTGCTGTATTCTTCTGGAACGCTGTCCCGGGAAAAGGTCCGGTCCTTTGAGCCGGGAAGGTTACCAGAGAAGCCCCGGTCTAACCGCGGATACCGTAATTGACCATGGTAGGCTTTGACAGCTTGACCAAAGTAAAGGTGACTAAGGGTAGCCCCAGCTTCTACACTGAAAAGATAGGAAATTTGGCCGTTGCTTAAGTGAAAGACTTTTTGTTTCTCATCAAAGGTAATTAATGTTTCCATCACATCATCTCCTATTTAACAGTTAGAACTTCATTACCAGCATCAACGACTTCACCACTAGTTTTAATGAACTTAAATTCCTTGAACTTATCAGAGTTAGTGACCGTTACCATCACCGTATCATCCAACCCCGCTTTTTGAATGGTTGGTTGCCAGAACTCGAGGATTTCATCGCCGCGCTTAACAGCTTGCCCCCGGTTGACGTAAGATACAAAGCCGGTTCCTTTTAGTTTGACGGTTCCTAAGCCCACGTGAATCAAAACAGCCATGCCGTTTTCCGCAACCAAACCAACTGCGTGGCGGGTATCGTCAAAGGTTAACCGAACCGTCCCGTCAAAGGGAGCGAGAACCTTTCCATCACTTGGCTTAATTGCAAAACCTTGTCCAAGTTCGCCCTTGGCATAATGTTCATCATTTACATCGGCTAGGGCCACGAGCTTCCCAGAAACTGGTGCGGTAATGGTAGTTGCTTCCGTTTGACTATCAGCTGCATCGTCTTCATCCTTGAAGTTTTCACCCCAAGTCCGTTCGAGTTCGTCGACGATTTGAGCGTGCTTTTCTTCAGTTAAGGTAATCTTTCGTAAGAAGATAATGATGGCAATGATCATCAAAGCCGCTGGCACTGCCAACATCAAAAGCTTAAAGTTCATCCGTTGGGTAGCCGTAATTGAAGCGGCTGTCGCTCCGGTCGTCATCCCAGCAATGATCGCAATTTGACCAACGACCCCGTTAGAAACAGCACCCCCGAACTTATCAATCAACGGCCGGATGGATAAGGACAGGGATTCATCCCGGTGGCCTAACTTCCATTGCCCATATTCAACTGAGTCAGTGATAATCATTAAGACAATCAAGAAGACCATTTGTTGAGGGAAGGCATAGATAATGCCGGCAGCTAAGGAAAGCACCACGCTTTGGCCGGCAAAGGCAAAGAGCCCTAAACCAAGCACCATTACTAACAAACAACCTGCAAACATTTGATGACGACTGAATTTCTTGGAAAGAATTGGGAAAAGCGCCGTGGCTGCCATCCCTGCGAAAATGTTAATCGTTGAAAGCACGGAGAAGGCCGTCGCTTTCCCAACAATATAAGTAAAGAAGTAGATAATCAAGGAGTTGGTGATGTTATTACCAATCCCGTAAGCTAAGTAGGCTAAAGCTACCCAAAGTAATTGGTCATTTTTCGCCACGGCTTTGAAAACGCCAATCACCCCAACGGTATCTTCTTCGTTATGCCGAATATCAGAATCTACTTCGCGGTTAAAAATTCCCACACCCCAAGCCGAAAGGAGGGATAAGAAACAGATAATGGCCGCAAAGATCATCCAGCCCCGGGTATCACCAGTTGAAGTCTTGGTGGCAGAGAAGAAAATTACGGCTGGCATAACTACCACCCCAACTAAGGAACCCCCGATGGCTGAACCGATCCGGGCAAAGGTCGCCGTTTTTTCCCGTTCTTCGGAGTTCGTCGTCAATGAAGAAAGTAACGACCAAAAACCAACGTCCTTAAAGGAGTAGAAAATATCCATCGTGATGTACATGATCGCAAAGACCACGAGGTAAGCCATCGCATTGGATTGGTACAAATTGCCGAGGGGCGTAAAGAGGGCTGCTAATAGCAGTGTTGAAACCGTCCCACCAGCTACAATCCATGGCCGGGAGTGGCCCCACCGCGTCTTAGTCCGGTCAATCCAGTTACCAATGAAGGGGTCAATGAATAATTCAGCGATCCGTAAGATCATAATAATTGCTGTAACTAACCCGATCATTTTGGCATCTAAGGCCTTATTTCCCGAATCAAATAAGTGAGAAGTAATAAAGACAATTAGATAACCAGATAACAAAGAGTAAAATGAGTCATTCCCATAAGCCCCAAAACTATAGGCTAATTGTTCTTTTACGGTCATGACACCTTTCTTTTTTGCCATTGTTAATTCCGCCTTTCGTATCTTCGTAAGCTATGTATTCGCTTACAAAAATAATATATCGAGTTTATCCGGAAATAAGAATGGCAATAGCCCATGAATTGATGTCAATTTGTTCACTAGACAAATTGACAGCTATTTTCTATAATCAGCTTAACAACAGTGATAAATTTTTATTGAATTTACATAATGACATCAAAAGGTGGCAAAAAGATGAATGGTGAGTACCGCACGCTAGCAACTGATAGTATTGAAGCAGACATTTTATTTTATGGTTTAGAGCGTTGTCGCCCCGGGCACGTTTTTCGTGGTAATAATATCCGCAGTAATTATGTACTCCACTTTATTTTGCAAGGTCAAGGAGAATTTGCGGTTGCCAACCAGCACCTTACGACCCTCCACGCGGGTGATATTTTCTTATTACCGAAGGGTAAACCAGCCTTCTATCAAGCTGACCAAAGTGAACCGTGGACCTATTTCTGGATTGGCTTTAACGGACTAAATATCGATACAATCCTTGAAAAAACGAAGTTGGCGCAGCGTTATTTTCTAAAAGACGTTCAAGGGTCTCGGTTTGCTAACACCCTCACCCAACTTTACCAAGCCCTCCACCACGAATATGGGTTAGCCAATGATTTACACATTAAGGCTCTTACTTTTGAAATGTTCTTTAACCTCCTTAATGAATTTCCCGGTAGTAAATCCCCTAGCCATAATCAAACGGAACTTCAATTCCAAGCGGCCGTCAATTATTTAAAAACCAACTACCAAGCTGGTTGTACTATTACCGATTTGGCCCACCACCTTGCCCTTTCACGAAGTTACGTCTACGATCTTTTTAAACGCTATGCCAACTCTTCCCCACAGCAATTTCTAACTCGCCAACGGATGGAAGACGCTAAACAACAACTAATTACTACCGCCCTCCCCATTAAAGAAATCGCCAGCGGGGTTGGATATAGCGATACTTATACCTTTTCAAAAGCCTTTAAAAGGTATGCCGGAGCCAGTCCTAATGCCTATCGTCAGCAGAATCGGCTTTAATTTCCTGGGAAATAAAACGGAGGGATGGATTATGGAATTCAATCAAGGATATCGCCTCAATAACGGTGAACAGATCATCGTACTGAAAGAGTTTCATCACTACCATTCAGATCAAACAGATTTTTTAATCAAGACTGCCAATAATCAAAACTATATTATTTCTCGGGAAGAATTAGCTGAGCTACTTAAAAAGCCTCGTTCAACAGAGGAAAAGCTCGCCCTTTATCTCCGCTACTTTAGCGGTCGTCTTGATGTCTATGCCCAAAAATGGTCAAACGGCAAGGGCTATAGTCCAGCTCTCAAAAATTGGTGGGACTTCTATAATCTTCGAAATAATAAAGCTGCCCAAAACAAATTAACCAAAGAGTATCTTCCTTACACCACCACTACGATTTTCGACCAAATTACTAAGGATGATGGTTATCATCGTTTCGGAATTTATCCTTTACTGCCTGGCGATTTAACCAAGCTCCTAGTTTTTGATCTTGACCAGCATGGTGGTCCTGATCCCCGAGATACAACAAAAGCTATTCTAGTAGCTTTGCATAAATACCACATCAATTGTCTTCCCGAAATCTCTTCTTCGGGGAATAGCTACCACATTTGGCTTTTCTTTAGTGAACCTGTACCCGCAAAAAGTGCCCGTTTACTCGGAAAACTAATCTTGGCAGAAGCAATGTTGAATAGTAGTGATGTAACCCTTGATTGCTTTGACCGAATGATTCCAAATCAAGACCGCTTACCCAATAATGGTTTTGGGAATTTAATTGCGCTCCCGCTCAAATGGGGTGATGTCCAACAAAAACGGTCTATTTTTACCGATGATGATCTCTCTCCACTTCCACCAGCTAAACTGTTTGATCAGCTAGAACAGACCAAACAATACACTACCAAAGAACTATCATATCTAATTGATAAAATCAAAGCTGACCGTGGAATCTTAAACAGCGACAATGAAATACTAGGTACATTAAGCATAACCTACTTACCAAAAAAGATTACTGGCGTTATTAGGGGTGAGCTTTTAATTAATCGCCAAGACTTGACTCATCGTGAACAATTAGCCCTACTAAGTTTAGTAACTTTTACAAATCCTGAATTTAACAAAAAGCAGTGGATGCGAGCCCCAGTTTGGAACATTCCATCAATGTTGACTGCTGCCAGCTATGATTCAAGATTCTTGCACCTTCCTCGTGGCGTTCTCCCACTCTTAGTCGAAAGTACCAACTGCCAACTAACAGAAGAATTTACCGATGCCAAACCACTTAATGTCACATTCAAGGGTGAATTACGTGCAGAACAATCAGAAGCAATCACTAAACTTAATCCACATTCACTAGGAATGATCTGTGCTCACACTGGCTTTGGCAAAACCGTCGTCGGATGTGCCTTAATCGCTAAACGAAAAGAACGTACACTAATTGTCGTTCCCACTCAAAGTATTGCTAAGCAGTGGCAAAGTAGCGCTCAAACCTTTCTCAAGATCGAGGATTTGCCAGACGAAGAACTTTCTCCTAAAAGGCGGAAGATTAAAAAGTCGACTGTTGAAGTTATTTCAGGAACTCGAAATCACCCGTCCCACTTGGTTGACATTGTTAATATTCGCAAACTCACCCACTTAACCTCTAAGGAAAGAGAAAAATTTTATCAATCATACGGTCAAATCATTATTGATGAATGCCATCATATTGCGGCCATTACTTTCGAAAAGGTTCTCTTGGAGGCAAACACCCGCTTCATCGTTGGTCTTACGGCTACTCCGGAAAGAAACGATGGCCTTGAAAAATTTATGTATTTAAGATGTGGTCAAATTTATTATCAAAGCCGACCTTCTGAAAACAACTTAATTCATCGTTATCTATACCCTCGTTATAACGGTGTTGGTGAATATCAGCAACTTTCTCTTAATGAAAACTATCCTCAAAAGCTAGCAGAACTTGTTGAGGATCCAGAACGCAATTTGCAAATTATCAATGATGTTATCGTTGCACTAAGCGAGAATCGTCATATCTTACTTTTGAGTGAACGAGTAAAGCACTTAAAGATCTTGTATCAAGAATTAAAAGCGCAACATCCAGATGCACAAATCCAAATTATCACCGGGAGTACCAAAGAAAAGTTAAATATCAAAGATGAAACCAAGCCTTATGTTATCCTCTCAACTAGTAAGTACGTTGGTGAAGGTTTTGACATGCCCAGTCTTGATACCCTTTTCTTTACCTTACCATTTGCTTGGCGAGGTAATACCCAACAGTACTTAGGCCGGCTCGAACGAGGGCTTTCAGATAAAGATGAGTTACGCGTTTACGATTACGTTGACATTGCTGACGATACTTTTGCAAAAATGTTTAAGAAGCGAAGCAACGTTTATCGCAAGTTAGGATACGAAATCGTCCCGCCGACCAATCATAACAATTACGCCGCTCAATATTTTGATTGGCAAACTTACGAAGCCACTTGGATTCACGACATTGACCAAGCAACTGATATCTTTATCCGAGTCAGAACTTTATCAAGGCAATTAATCCAAATTCTAAATGACCAAGCCAGTCAGAACAAACGTATCTCTTTAAACCTCAAAGAAGCTGACGACATCCATCAAAATAATGAGTCACTCGAGCATTTACTATCACCAAAAGTTAACATCCAATGGAGCAAACAAATCGGCAATCAACTTTGTATCTTTGATCATAAAACATGTTGGTATGGTGACCTTAACTTCGGTAGTAAATGTTTCCCAACAATGTCTGCAATTCGTTTTGTTAACTCAAACCTAGCAAAGCAAACTACCAAATCCAAATAATTTCCAGGGAAATATAGAGGTCGAGAGAAAACCTTCTCGACGGCCTGGCCAGGATCAGGCGGACGAAGGTTGATTAGTACGAATCGTTCTTTTGTTCAAACTTATCCGCTAGGGCCGTGGTTTAGAGCGAACCAACCAGCGTACTTGTCGTTTGTGAGCCCACGCAAGGCCAAGTCGGATCGTGCCGACTGGAGGGAAGGCGATATTCACTTGGCTACTGCCTCGATCGTCGTTTCTGTGTAACATTCGGAGGTACGAGAAAGACTGGTAAGAAACACACGTTTCTTACCAGTCTCTTTGGTATCGTTTTCTTCGAAATTTTGCGTTTTTTGATTTTTTATCTAGAAAGTGCCAAATGACGGGGAATCCCCATCATTTGGCGCTTACAAGTTTCAGTCTGTTTATTCAAAAACATCTGGCACCCATGCATATTCTGGCGAAAGATAACTTAGTTTTTCTTGACCATCACGATAGAAAATTAGCTTTGCATCGTTAAAACTATTATCCCACAGATAAACAGCATCAAACTCAGGTACTAGTTCTGCCAGCCGTTGTAAACTAATTCCGTATCGTTTTCGAACAACTGCTTCTGGGATGCCATGCCCACCTTTCTTTACCCGTTCAGTAATTCGGTGAAGCGCAATCTCTGGACTATTAACGCCAATATATTGTAATTCAACCCGATACCCCAAACTCTTTGCCCGATTAACTAAACGCAAAGTTCCGTTTACACTTGAAGCCAAAGTTGTTTCATGGATAATATTTCTTCCTTGATTCATGGCTGTCAGCAAATTTTGATACGCTAGACGCATTGCCTTAATATTAGCGTGTTGTGAATGCCAGTCCCAGTGGTGAGCCCGTAGTACGTTATCAGCATTGATAAAAACAGAATCAGGTACTGCTTTGGTAATTGTTTGATAGGTCGTACTCTTCCCAGCACCATTAACACCCGCTAAAAGGATATAAGTTTTCACTACATCACAAACTTTCCGTTAATAATTTTTTTCTGTTCATCTCTTACCTTTGCATTCATCAAGTCAAAATAGAAAGCCTTTTCTTTCAAATCCTTTGCTTGATCACCCATCTGCATCAGTTCATAAGGCGTCTTTGATTGATACCATTGGTAAAATTCCTTCCCCTTATCCATTATTTCACCTCCGTAGTTAGCTTTTTTGTCGTTCCCTTATGCCTACATTCTATATTAACAATGAATGAAACTTAAGTGTTATTATATGTAACAGGAGCCACTTTAAAGGCGGTGGCTTGACTACGTTAGACTATAAAATAGTCGTCCCGCGACTCGCCAAAGTGTATGGGACGGCTATTTTTAGTTCCAAAACAATGAAAAAAGCCCCGTCACTTATCAACAGTGGCTGGCCTTCCCATGCAAGATATAATTCACCCAAATAACTTTCATTTTCTCATAATTAAGTGGTATTATATATATGTAATGAGAGCCGCTTTAAAGGCGGTGGCTTAGTGATAGAACAACTATAAAATAGTCGTCCCACGACTCGCCAAAGTGTATGGGACGGCTATTTTATTTAACCTAAAAAGGTAAAAATAAACGTCAGCAAGGCTACTAAAAACGTGCCAAATGCCAACATTAGCATGAGTGCTTGATAAGTACTCACGGACTAAATTCCTTTCGCAAGTGTAGTTCATCGGAACCACCTCCTCCAAAGAATCAGCCACCGCCCATAAAACTTCTCTCGAAAAAACTATAGCAAATTTCATCACCAAAATCAAATAAAACTTTGGTAAATAAGCATATTTCTAATTAATTTTGTCATACAAAAGTAACGACAAAACAAAAAACGTTACCCACCTTAACGACAAGGTTAGAAAAGTCCCACCACCAGTTAACCCCTTGGTAGTGGGACTTTTACTTATTCTTCCCCAAAACTCCGGATGGAATCCATAATCAACTTGATAAACCGTTCCCGATCGATTCCTAAGAGAACCGTAGTATTCTTTGTCTTTTCGGTTAAACCGTAGTAATCACAGACCGTTTCACCCCGAGTTAGTTCACCTTGAGTTTCGACATCGACGTTCATTTGATCGGTCTTAAACATCGTTGGATCAATCAACCAGGCAATCGTGCATGGATCATGAAGGGGTGCCCCGGTAAAGCCCCATTTTGGATCTTCGTGGTACTGCTCAAAGAAGTTTAAGAGGCCGTAGAAAGCTTGACCAACCGGGTTCGTGATTTCACCAATCGCCTTGATTTCTTCCTTCATAATTTGCGCTTGGTGAGTCACATTTAAGGGAGCCATCACCAGTGGCAAGCCAAAGTTCATCACAATTTTAGCTGCTTCGGGGTCAACGAAAATGTTAAATTCAACCGATGGCCGCCAATTACCAAGGCCCATCGCGCCACCCATGAAGACGATTTGATCAAGCTTTTCCCGCGCCAAATCCGGATAAACCCGTAAGAACAAGGCGGCGTTCGTCATTGGCCCGGTTACTACAAGGGTTACCTTTTCATCGCTAGCTTCTAGCGTTTTGGCAATTAAGTCAATCGCCGGACATGCTTGAACGGTAAAATCTGGATCTGGTAAATCAGCCCCGTCAAGACCCGTTTCCCCATGGACTTCAGGTGCCGTTTCTAACGGCTTAACAAGTGGCGTTTGATTTCCTTGGGCCACCGGGATGTCTTGCCGGTGGAGCAAGGTTAACATCCGCATCGCATTGTTCAAGGTTTTATCCGGGGTCTGGTTTCCCGCTGAAGTCGTTACTGCCAATAAATCGATCTTGGGTGACGCTACCGCCAAAGTCAATGCTAAAGCATCATCGTGCCCTGGATCACAGTCGAGAATAATTTTCTTTGTCATTATACTTAGCTCCTTTGTAAGCGTTTTATGGATATTATAACATTCCCAATTGTGCTCACAGCCTACCGTTGGGTAAAAAACTAAAAATGCGGGGGGAGAATCCTGGAGTCCCACCCGCGCGCTATGCTAAACTGTACGTAGTAAGGGCCGCTTTAAAGGCGGTGGCTTAGTATTGAAATAGTTAAAAAATAGTCGTCCCGCGACTCGCCAAAGTGTATGGGACGGCTATTTTATTTAACCCAAAAAGGTAAAAATAAACGTCAGCAAGGCTACTAAAAACATGCCCAATGCCAAGCTTGGTAAGTACTCACGGACTAAACTCCTTTCGTAAGGGTAGTTCATCGGAACCACCTCCTCAAGAAAATTAGCCACCACTCATTAACCTTCTTTCGAGTAAAAATTATGTCGGATTAAGCAGATCGTTTTTCTACCCCTTGTTTCATTCCATTGCTAAGCGGGGTATAGTAGTTATACGCGATTTGCTAGTTCGTAACATTTAACAAAAAAAGCCTAACAAGGTTAGACTCAAAGTAGACTAAAAAAGGAGTCTTTGCCTTGTTAAGCTACTTTAAGTCTAGTTATGATCGCCATGATTTTCA
>DWYX01000025.1 GCA_019118465.1 Candidatus Limosilactobacillus faecipullorum | reverse complement strand
GAAAATCATGGCGATCATAACTAGACTTAAAGTAGCTTAACAAGGCAAAGACTCCTTTTTTAGTCTACTTTGAGTCTAACCTTGTTAGGCTTTTTTTGTTAAATGTTACGAACTAGCAAATCGCGTATTTTATTATTAACCTCAGTTAAGTAAGCCGGAATATTTTCCTGAAACCTTGCCCGTTGGTCGGCTTGTAATTGTAAATGCCGACACTTGGCAACCACAGTTTGTTCAAAGGCTTCAACTTTCCCAGCTACGGCTTGATAACGCCGATCACCAAGGGCAGCTAAGGTATTAGTTAACCAATACATATTCGTCGGGTCATATTGGCGACTAGTCTTTTCGTATGGCGCTGGGGTCGATAAAACATTCGCATAGAATGGCACGACCGCATTAAAGGTATTCGGACCAAAAGCCAACCAGTGAGTAGCCGCTAGACTTGCTGGAACATGCGCACGAATTTCAAGAATGTGTAGTTCCAAATTACGGTTTAAAGCAATTGGCCGGAACTGCTTCCCAGAAGCCCCACCATAAGGATCGTAAACTGTATTTTGGTAATGAGAACTCAATACTTGCTTGATGTCTTCAACCGCAATTAAATGATCGGGATGGCAAAAGAATGGTTGATCCATTGAAGTTGGATCCGTCATCGGAGCCCCACCAAAAATTTTTTGTACATACCAAGTCCGAGGATTGTTATAACGGGCATCCTGCATGGTCGAACTACCAAAAATATGACGGAGATTATAACCTTTTTGGTCAGGATTAAGGTGATTCTTTTCAATCAAGGTTTGCAAGTCTGGACTAGCCATTGTATCAGCAGAATTAAAATTAAAGTCGGTAATGTTAAACCTGTTTGGCGCGACCACGTAGGAATCATCCGGAACTTTAATCGCCGCCCAGTGGTGACCACCAATTGTTTCGACATACCAAACTTCATCTTGGTCGCTAAAAGCGATCCCATTTGATTCATAGGTTCCAACTTCAGCCAATAATTGCCCTAAGCGTTGCACCCCTTCCCGAGCACTATGAATATATGGAAGAACCAAAGTAACAAAATCTTCCTCCCCGATCCCGCTCTCTTCATTGTAAGGATCAAGTCCTAGGATTCGGGAATTGGTAGTACTAGTTTCAGTGGCCGTCATGGCAACATTGGCCTCATTAATTCCAGCTGCTCCAAAGATCCCGAAGGACGGATCCGCATCAGGATCAGAAGTATAACGAAGCGGATTATCTGGTAAAGTACATTTAAAACCGGTCGTCTTTGAAGTATATTCCCGAGGTTGCTGGTCTGGAGTCACTAAAACGAACCGTTGTGGGTTTAAGGCTTGACCATAGTCTTCTTGCCGCGCAATTATTGTGGACCCGTTCAAACTTGCTTTCTTCCCAACTAAAACCGTAGTACATGGCATTGATAGCCCCTCCTTATTATCAAGTTAATTATATCACGAATTAATCATCGTAATTAATTAACTTGTGAAACTCGCTGATTTAAGTAATCACTAATTATTTGGCTAAACAAAGCCGGATTCTCCAAGTGGACGCAGTGACCGCCGGGGAGTACTTGGTGATGTAATTGGGGCGCCGCTTTCTGCATTGCCGTTGCGATTCCCTGGAATTTAGCATCCACTTTTCCCGTAATTAAGAGCCCCGGACAAATTTGAGGTAGTCGAGGCCAATAATTTGCTTGCTGACCAGTCCCCAGCATCATCAAACTCATCGCTAACCCATAGGGGACCTGGCTCAATCGCTCCTTACGAACCCGGGCTTGAACTGCGGCTGGTAATTGGCGTTGAGTTGCAAACAAGGGTAAGTTCTCCCAATCATCAACAAAAGCCTGCAAGGGCTGGGTTAAAAGCCGAGTTGCAAGTTGATTATCCTTAAGTTGCCGTTCTTGGCGAACTTGTTCGCTATCAATTCCTGGCCGAGAACTTTCTAAAATCACCCGAACAATTTTTGGATCGCTTAAAGCCCAAGCTAGAGCAATGCGGCCGCCCATTGAGTAACCAAGTACGGTGTAGTTTCCAATTCCTAGTTTGACCATCAAGTTTCGTAAGGTTTGGATAACTTTTGGCATGCGGTATTCATCGGGGTGGACAAAAATTGGACTTTGGCCGTGGCCAATCAAATCAACGCCTAAAACATTCCAATTTGGGGGCCAATTTAAACTGCGAAAAGTATTTAGCGTCCCCGTGAACCCATGAAGGCAGACCAAAGTCGGTAGCTTTTCACCTTGCCACTGGAGCCATTCAGAATGGAAAAGTTTAGTTTTCATTGGTTTGCGCTACCCTTTCTTGATAATCCTGGACCATTTCCTGCCAAGCATCAACTGGTGCCTGTTGGTCATCTAAAATTTCAATTAGATGTTGCCCTGGTCGGTTTAATAATTGGGCAATTTCCGCTTGTGATTGCGGGCGGTGATACTTAAAATCATACAATTCAGCGACTTTTTTAAAATTCAAATCCTGCGGAGTACCAAATAAGGCCAGATATTCATCTTTTGGAAGCTGACTTTGGGACAGAAAGGCAAAGATTCCGCCGCCATTATTGTTTAAAAGAATGACCGTTACCGGTAAGTGATACCGTTTAATCATCGCTAAGCCATTCATATCATGGAAAAAGGCTAAGTCCCCAATCAAGAGTGTCGTGGCTCGCTGACTTGCTAGCGTAATCCCCGCCACGGTCGAGTTTAGGCCATCAATCCCATTAACGCCCCGATTTCCATATACCTGAACCGACTGGTTATGACTTCCTGCAAGACGATCGACTAAGCGAATCGAATTACTGTTAGCCAAAAACAAATTTTGTTGCTTTAACTGATCACTTAAACTTGCAGCCACTACAGAATGTCCGAAGGGAAGCTGAGTAATATGCTCTTGAACGACTGCTTCTGCAAGATCTTGGTAAGCTTGCCACTTTAGTTTCCAAGTATCATCAAGCGGTGCTAAATTCAGCTTATTAATTGCTGTCATAAAATTAGCTACTGAGCCATTCACCAAATAGTTGGCACGATGAAGTTGGTCCTTCATTTGTAAGCCGTCTTCAACTAAAACCGTTGGGCAAGTTTGCCTAGTCAACCATTGTATAACTGGTTTTGTCACTGGTAAGCGGCCAAACCGTAAGATTACCCTTGGAGTTGGGACCGTTGCTTGAAAAATTAGGCCTGCTTGACGTAAATAAACGGTACTTTGATCATGATCTATCAAATTAGTCAAGGGATCGCCCAATAAAGGCCAATTGAGTTTTTGAGCTAGTTGAACCAATAATTGGGCTTCTTCTTTCGAGCGTTCCTCGCCGACGATAATTAATCCTGGTTGGGTAAAAAGCTCCTTTAGTGGTGTCAGATCAACTTGACGCTGGGTCGTGAGGTTTTGAATTGGTCGTAACACTTGAGAATCAACTGACGCTAGATTCGCTGGTAATAATGGTTCACGGAAAGGTAAATTAATTTGTACCGGTCCCTTAGGAATCGTCAAAGCATCCGTAGCAGTTGCAAAAGCTTGCCAGTGCGCATATTCCACCATTGATGTGCTTGCTTCCGGCAAGGCCAATTGGACCATTCTTTTGACATGACTAGCATATAAATTAACTTGATCCATTGCTTGGGGAGCGCCAACCCCTTGGAGCTCTGCCGGTCGATCCGTAGTTAGGATAATTAACGATTGATTAGTCGCTTCCGCTTCACAGATTGCTGGATAATAATTAGCAGCAGCACTCCCAGAGGTACAGACCAAGGCAACTGGTTGGTGATTAACCTTCGTTAGGCCAAGACCAAAAAAGGCAGCAGAGCGTTCATCAACGTCTAGATAGGTGGTAATTTCCGGATCCCGATGCAACATAATTGCCAATGGGGTGGAACGGGAGCCAGGACTAATTACTGCTTGAGAAACCCCTGCTTCTTTCAAACCCTGAATAAATGCTGATAAATACTTGGCTAAGTTTACTTGAGTATCCATTGATCACAAATCCCCCTTAACATTGGTTGAAATTTCAACCGGGTTTCCACCCGCTCTTTTTCTGGAATTGAATCAGCAACAATCCCACAGCCAGCGTATAAATAGCCGGTATTTTGACTAAATACTCCTGACCGGAGTCCAACCGCAAATTCACCTTCATCACGAATCAGGTCTAACCAGCCAATCGGGCCACCATACATTCCTCGCCCGGCATCTTCTTCAGTCGCTAACCAAGGTAATGCTTTTGACCGGGGTTCCCCACCTAAAGCAGGAGTTGGGTGGAGAGCTTTGACTACGGTTAGTAACGGTTGGTTTGCCAGTCGTTTTCCCATAATTGGATGGTAAATGTGTTGAATATCATGATTCTTTAAAAGTTGGGCAGGACCAACGATTACATTTTCAACAAAAGGTGCGAGGGATTGTTTAATCCGATCGACAACAATTTGATGCTCAAGTTGATTTTTAGCATCATTGAGTAACTGATTTCCCAGTTGATCATCTTCAACTGGCGTCTGCCCGCGCCCAATTGAACCAGCAACACTCGCCGTCACAAACTGATCCTTTGTTGCTCGAACTAATCGTTCTGGGGTGGCCCCAATAAAGAAAGTATCGCCATCTTCGAGGAGAAAATGATAGGTATTTGTTTGTTGCTTCATTAACCGACCTAAAATCACTGCCGAATTAAATGCTTTTTCTCCAGTGACCTTTAGTCGTCGGGCTAGGACCACCTTTTTCATTTTGCCAGCTTTGATTTCGGTAATACTTCTTTCAACCAAGTTTAACCACTTAGTAACGGCGAGCTCTTCGCCCGTGATTGGCTGGGTCGGTTCAGTGATTGGAGCGTCTTCAAGGATCCTTTCAACCTGTTTTTGCAAATTTTGAAGTTGCGCTTCTAAATTTGCATCCGCAATGGTGGTTAAAACGACCTGGGCTTTCTTTGGGGAAAGCAAAAACAAAAGTTGCGGTAGCATAAAATAACCATTTTCTAAACGATGCCATTCAGTAGTTGATTGGTCCGCTAAATTAAAGGCAAAACCACCCAATAACCGCGGAGACAAGCCTCCTTCGGGAGTTAAATTTAGCCACTTAGCCTTAAATTCAGCTTGAAAATTTTGTATCTTTTCAAAATCACAGTTAAAGAGCCGTTTTAAAGGTAGCAAACCAATCATGGTTAATTCACCATCATTTGTTTGCCAAAAGCTACGTTGCCCTTGATAAGCAGATGTCCGTTGGAAGAGCTGGAGAGGCTTTTGAAGTGGAATTTCATAAGTATAAGAAATATATTTCCCTTGACTCGCTTGAAGCTGGTCAGAAATTAATTTAATCATTGCTACTTGTTCCATGTCCTTTTCTTGTTTGTACGCAAAAAAGAGCAGAAAGAAAACCACTGCTTCTTTCTGCCCTCCCTTATTTAATAACTATTCTAAGAAGTCCTTTAGTTGCTTAGAACGTGATGGGTGCCGTAATTTTCGTAAGGCCTTAGCTTCAATTTGCCGGATCCGTTCCCGGGTAACCCCAAAGACTTTGCCGACTTCTTCCAAAGTACGAGTCCGCCCATCATCCAAACCGAACCGCAACCGAAGCACATTTTCTTCCCGGTCAGTCAAGGTGTCCAATACGTTTTCAAGTTGCTTCTTCATCATTTCATAAGCCGCATGGTCGGCTGGACTAGTGGCATCATGATCTTCAATGAAGTCACCCAAGTGAGAATCGTCTTCTTCACCAATTGGGGTTTCCAAGGAAACTGGTTCTTGAGCAATCTTTAAGATATCCCGAACCTTCTTAGTTGGCATGTCCATTTCAGCCCCAATTTCTTCAGGAAGCGGTTCCCGACCTAGGTCTTGAAGAAGTTGCCGTTGAATCCGAATCAACTTATTAATAGTTTCAACCATGTGAACCGGAATCCGAATCGTCCGCGCTTGGTCGGCAATTGCCCGGGTAATGGCTTGCCGAATCCACCAAGTAGCGTAAGTTGAGAACTTAAATCCCTTTCGGTAATCAAACTTCTCAACGGCCTTCATCAGCCCCATGTTACCTTCTTGGATCAAGTCAAGGAATTGCATCCCCCGACCAACATACCGCTTGGCGATTGAGACCACTAACCGTAAGTTGGCTTCCGCTAATTCTTGCTTAGCTACTTCATCACCTTTTTCAATCCGCAAAGCTAAAGCGACTTCTTCGTCCGCTGTTAAAAGGTTAACTCGCCCAATTTCCTTTAGGTACATCCGAACGGGATCATTAATCTTTACTCCGGTTGGCGCTGACGTGTCATTATCCTTCAAAGCTTTGTTGGATAATTTTTCAGTTGCCTTAAGGGCCCGAGGATCTGGATCACCGTTTTCGTCAACCACACTAATCCCGGCATCTTCAACATTTTGCATCAAATTATCCATCCCATCAGCGTTCAACCCAAACGGTGTCGCGATTTGATCAGTTAATTCGTTATATTCGATCTCTTTTTTTTGCTTGTAAGTCCGGATTAACTTACCAACAGCCTTATCATATTCCGCTTGGTCAAAGTTTTCCAAGTTCGAAATTACAAGATCTTTTTTCATATTCTTTACCATTATTAATTAATCTCCTCCGTCTTCATTGACTGCTGACGTTGATAGAGTTGCACCAACTCAGTTGTAAGGCGTACCAATTGCTCGGTATCCCCGATCATACTAGCTTCATTAATTGCGGACTGGGTTTTCTCAATTTGTTGAGCCAAAGGGAATTCCTCATCAAGAACAAAAAGGCAATCCTTTACAACCTGTTGTTTCTCTTCCTCATTTACCAATTGCTTTTCAATTTGGCCTAAAAGCGTTTGTTCAGCAGGTGCTAGACGATCCATCACCGCTGCGACATCAAACTTTTCTTGGTCACTAAAATAATCTTTAATTACTTCATATAGATGTTGGTAACTAGCCTGTGGAAACCGGAATTCAAGCAAAGCATCAAGTTGGTAACGGATATCTTGATCACTACAGTAATACTTTAACAATAATTGTGCAGCCCGATCAGTTTTTGATAGCAACTGGGCAACGGGTTGCTGATTGCTAGAAATTACTTCTCCCGGTGATTCTGGTGCCGGTGGCGGACCAAAATCAAGTTGTGTCAATTCTCCATCATCTTCAATTGGTGGCGGCGTAATGGTTTGCGGTTGCGGTATTTCCGCTAGTTGCCGTTCCAGACTTCCTTGATCTAAACCAAATTCGGACGCTAACTTTTTAATATAAACGCTTTGCCCAAGCTGATCAGGAATTGCCCGGACGACTTGTAAAGCCGTCTTTAAATAAGCGATTAAATCACTTTGCTTTTTCAAGTTCAATCCGTTACGGAGATAGCTAAGGCGAAAATCAACCGGCGTTTCTTCACGGTGATCCATGTAATCTTGGAACTTAATCGCCCCGTACTTTTGGATGTATTCATCAGGATCGAGGCCAGCTGGTAATTGAACAACGCGAAGTTTTAAGTTAGGGGCTGTATCCTCAACCAACTTAAGGGCCCGGTCAATTGCCGCCTGTCCCGGCTCATCTCCATCATAGGAAATATTAAGTTGCTTCACCTGGCGGGCAATGATTTGAACTTGTTCACTCGTAAAACTTGTTCCCATTGAAGCAATTCCTGTTTTCACCCCAGCGCCGTAGGCAGAAATTACATCCATAAAGCCTTCAAACAACGTTAAATAACCAGCTTCTCTGGCCGCCTCCCGGGCTAAATTTAAATTAAAGAGGGTTCGGCGTTTATTAAAGATATCTGTTTCAGGGCTATTCAAATATTTAGGAGTATTAGCTGGTGCCTTTTTGCTCAGAATTCGCCCAGAAAAAGCAATCACTTGACCACTACTATTCTTGATTGGATATATTACCCGACCACGGAAGCGATCCCTTAATTGACCATCATTTCGTTCAACAAACAACCCTGACTTACGAAGTAACTGATAATCAAAACCGGCCTTTTGGGTGTATTCATATAAGATTTGCTTATCCGCCCCTAAATCAGGAGCAAAGCCAAGCTCAAACCGATTAATTAATTCAATCGTCATCCCCCGCTGCGTCAGATACTGCAAAGCTTCTTTACCTGCCGGCGTATTAACTAAAACGTGATGATAAAGTTCAGTTGCTTTAGCATGGATTTTAAATAACTGGGCTTGTTCCGGATTCTCCGGGGTAGTTTGTGAATGGCCTTGATATTCCTTTGGAATTTGGATATTAGCGAACTTAGCAACCTCATCAACCGCTTCAGGAAAGCTTAAATGGTGATATTGTTGCAAGAAACTAAAAACATTACCACTACGGTGACAAGAAAAACAATAGAAAAATTGTTTCTCGGGGTTAACCGAAAAGGACGGGGTATTATCTTGATGAAAAGGACAATGTCCCACCAAGTTTTTTCCTTGCTTTTGTAATTGAACATCTTGACCAATTACATCCGCAATATTAACGGCGCTCCGAATCCGATTAATTAACTCCTCTGGGATCTTTGGCATTCAGTAACCCCCCGTTAATGCAACATAGTTACGAAAGGTCGCCCCCGAGATGGAATGCGACCTTTCGATTAAATACTACCTAATAATACTAGTCTAAATTTTAACACAAAGTAAATAAAACACAAGCAAAGTTGATGCTTTAATTTTATTACTTCACAATCAATTGATCTAAGTTCCCTAACCGACCCGTTAGGTTAGCTAAGATTGAGAGTTGCGCTAACCGGTTATTCTTAATTGCTTCGTCCTTATCCATAATCATGTTTTCATCGAAGTAGTTAGTAATAACTGGTTCTAAGCTCAACAATTGTGATAGTAAGTCAGTTAGGCTTAATTGTTCAGCCTGATTTGCCAAAGTATTTACTGCCGTGTGTAACTTTTCTTCAGATGGGTTAACAAATTTACTTTCATCAACCGTTTCAGGTAAGTTAGCTGGCGCTTTCTTGGCAATCCGAATTACCCGTGTCAAAGCTTCAATTTGATCCTTGAAGCTTTCGTCATCCTGATGGTCAGCCAACAACCTAGCGGCCGCAACAATGTTAACTGGGTCAGCTACCCGAGTGTCCGTAGCAGCATCAATGACGTCATGACGGAGAGCTTTGTCACTCAATAATTGCTTGATCCGATCCAAGAAGAAGGTCCGCACTTGATCCGTATTCTTTGCGTAATCAAAGCTTAGCTCTTGGTTAGCCATTGCCTTTGCTGCTTGGTTTTGGAAAGCAAGAATTGGCAAGTGCCATCCTTGATCAAGCAAGATCCGCATAATCCCAGCTGCTTGACGTCGCAAAGCGTATGGGTCGTTTGAACCAGACGGAATTAAATTAACCGCAAAGAAGCTATAGATTGAATCTAATTTGTCAGCAATTGCCAAGAGGGCCCCCAACTTGCTAGTTGGCAGTTCCCCGTCTGCTGAAATTGGTAAATAATGTTCCCGGATTGCTTGGGCAACGGCTGGTTTTTCACCAGCTAGGTTAGCATAAATTTCACCCATTATCCCTTGTAATTCGGCAAATTCTCCAACCATTTGGGTCGTTAAGTCAAACTTGTAAATTTCACTTGCTCGCTTAAGGTCAGCTAACTCTTCGTCCGTAAAACCAAGTTTCTGCCCAAGGTCTTGGGCTAGAGCACTAACCCGGGCCATCTTTTCGGCCATCGAACTAATTTGGTCATGGAAGCTAACCTTTTGAAGTCGTTCAGCATATCGGTCAATACTAATCTTTTGGTCTTCTTCATAGAAGAACTTAGCATCCTCAAGCCGTGGTACCAAGACCCGTTCATTTCCCTTGATCACATTGTCAAGGTGGTCTTCGTTCCCATTTCGAACTGAGATAAAGTGGGGTAATAACTTACCTTCGTGATCGCGAACGCAGAAGAAACGTTGGTTATCCCGCATAGAAGTAATCAGGACTTCTTCAGGAAGAACGAGGTACTTTTCATCAAAGGCTCCCGCAAATGCGGTTGGCCATTCAACTAAGTTATTAACTTCTTCCAAAAGATCAAAGTCCTCATCAAGAACCCAATTATTGTCTGCAACAATCTTTTGAATTTGTTCTTGAATTAAAGTCTTCCGCTTTACTTGGTCAACAATAACAAAGTCATCCTTAAGGGCAGCTTCATAATCAGTTGCCGACTTCAATTCAATATCATGACCTAAGAAGCGGTGCCCACGGGTTTGGCGACCAGCTTGGACGTCTAAAATGGAGAATGGGACCACTTCATCATCCAAAAGTGATACCAACCACCGAATTGGCCGAATAAATTGTAAATTGTGGTGTCCCCACTTCATTAAAGTTGGGAAGTTCATTGCCGTAATTACATCTGGTAAGGCCGTTAATACTTCCGCAACCGGCTTCCCGCTGACATGCTTATTGACAAAGACGTATTCAATACCTTTGACTTCTTTAAATTCAATGTCATCAACCGTCACACCTTGACCCCGAGTAAAACCTTGCGCGGCTTTAGTCCAGTTACCATCAACATCTTGGGCAATCTTCTTTGCTGGACCTTTGACTTCTTCATCAACATCTGGTTGTTTGTCAGCTAAACCAGAAATTAAAAGGGCTAGCCGTCGGGGAGTAGCGAATTCTTGAATCGTATCAAAATCAATCCGTTCTTCCTTCAGAAAATCAGCAACTCGCTGGTGCAATTGCGCAATACTCTTTGTTACCACGTGAGCTGGCATTTCTTCAACGCCAACTTCTAATAAATATGAATGCGTCATTACTTTTCCCCTTTCTTTGCTTGCTTAGCCGCTCGAGCAGCCGCCTTTTCAGCCGCCTTTGTGTACTTGGCAACGACTGCTTGCCGTTCTTTTTCATCGTGAATTAATGGGAAGCCTAACTTCCGCCGTTCTTCGACAAAGGCTTTAGCAATCATCTTGGCCATAATCCGAATCCGGTGAAGGTAGCCGGCCCGTTCCGTAACTGAAACCGCTCCTCGGGCATCCAGTAAATTAAAAGTGTGGCTACACTTCAAAACATAGTCGTATGCCGGGTGAATCAAGCCAAGCTTAATCAAGCGCTTAGCTTCACTTTCAAAATTGTCAAAATCCTTAAGAAGCATTTCTTGGTTGCTTTCTTCAAAGGCATACTTAGAGTGTTCGTATTCTGGCTCTTTAAAGATATCCCCATAAAGCACCCCATCTGACCATTCTAAGTCATAAACAGAATTTACATTTTGAATGTATTCAGCTAACCGTTCCAAACCATAAGTAACTTCGGCTGCCACTGGATCCATTTGAAGTTCCCCAACAACTTGGAAATAGGTAAATTGGGTGACTTCCATTCCGTCAAGCCAAACTTCCCAACCAACACCGGCACAACCCATTGATGGGTTTTCCCAGTTGTCTTCAACGAAGCGAATATCATGTTCCAGTGGTTCAATCCCAAGTTGCCGCAAACTGCCAAGGTAAAGTTCTTGGATGTTGTCTGGAGATGGCTTCATTAAAACTTGGAATTGGTGGTGTTGATATAACCGGTTAGGATTTTCACCGTACCGACCGTCAGCAGGCCGCCGGGATGGTTCAACATAAGCAGCGTTCCATGGTTCCGGCCCAATTGCCCGTAAGAAGGTGTACGGACTCATCGTCCCCGCCCCCTTCTCGTTATCATACGCTTGCATCAACATACATCCTTGATCTGTCCAATATTTTTCCAAGGTGAAAATGATTTCTTGGACCGTCATTTTTTTGGCCATGCTGTTTCTCCTTTCAGACCCTGTTGGTGAAAATTTAAAAATCCCTGTAGCTACGGTCAACCCGTAACTACAGGGACGATTACTCGCGGTTCCACCCTGTTTTTTTGCTCAAAAGCAAAACAACTTAATTTTATGATTGCTCCGGGTGCTCCGAAAATCGTGTAGGCTTCCACCATTTCCTACTCGCTAAAGTAATTTTCTTTTTCCCATCATCGCCAACAGTTATTCAAATTATACGATGTTAATAGTACCCGTCTCGAACTGGAAAGTCAATTCTTCTCGCAATATAAAACGGTTTCAAATCAAATTTATTTTGATTCTCGGGGTGGTAATGATAATTGATCTTGCCAGGTCGTTAATGAATCAATAAAATGCTTACTCTTCAATCGAAGGCCAACCTGATCAGCATAAATTTGATCGAGTGCTTGGCGGAGACCCCGTTGGGTTGCTTGATCGACCTTAACGTTAGAAACTTTTTGTAAATTTAGGTGGGCAAACAGCCGGAGATAATTAACCATCTTGCGTTGCAAATGTAAACGGTGGGGATCCTTTGCCCAATGTTGCTGGCAAAGGACACCACCGAAAGCTTCTGAATAATCAAAGGGCAAATCCTGACGCCCACAAATAACACAACCATCCCAGATTGGTGCCACCCCAAATCGCCCAAGTAGTTGAACCTCAAGAACATTTACAATCACCTGGGGATCTTTTCCGGCCTCGATCAATTTTAAAGCTGTTAAAATCTGATCATACCAAGCCCCAATCCCTTGACCCTCTTCAAAAGCCACGCCAACTAAATCTAACAGGTATGTTGCATAGGCATTCGCCTCCAGATCGGGGCCAATCCGTTTAAATTGGTGGGTCTCCTTTGCCGCAACCAAGTAAGAAAGCTCACCAGCTTCAAGCCATCCAACATAAGTTCCATACGAAAAAGGGAGTAAGGAAGAAGCAATCTTTGATCCCTTCCGTCGACCACCCCGGACAAAAAACATTGTTGGCCCTAAATTCCGAGTTAAAAATTTAACTAATAAATCGTGTTCGCGATAATCACGCCGAAATAAAATTAAGCCTTCAAAATCAGTATTTACGCGAGCCACAATTTTCTCCTTAATAATCAGTATTTCGGTAACCGTAATCTTTTAACATGGCTGATTTATCCCGCCAACCAGGTACAACTTTAACCCAAAGTTGCAGGTAAACGTGGTCACCTAAAAGGTGTTCAATATCCTGGCGAGCTAATTGGCCAATCTTTTTAAGCATTGAACCTTTTTTACCAATGATAATTCCTTTTTGACCTGGCCGTTCAACCACGATGTTGGCACTAATATGAACTGTGTCTTCGTTTTCTCGTTTCACCGAGGTCACATCAATGGCGACTGAATGGGGAACTTCCTGCCGCGTTAATTGGAAAACTTTTTCCCGGATCATTTCCGCAATCACAAACCGTTCTGGATGATCAGAAATTTGTTCTGCTGGGTAATATTGCGGTCCTTCAGGTAATTCAGCCACTAAGTCATTAATTAACTGGTTAACGTTATTTCCTTGAAGAGCAGAAACCGGAATGATCCCTTTGAAGTCGAGGACATCTTCATATTGGGCAACAATCTTTGGCAAATCGTTTGGATGCACTAGATCAATCTTGTTAACCACCAAGTAAATTGGCTGGTGAACCTGCTTTAGCCGCTCGATAATAAAGTCATCCCCCGGCCCTTTTTTCTCATTGGCTGGGACTACAAAAAGCACAGCATCAACTTCATCCAAGGCAGATAAAGTTGACCGTTCCATAAAATCGCCGAGTTTTGTCATTGGTTTATGAACACCAGGGGTATCAATAAAGACGATTTGCGCATCTTTGGAAGTATAGATTCCTTGAATCTTGTTCCGGGTAGTTTGCGCAACATCACTCATAATCGCCACTTTTTGACCAACGACATAGTTTAATAAGGTCGACTTCCCAACATTTGGCCGACCAATCAAGGCTACAAAACCGGAACGAAAATTATTTTCAGTCATTAATTCCATCCTTTATTTTAAAAATTTAATTAGGTAGGGTGTTAGGACTAAAAGCCCAATGATTACCGCTAACCCTGCTGCTAGTAAAACCAACCCTGCTGCAACATCCTTGGCAATTTTGGCATTTGGATCAAATTTTTCACCAACAATTAAATTAACAATCGCTTCAATCACCGTATTCAAAAACTCCGCGAACCAGACCAGGGCGATTGCTAATGTAAGCCAGCACCAAGCATTTAGATTAACATGCAAAATAAAGCCAGCGACAACAACAAAGGTTGCTGATACTAGGTGGCTTCGCATGTTACGCTCGTTTTTAATCACCGTCCCAATTCCAACGATTGCGTGATAGAAAGCTTGTCCAAAATGACGGTTCTTTTGGGTTTGACGCTTATCTGGTGAGACCATAGGCAGTTAAAATCTCTTCTTGGAGCTTGAACATTTTTGTTTCATCAGTTGGGTTTTCATGATCGTAGCCATTTAAATGCAGAAAGCCATGAACCAATAAAAAGCCAAATTCTCGATCCTCGGAATGGCCAAGGAAAAGAGCTTGTTCTTGAACCTTATCCAAAGAAATAAACAGGTCTCCTAAATCCATTGGCAATTCTGCTTTCAGTTCTTCTGGCACTTCAAAATCTTGGTCATCGTTAATCGCAAAAGAAATGACATCGGTTGCCCGATCAACACCTCGATATTCCCGATTGAGGTCCTTCATTTCCGGATTACGAACCAAAGTTAACGAAAGTTCCGCATTGACAGGTAAGTTAATCCTCTCTGCGGCTTGAGCTAATAAATCTTTAGCTAAGGCCTCTTGGTGTTCACTTAATTTTCCTTGGCTGTGATCAAAAATTGTCAATTCCATTTTATTGTTTCCCTTCTGCCTTTTCATAGGCGGAAATAATTTTGGCAACTACTGGATGCCGCACAACGTCGTCGGCCTTAAAGTAAACAAATTCAACTGCATCGATTCCTTTCAAAATCTGCTCAGCTGAAAGGAGACCGCTTTTGGCACCCCGCGGTAAGTCAATTTGCGAAGCATCCCCATTGACCACCATCTTTGCCCCAAAGCCAAGCCGGGTTAAGAACATCTTCATTTGAGCCTTAGTCGTATTTTGAGCTTCATCTAAAATCACAAAAGCATTATCAAGGGTCCGCCCCCGCATATAAGCCAGTGGCGCAATTTCAATCACGCCGCGCTCCATTAATCGTTCCGTATGGTCAGCCCCAAAGATACTATTTAAGGCATCATAAATTGGACGCAAATATGGATCAACTTTTTCCTTTAAGTCACCCGGTAAGAATCCAAGGTTTTCACCAGCTTCGACGGCAGGTCGGGTCAAAATAATTCGTTCAACTTCACCGCGTTTCAAAGCGGCAACGGCCATTGCAACTGCTAGGTAAGTTTTCCCGGTCCCGGCTGGGCCAATCCCAAAGGTAACGTCATGGTTCTTCATTGCATGAACGTATTGCCGTTGACCAAAGTTTTTAACCCGAATTGGTCGCCCCTTGCGGTCGTTAATAATCTTTTCCTGATATAGGTCCGCAAAGTACCCCAGCGTTCCCTTATGAGCCATCTTCATTGCGCTCACGATATCGGTGCTGGCGATAGTAATTCCTTGCTCAACTAAAGCAACTAATTGGTTGAGAATCGCAATTGTTAAATGGACGGCTTCATCTGGCCCGCTAATTTTAAGTTGATTACCAAACGGATTAATGGTTACGCCCATCCCTTCTTCTAGAAGGCTAACGTATTGGTCTTGCGTTCCTAAAAGAGCAATTTGAACCCGTGGATTATCAATTTCAAATTTCATCTCAATGTTTTTTTCTGCTTCTGTCAAAAAAGTATTTCCCCTTTTTTTCTAAACTATCTTTAAAAATTATAGCACAACCCAGTTTATGGTGAATCAAAAAGGCAAACTGAGATTATAAGAAAAGACTAGCCGAGGATGGAAATTTCTCCAACCGCAACCAGTCTTTAAAAGTAAACCTTATTCATGTAAGAAAAGATCACTTTTGCAGTAGCTTCTTAACTAATTCGTTAACTACCTTACCGTCGGCCTTACCTTTAACCTTTGGCATAATGGCACCCATAACTTTACCGAAATCTTTCATACTTTCAGCCTTTACTTGAGCTACCGTTTCCTTAACAATTTGCGCAACTTCACTTTCGGATAATTGCTTTGGCATGTACGCTGAAACAATTTCGAGCTCATGCTTCATTTGCTTAATCAAGTCTTCTCGACCGGCCTTTTCAAATTCAACTAACGATTCCTTCCGTTGCTTAAATTCACGGGCTAGGACACCATTAGCTTCGTCATCACTAAGGTCGTGACCCAACTTAATTTTTTCATTCGCAACCGCAGCTTTTAACATCCGGACAACGCTTAATGTTTCCTTGTCCTTTGCCTTCATTGCGACAACCATATCCTTAGTTAATTGATCTAACAAACTCATTAATCTGCATCCCCTTTGATATCAAAAAAGCCCCCATTCAACCGAACAGGAGCTTTGAGCCAACTAGTAACGACGGCGCTTATTCTTACGCTTCCGTGCCGCTTCAGACTTCAACTTGCGTTTTACACTTGGCTTTTCATAGTATTCACGCTTGCGGTATTCTTGAAGCGTTCCGTTCCGTGAAACCGTACGTTTAAAGCGCCGAAGAGCATCGTCTAATGATTCATTCTTCCGAACGATAGTCTTGGACATATTTAATTCCCTCCCTCCGAGCTTAAAATCGTACTGTTATAACCAGAAAGTTCTGGTTTATCCACTACGCAATATATTTTAGGCAAGGCCGCTAAGAAAGTCAATGGAAAGTTTCAATTTTGCTCAATTTTTTGTTGATAAATTGATGATGTAAACCTTAAAAGTCAACTAGGCCAAGCATTTCAGCATAAACCGATTCCGCGAGTTGCTGGCGCTAAATAAAGCTTTTTTAAATAGAACTTCTATTTTTCTTCGTCATCCTCAGTCGTTGAACTTTGAACTGTTAAGTGTAATTCATCAAGTTGAGCTTGATCAACCGTTCCTGGAGCGGCCGTCATTGGTTCAACCCCCTTGGAGTTCTTAGGGAATGGAATGACGTCCCGAATGTTATCAGCACCAGCTAAGAGCATTACCCAGCGGTCAAACCCAAAGGCAAGCCCCCCTTCAGGCGGCATCCCATTTTCAAGTCCCCGAAGCAAGAAACCAAAACGAGCATTAGCTTGCTCCTTCGTGTAACCAAGGGCTCGTAAAACTTTCTCTTGGACCTTTGGATCGTGGATCCGGATTGAGCCTCCACCAATTTCGTTCCCGTTCAAAATGATGTCATAAGATTGGGCATGCGCCTTGTGAGGTTCTTCCCCATCTTCAAGGTAATGCAAGTCTTCTTCATTCAACATCGTGAATGGGTGGTGAGCCGCAATCCACTTACCAAAGCCTTCGTCGTATTCAAACATTGGCCAGTTAACCACCCAAAGGTAGTTCCATTGCCCAGGATTGATCATATCAAGTTCCTTCGCAATCGCTTCCCGAAGATAGCCAAGGGAATCGCAAACAACATGGAAGGAATCAGCAACAAAGAGAAGCAAGTCGCCTTCCTTTGCACCAAGGCGATCATTGATTGGGGTTGCCAAATCATTTAAGAACTTCGCAATTGGTCCATTGTAACCATCAGCTGTTACCTTTACCCAAGCGAGTCCCTTGGCATTGTAACGCTTGATGTATTCTTCCTTTTTGCTAATATCTTTCCGGGAATACTTATCAGCCCCACCAGGAACACAAATTGCCCGAACGTAGTTACCATTTGCAACCGTTCCAGAGAAGACCTTGAAGGAAGAATCCTTAACAATATCAGAAAGGTCGTGAATTTCCATCCCAAACCGGGTATCAGGCTTATCTGAACCAAAGCGGTCCATGGCTTCTTGCCATTCCATCCTTGGGAATGGAGTCTTGACGTCAACCCCTAGCGCTTCCTTCATAACTTGCTTAATCAAGCCTTCAGTAACTTCTTGAATTTCTTCCGCCGTGGCAAAGCTCATTTCCGTATCAATTTGGGTAAATTCAGGTTGCCGGTCCCCCCGCAAGTCTTCATCCCGGAAACAACGGGCGATTTGGTAGTACCGGTCAACTCCCGCTGCCATCAGTAATTGCTTAAACAATTGCGGTGATTGTGGTAAAGCATAGAAATGACCATCGTAGAGCCGGGAAGGAACTAAGAAGTCCCGCGCCCCTTCAGGAGTAGAACGGGTTAGGTTTGGTGTTTCAACGTCCATGAAATCGTGGTTGTCATAGTAATTGTGAACAATTGAAGCCACTTTGCTCCGCAACTTCATATTCTTCATCATCTGTGGCCGCCGCAAGTCCATGTAACGGTACTTCAACCGTAAATCTTCTGATGCATCAACATCATCTTTAATTTCAAAAGCAGGGGTCTTTGACCGAGCAAGGATATTTGCTTCCTTAACTTCAACTTCGATTTTCCCAGTTGGAAGGTCAGGGTTAGCTTCTGCTCGTGCCCGAACTAATCCCCGAATTTCAATAATGTATTCACTCCGGCATTCGTTAGCAACATCAAAAGCTGTCTTATCTTCCTCTTCATTAAAGACCAGTTGGACAATTCCCTCCCGGTCACGAAGATCGATAAAGATTAGGCCCCCAAGATTCCGGCGCTTAGCGACCCAACCCTTTAGGACGACTTCTTCGCCAATTTGTGATTCATTCGTTCGACCTGCATAATTCGTTCGTTTCATTTTTTATTCTTCCCCCAATTGTGCTTGGTAAACACCGTTAAAGTCTGCTAATAAGTCCGTCAACTTAAGTGAGACTTCTTCTTCGCTAGCCATATTCTTAAAGTGAACATTACCATCTGCTAATTCACGCGCTCCAACCGTAATAACTACCTTAGCGCCTGCTTTGGCAGCAGTTTTAAATTGAGCCTTTGGTTTGCGATCAAGATAATCCCGTTCTGCGATTAGTCCAGCTTGCCGGGCCGTCTGCACGATCTTTAAGCATTCAAGGTTAGTTGCTTCACCAATTCCAACTACGTAAAGGTCGAGCTTAGGTTGGGCTGGCAACCAGGCTTTTTCTTCTTCAAGTAACAAGATCAACCGTTCCAAGCCAATCCCGAAACCAACTCCTGGCATGTCTGGACCGCCGAGTTGTTCAACTAGGCCACTGTAGCGACCACCACCACAGATCGTCGTATAACCTTTACCTAAGGACTTAGCTTGCACCATCACCTCAAAAATCGTGTGGTTATAGTAGTCAAGTCCCCGAACCATGGTGTCATCAACGACGTAGTCAATTTTCAAGGCATCAAGCATTTGCTTTACCATTTCAAAGCGGTCATGAGCCGTTGGAGTGAGGTAGTCAAGAATTGATGGGGCATCATCAACAAATTGCTTATCGCGTGGATCCTTACTATCTAATACCCGGAGCGGATTCTTTTCCAACCGTTCTTGTGAATCTTCACTTAATTCATCATAGTGGGGTTTTAAGTAGTCAATTAGGGCTTGCCGGTAGTTATCCCGACTTTCTTTATCCCCTAATGAGTTAACAGCCACCCGGAGATTGCTTAAACCAAGCTTTGCAAAAAGTTGACAAGCCATGGCGATGACTTCCACATCAACCGCCGGATTGTCACTTCCAAAAGCTTCAACCCCAATTTGGTGGAATTGACGTTGCCGACCGGATTGAGGCCGTTCATAACGGAACATTGGTCCCATGTAGTAAACCTTATATGGCCGCTTAAATTCTGGTCCATAAAGCTTATTTTCATTAAAGGCTCGGACAACCCCAGCTGTTCCTTCTGGTCGCAAGGCAACATGGCGGTCCCCTTTATCCTTAAAGTCATACATTTCCTTCGTTACAACATCTGAAGTATCACCGGCTGAACGAGAGAAAACTTCATAGCTTTCAAACATCGGCGTCCGGATTTCTTGATAATCATAAGTTTTGAAAATTCGCCGCGCTTGGTCTTCAACATACTGCCACTTAATTGATTCACCTGGTAGAATATCAGCCGTTCCTTTTGGTCGTTGATAACGCATTTCATTTCCCTCCTAGCTTCTTTAACCATTATCCCTAAAAATAAAAAACACCCCTGCTTTCACAAGGGTGCAAAAAAAGCACGGTACCACCTTGGTATCACTCAGGGATAACGTCGCAAAACGACGATTATAACCTCAAAGGGGTCACTTAGTTTTCGCTTAACTGGGCTTTCACCATCTCCAGTTCGCTAAGTAAGTTCTAACTAATCAATCCTTCTCACTGGCTACTTTTCGCTATTTGATCCTCATCTACAATACTCGTTTTTACCAGGATCCGTCAAGCATTTATTAGTAAAGTTGATCGACTTTATTAAAGGGTTAACTAAAATTAATAATTTGGTAAATTTCACCACTTCATTTTGCTTATCCAACGCTTGCTTTTTTTAATTCGCGCCGTAAACTTATTGATAAGGAAAACTTAATGAAGGGGTCGTTTTGCTTGAAGTCCACATTTGATCGTCGTCAACTTTTACTCTGCCTAGTTCCACTCTTGCTTGCGCTCTGCTTGATTTTTGTTGTTACCAAGCAAAATCAAATTACCGTTCACAAAAACGCGGTTATTTTGCGACAAGGTCCGGGCTTAACTTATGCCCCAGTTAAGCAGGAAACAACGGAAACCGTACGGATTATTGGTCAAAGCAATAGCTGGTATAAATTACGAATTGGTGATCATCAAATTGCGTGGGCGCCCGCTTGGCGGTTAAAAAATCAAACCAAGTTTGGCGCTCATAACGCTTTAAGCGAGGCAACGATTGTGGTCGATGCCGGTCATGGAGGTTCTGATTCGGGAGCTGAATACCATGATAATAGTAATAACCCTAAATATATGGAAAAAACCTATACTTTAGCTCTCGCCAAACGAGTTGCCAATAAATTACGAGCGCAAGGCGCCCGGGTAATAATGACCCGGGATAATGACCAATTTGTTGATCTTAAACCGCGGCCGAAAATGGCGGAAGAAGCGAAAGCCGATGTCTTCATTAGTTTTCATTATGATTCTTCACCCCAAGCAAATGAAGGAAGTGGGGTCACCACTTATTATTACCATCGGGGAGCAAGCAGGGAATTGGCGCAAATTGTTAATCGCCAGTTCAGTGCACTTCCCTTGAAAAACTTAGGAATTAACTTTGGTGACTTCTTAGTTATCCGTGAAAATACCCAACCAGCGATTCTCTGCGAAATGGGCTACATTAATACTAAAAAAGATTTTCATCAAATCAAAACCGTTCGTTACCAGAATCAAGTCGCAAACGAAGTTGTGACCGGGTTGAACCAATTTTGTCAAAATCGAGCTGGAAAATAGTTTAGAAAGAAGATTAGTAGCATGCTAAATGATCAATGGTTTGAACAATTACCTTTAGCAAAAATTACAAGTCATCAACCAGTATCTGGTGGGGATATTAACCTTGCCTTTAAGGTTATTGCTGATAATAAGCCTTACTTTATCAAGGTCCAACCAAACCGTCCCGCCACGTATTTTGATCACGAACGGGATGGCCTCGCCGCCCTCGAACAAGCAATTAAGGTTCCCCATCCAGTTGCTCAAGGGGAAATCGAAGGCAACGCCTTTTTAATTCTTGAATGGATTGAAAGCGGCTGGGAAGACCAATATAAACTTGGCCAAGCCGTCGCAAAGTTGCACCAAATTACTAATGATAAATTTGGCTTTTCAACTAACCATAAGACAAAAGTCCTAGTTAAAAATAACCAGTGGAATCCCGACTGGGTCGACTTCTATGTGCATCAACGTTTACTACCTGAAGTTGAAGCTGCTAAGTCAAATGGTGTTTGGAACGACTGGCGAGCCCAACACTTTGACAAGATGGTCACTGCCTTTAAACATTACTACGCTAACCATTCAGTTCAACCAAGCCTCCTTCATGGCGATCTTTGGGCCGGTAACTTTATGTTTGATGATCAAGGCCAACCTTTATTAATTGACCCTGATGCCGTCTACGGTGATCGGGAATTCGATATTGCCACGACCACTATCTTTGGGGGCTTTGAAAAGGATTTCTACAATGGTTATCAAAGCGTCTTACCCCTTGGACCAGGTTTAAATGACCGCCTCTCATGGTATCAGTTCTATTACCTGTGCATGCATTTAATCCTGTTTGGGGAAAGCTATGGCCCAAGCGTTGATCAAATCTTGGGGCGGTTTTAATTTTTTATAAAGAAGCTGGACAGAAACTACTAAGGCCACTAATTTGAAGGTTGGAACGTAGCCGGCACAGCATTGAATTTGACATTCTTCACTAACGTCCAAAATGTTAAAATTTCAATGCTTAATCTTATCGTAGGCAGACAAGCTACTAACGATAAGTTGGTTACTTAACCTTAATTAGTGGCCTTTTGTTGTATCTATAATCACTAACTAGCCATGCCAGAGCAGTAGCTGAATGAGCTCACTCGTTCGCTGGCTAATGGATGAGGCTTTCCCATCCTCTTATTATTTCTCATAAAAAATCGTTACTGGCCCATCGTTTTCCAGTTCGACTTTCATATCAGCACCAAAATGGCCAGTTTCAACATGAATCCCAGTTGCTGCTAGCTTTTGATTAAATTCTTCATAGAGAAGTTTGGCCAAGTCCGGCTTAGCTGCATTTGAGAAGCCCGGCCGATTCCCCTTTTTTACGTCAGCGTAGAGAGTAAATTGGGAAACTGAAAGAATCTCACCATCGACATCTTTGAGACCTAGGTTCATCTTCCCAGGTTCGCTTTCAAAGACCCTTAAATTCGTAATCTTATGGACTAAGTAGTCAACCTTATCACTGGTGTCATCAGGGGCAAAACCAACCAAAAGGAGGTAGCCTTTCTTGATCTTACCGACCACTTCACCATCAACTTTGACTTGGGCGTGATTAACCCGTTGTAGTAATACGCGCATATAACCTCCTAGTGAATGACCCGTTTAACAACATAAACATCTGCCAAGTTCTTCAAGGCAGCTTCAATTAATTGGAGATGGTTTAAGTTCCGTACACCAACAGTTAAGGAAATCGTTACCATTCGGTTGTGATCAACCTTTCCGTTAATTGAGTTAAGGTACCGGGTTTTATTATTAACCGTCCGCACAACATCACTCAGTAAGCCATTGCGGTTATACCCTTGGACTTCAATGTCAGCATCGTAATTGGTTTTATCACCCTGTGGATTAGCCCAGTAAACCGAAACTAACCGTTGCCCACTTTGTTCACTCGCCTTAACGTTCGGGCAATCGCGCCGGTGAACCGAAACGCCCCGGCCTTTCGTGATGTAACCAACAATGTCATCCCCCGGAATCGGACTACAACAATGACTCAATCGGGTTAATAGATTATCGACCCCTTCGACGATAATCCCGTCATTTGAAGTTGTTAGCCGCTTCTTTTCCGATTGTTGATCAAGGGTTTTATGTTCTTCCAACAACTCTTTTTCTGCTTGCCGTTGCCGATCCGCCTTCTGTTGCTTCCGGATATCTGCCGTAAAGCGGTTGACAACCCCGAGTGGTGGTACATCCCCAAAGCCGATGGCGGCAAACAAATCCTCCGCCGTATTGTAATGCATTTGTTGGGCAACTTTAGCTTCTTGTTTGGCAGTCAAGAAGTCACTTGAATTAAAGCCGTGATCACGAAGCAAATTTTCAATCATCCGCAAACCAGCTTCAATGTTTTCTTCCCGATTGTGTAACCGGAAGAATTGGCGAATCTTATTCCGAGCCCGCCGCGTTGAAACAAGATCAAGCCAGTCTCGGCTGGGCCCTGCAGATGAGGAAGAAGTTAAAATATCAACAATATCCCCATTTTTAATTTCGTAATTAAGCGGGACAATCCGACCGTTGACCTTGGCACCAGTGGTATGATTACCAACTTCGGTATGGATTTGGTAAGCCATATCTAAGGGGCCGGCCCCCTTGGGCATTTCAATGGCATCTCCCTTTGGAGTGAAAGCATAAACCTTATCAGCGAAGATATCACTTTGGACTCCTTGCATGAATTCGTCAGTACCGTTGCTTTCTTGGCGTAATTCGAGGATTTCTTTAACGACGTTTAATTTTTTGCTATCGCGACTAGTTTGGTCAACCCCATTGGTCTTCCCTTCCTTGTAAGCCCAGTGGGCAGCGACCCCAAATTCAGCCACTTCATGCATCTTATGGGTCCGAATTTGGATTTCTAATGGGCGCCCTTCTGGTCCAATTACCGTGGTATGCAAGGATTGGTAACCATTAGCCTTTGGCATGGCAATGTAGTCCTTAAAGCGCCCAGGCATTGGTTTCCAGCTCGTGTGAATAGCCCCCAAAACCGCGTAACAATCCCGAATCGAATCAACTACAACCCGGATCGCAAGTAAATCATAGATTTCACTAAATTGCTTATGTTGGGTCACCATTTTCCGGTAAACAGAATAAATATGTTTTGGCCGACCATAAATTTCGACATTTCCGCCTAAATCAAGATCACCAATTACCGCCTTAACTTTCTCGATCGCAACGTTAATGTAGTTAACCCGTTGGTCCCGCCGAGAATTCATCAAGTGCACAATCCGGTAGTACTGTTGAGGATTAAGATAACGTAAGGAAAGGTCTTCTAATTCCCATTTAATGGTACTAATCCCTAACCGATCGGCAATTGGAGCATAGATTTCCAAGGTTTCGTTTGAAATTCGCCGTTGCTTATCTGGCCGGAGATGTTGCAAAGTCCGCATGTTATGAAGTCGGTCAGCAAGCTTTACGATCATCACCCGGATATCTTTACTCATCGCAAGCAAGAGTTTTCGGTGCGTTTCCGCCATCTGTTCCTTATTTGACTTATAGTGAATCTTACTAATTTTGGTATCGCCATCAACAATTAAAGCAATCGTTGGGCCAAATAATTCTTTAATATCGTCAAGGGCGGCGCCAGTATCTTCAACAATATCGTGCATATAACCAGCACATACCGTTTCGGGGTCCATCCGTAAGTTTGCCAAAATTCCCGCAACTTGAATTGGATGAATAATGTAGGGTTCACCGGATTTCCGGACTTGGTTTGCATGGGCAACCGCCGCAAAGTGATAAGCCTTCTCAACGAGGGCAACGTGCTCCCCATTCATATAGGAAGCGACCATCTTTTTTACGTCATCATGAGTTAATTCTTTTTTGCGTGACACGTGACTCCCCCCTTAATCCGTTTTTGCCATTGACCAAGTAAGGTAGCTAATTCCGAGGTAAACAAGTGCGAATGGCCACATATAACGAGGTGCAAAGTTATAAGCACCAATTAAAAAAGCTCCCGGGAACCAAAATAACATTCCCCAACTTCGGTTAACTGAGCGTTTTCCGAGCCAAATACTGAGTAAAGAATTAACAATTAACAACAAAATACCAACCATCATTACCCGACTAACAAAAGCTAGCTTTGCCGCTAAACCGGTAACAGCAATCCCCATGATTAAGCTCGTAATAATCACTGTCCAATCAGCTTTTTGCCACCATTGCTTCAACTTTTCCATTCTCTTTTCCTCATAATTAAAAATTAGATTGTTCTTATTTTAGCACAGCTTTTTCCCGATTTAATGCGATTTGCCCGCATTTAGCAATTCTAATTGATAAGAAAGAGCCGCTAAGAAGTATAGCGGTGCCGTTTCCGCACGTAAAATCCGGGGACCAAGCCCCGCTGAAAGATACCCAGCTTGCTTTAAATTCGCAATTTCCGCCTCGGTAATTCCCCCTTCTGGTCCAAATAAGGCAAGAAGGGTTTGACCAGGACGTAGGGATTGCAAAGTTTTAACTAGGATGGCAGTTTCGCCTTGCTTTGCTGATTCTTCCCAAGCAACTAGCTTAACGTCAGCCTTTAGGTTCACGACCGCTTGTAAATTAGGGAGATACTCAATTGTTGGTAAAGCATTCCGGTGGGATTGCTCAGCCGCTCCTTCAATAATTTTTTCAAGCCGGGCAAGTTTTTTAGTGACTTTCTTTTGGTCCCAATGACTAATCGAGCGTTCACTCTCAAAGAAAACAAAATGGGTTGCTCCTAGTTCCGTCCCCTTTTTAACAATTAACTCTGGTTTTTCCTTTGTTTTGGGCAAACCGCAAGCGATGATAACTTGAACTGGTAGTTCTGCATCCGTTGCTAACCTTTCTTTGATCATTACCGTGGGCACCGGATCAATAGCATTGACCTCGGCTTGGTAAACGCAATGATCAGCAAGGACAATCTCAAGTGGAGTCCCAACTTTTCCTCGTAATACCGTTAGTAAATGATGCGCCTGTTCTTCAGGAAGCTGAATTGGTTGCGTAATTAAAGTTTGATGAGGTAAAAAATACCGTTGCACTAGTCATCTTCCCCCTTTTTGTGGGCAATAATCCCATACCAGTCTTTAATCCGCATAGTTTCATCAATAATAAAGCCAGCCTTTTCTTGGGCGGCCAAAACTTCTTCAAACTTATCCTTAATAATTCCCGAAGTCAAAAACTTTCCGCCTGTTTTAAGATTTGTCATTGCTTGGGGAATTAAAGGTAAGATGATTTCTGCCAGAATATTAGCAACTACGACATCAACTTGGATTTTCACCCCGTCTAAAAGACTATTTTGACCAACGAAAACATCTTTATCCATTGAGTTTAAAGCCAAATTTTTCTTTGCGGATTCAACCGCAACGGGATCTAAATCATAGGCTTGGATCTTACCTACTCCTAATTGCTTAGCGGCAATGCTAAGAACTCCAGAACCAGTTCCAACGTCTAATAAGCTTTCACCACCCCGAATCGTCATTTCCAAGGCTTGGAGCATTAACTTCGTCGTTGGGTGCGTCCCCGTACCAAATGCCATCCCCGGATCCAATACAATTTGTTTTTCGTTCTGGTCACTTGGTTGGTAATCAACCCAAGCCGGGACGATCGTTAATTGGTGAGTAACCCGAACCGGATGATAATACTTTTGCCAAGCTAGGGCCCAATCATCATTAGTGATTTGGTTAACGCTCACTTTAGCTGGTGCTGGGTCGATCCCATACTCAGCCAACTGCTTGACAGCTGCTTCAATTTCCGCAACTACTTCGGGAACGAAAGTCGTTGGGGGAAAATAACCGGTTACCGCTGCTCCGCTTTCTCGGTGAGGAAGATCAAAGGGATCCACAATCTCGCCATACTTGCCGTATTTTCCAACCGTTAGCTTGGCAAAGTCAGCCGCATCATCAATCTTAACGCCAGTCGCTCCATGATCAGTTAATTGATAGGAAACTGCTTCAACCGCTGCCGTACTTGTTTCAACCGTAATTTCTGTCCAATCAGCCATTTTTATTCCTCACTTAAATTTTTATTAAAAGTAACGGAGCCACGACAAAATAGCTTTGCCGCAGCTCCGTTATCAAGTATGATAGCCACAAATGAGGTTGATTAATCCTTTGAAGCCTCATTTTTTTGCCCATCCACAATCTGTTGGCGTTTCTTTTCCAAATGATTGGTTAAATAAATAATCAAATCACGTTCGGTCTTGAAAATCCGGGGATGGTGTTGATGGTGGAGACGGACATCAATTTCATTGATTTTTAACCGTCCCGTCCAGGTATGAGAGTAACGAATGATTACCCGGTTATTAAGTTTATGCTTGCCAAACCGGAAGATATAGACATGTTCCGGCGTCATCATCGGTCGGATGTATTCTTTCTTATACGTAAGATCATTATCACGCATAAACTGTTTAGTCCGATTTAGAATGGTAATCACCTCCTCAGCTCTTAAGGACACAGCCTTTTACAATGGTTTTATTTTAACATAGCTTTAGCTTACAAGCCAAAAACTATGCCATAGTTAAGAAAATATTTTACCATAATTAAAAACACTTGAGGAGACCAAAAATGTCAATTTTAATTGCCCTTTTATTAATTTGGATTTTATGGAAACTATTTAAGTTTTCATTTTGGTTATTAGGGATCATTCTGCTGATTACCTTTGTGGCTATCTTTATTAAGTTGTTACTAATCCCGGCGATCTTATTACTTGGTTTAGCCTGTTTTGGTTTATTCAACCACTAGTTATGCTTTTTCTTCACAAATCACTTACGTTTTGATAGTGAGTTGCTTTATTATTAACAATTACCTTTAAATAATATGTGAATGATTTTTTAGACCTACCACCATTTTAAAAATTACTAATTTGATAGGCTTTTAGCTTAAGAAAACAAAAAAGTTTGATAGATTTTACACAAATCGATCCATTTTGTAACAAAGATGGTATAATTACAACCGTAGCGATATTGTTACAAATACGCAATGGAAGAGAGTGTTATTTCATGTCAAAGAATCATCAAAAAGTTGTTCTTGTTGGGGACGGCGCCGTTGGTTCAAGTTACGCATACGCAATGGTTCAACAAGGTCTTGCTGAAGAACTTGCTATCATTGATATTTCTAAGGAACGTACTGAAGGGGACGCTTTAGACCTTGAAGATGCTACCCCATTCACTGCTCCAAAACTTGTTTACTCAGCTGACTACGACACTTGCAAGGATGCCGACTTGATCGTCATCACCGCTGGTGCTCCTCAAAAGCCAGGCGAAACCCGTTTGGACCTCGTTGACAAGAATTTGAAGATTATGAAGTCTATCATCGAACCAATCAAGAAGTCTGGTTTCGATGGAATCATCTTGGTTGCTGCTAACCCAGTTGATATCTTAACTTACGCTGCTCAAAAGCTCTCCGGCTTACCAAAGAACCACGTCTTTGGTTCTGGTACTTCTCTTGACTCTGCGCGTCTTCGGGTTGAAATGGCTAAGCGCTTTAACGTAAGTCCAGTTGATGTTTCCGCAAACATGATGGCTGAACACGGTGACTCCGAATTTGCTGCTTACTCCACTGCAACGATCGGTGGCAAGCCATTACTTGAAATGGCTAAGGAAGCTAACATTTCAATGGACGAACTTTACAAGATTGAAGACGAAGTTCGTCACAAGGCTTACGAGATCATTAACCGGAAGGGGGCTACCTTCTACGGGGTTGCTACTGCTTTGATGCGGATCTCACGGGCAATCCTTCGGGACGAAAACGCTGTTCTCCCTGTTGGGGCCCCAATGACCGGTGAATACGGTTTGAACGACATTTACATTGGTTCACCTGCTGTTATCAACGCTAACGGAGTTGAACGGGTAATCGAAGTTCCACTTGATGACCGTGAAAAGAAGGCCATGGCTGACTCTGCTGCAACCTTGGAAAAGATTGCTAAGGACGGAATGGCTAAGCTTCAAAATTAATTAAAATCAACTAACCATAATCATGGAAGATCAAGATTTATTTCTTGGTCTTTTATTTTATTTTTCTTAGCAGTCCTGATACTAATCATAGCCTTCACATCAATTAATAATTGCTAATTTAATCGGTTAGTTAGAAATTATAACTTTTCAAATCTAAAAATTTCCGTATAATGTTAAATGTTGATTGAATATTAGGTTAATAAATGGAAAGGAAGTTTGATTATGCTCAAAGAATTCAAAGAGTTCATTAGTCGTGGTAATGTTATGGATCTTGCCGTCGGAGTGATTATTGGTTCTGCCTTCACTGCCATCGTTACTTCATTAGTTAAGAACTTAATCAATCCTCTAATCGGGGTTTGCTTGGGTCGGATTGATCTTTCAAATTTGGTGCTTTCAGTTGGAAACGCCCACTTTAAGTATGGTGCCTTTTTGAATTCTGTGATTAACTTCCTAATCGTTGCCTTCGTGGTCTTCCTTTTGGTCAAGGCAATGAATAAGATCATGCCAAAGCCAGCTGAACCTGAAACACCAAAATATGCCAGCGCTGAAGAATCCCTTGAAAAGATTGTTAAGATGCTGGAAGAAGAAAAGAAAGCTTAATGATATAAGAACCTTGAGTTGTAATTCTCTAGGTTCTTTTTTTATTTTCGGTCAATTAAAACGTTTACAGATAGTAATAATTAACGAAAACATAAAGCGATACACATCATTGTACCTATTCAATGAGTGTATCGCTTTTTAAGTGGGGCTAGCTTCAATTTGGTTTAAATATCATTGATCTGAACTACATCTAAAACAGACTTTGTTAATTCCATTTCATAGGATTTATTCTAAACATCAAAGAGCACGACCATCAACTTATTATAATAAGCTACCTATTGCTAAACTAGTTAGAAATTTATTTGGCGATGATACATTAATTGAAAACATTATGGCAACCGCAATTACTAAAATCTTAGAAAGTCGGATAACTGGAAAAGACTCTACTTCAAGAGAATTTATTTTAAAGTACAAGTCTTTCTTACATCAACTTGTTGAATACGCTAAAAAGAATACCTATATCGAGCATAACCCAGTAATGACGTAGATTTGGTATTTCAAACAGTTCCAGAAGGTAAATTGACTTCTGATAAATTTCTAGAGCAAAATGAGCTAGATAACATTTTAAAGTATGCCTATGAACAGAATGTTCGTTATGCCAGTCTTTGCGAGTGGCTTTATCTAACTGGGATGCGAGTTGGTGAAGCTACTGCCCTAAATTACCACGATATTTGTCGAGATGATGAAGGCACTTGGCATGCTTCAATAACGAGTACCTTGGACTATAATCATATGATTGATGATCAAAAGAAAGCAAAGACCGCCAAAACAGCTTCATCAGTTAGAGATGTTATATTAGTTGAAATTTATCAGCGTTGGTATGAAGCTCAACTAGATGCTAAGTTTCTGTTTCGGACTACTCATAGAACACCAATCCAATCGAGTGCATTAAATACTTTTCTCCGCACTGCCGCTAACAAGCTTGGCATTATAAAGAAAGTTAGTTCCCATATTTTTCGCCATACTCACATTTCAAAGCTCGCTGAATTAGGAATGCCTCTATATCTAATACAAGAACGTGTAGGCCACAAAGATTCACGAATTACCAAGCAAATTTATCCCCACGTAACCCATGAAGCGCTTGTGAAAAATCAATACAAACTAGAAAGTTTGTAAAATTTTTGCTACCTTAGACCTAAATTACCCGAAAATAACAAAATCTATTAAGGGTAATAATACATATGTAATAAAAAAGAGCCCCGTCTGGGGCTCTTTTCGGTAATTAGATGTCGCGCCGCCGTTCAGCGATCCGAGCACTCTTACCAGTCCGTTCCCGAAGGTAGTAGAGCTTAGCCCGACGTACCTTACCATGACGAACGACATCAATCTTTTCAACCCGTGGTGAGTGAAGAGGGAAAGTCCGTTCAACACCAACCCCGTTACTGATCTTCCGTACCGTGTAAGTAGCGGAAATTCCAGCACCATGGCGCTTAACAACGACCCCTTCAAACATTTGAACCCGTTCCCGGGAACCTTCCACAATCAAGGCGTGAACCCGAACCGTATCACCGGCACGGAATTCAGGAATGTCGTTCCGTAATTGACTTGCAGTAATCTTTTCGATCAATTGATTTTGACGCATAATTTTCTTTCCTTTCGCCGATATTCATTCTTTCCCTTGGGAACAGCGGAATACCGTTTTTAACGGCTACACAGCCAATAATTAATATAGCATATCCTTCCTAATTTTTCAAGCTTAACTCTCAATTTTCGCGGTTAATTAGGACTGAATGGCGGATGCCATAAGTAAAGTAAACTAATAACCCAATTACAAACCATCCAATCATCAGCAACTTCGCGTCAACATTTAAATTCCAAAAAATAACAGCGGAGAAAATCGCTGAAATTGCTGGCAAAATTGGATAACCCGGCATCCTAAAAGATGCTTCTGGCAAGTCCTTCCCTTCCCGTTTCCGCAAAGCGTAGATCCCTAAGGAAACGAAAATAAAAGCCACCAACGTCCCAGCTGAAACCAACGTGGCTAGAAAAGTGAACGGAAAGATCGAACCTAAAACCATCGCTAGGAAGGTAATCGTCCACAACGCCCGATTTGGTACATGCCGGTCGTCAATCTTGCCTAAAAAGTGCGGTAATAAACCATCTCGGCCAAATGCATAGATCAGTCGGGAAGACGCCAATAGAATGGCAATCAAGGCAGAGAAGATCCCAATTAGGGCAACGACAGACAGTAAGTTAGCTGTGAAGTAATGGCCTGCCTGACGTAAAGCCCAAGCTGCTGGTTCAGCATTGTTGGCATAACGGCTATACTTAAACATCCCCACCAAAACCAAAGAGACTGCGATAAAAAATCCCGTTCCTAAAACTAGGGTTCCAATTAAACCACGGGGCATCGTTTTTTGAGGATTTCTCGTTTCAGCAGTATTCGCTGCAATCGCATCAAACCCGACATATGCAATAAAGATTTGAGAAGCTCCAGCCATAATTCCAGGCCAACCACCAAAAGTCGTTTTCGGCTTATGAGGTGGAATAAACGGCACATAATTATTAGGATGAATCGCTGTTAACCCCACTGCAATAAAGAGGATAATCACTAACAATTTGATCGCTACAATCGCATTTTCAACCCGACTGACTTGGTGGACCCCATGAGACAAGAGCCAACCAACCATCAGGATTGCGAGGGCCGCAAAAAGATCCATGTAAGATCCTTTTCCGGGATTGAAGCCACCAGTTAAGACAACTGGTAATTTTATCCCACACGAAGCTAAGAAACCTCGCATATAAGCGGACCAGCCCGAGGCAACAAAGGCCACTGAGATAAAGTATTCGGCTAATAAGGCCCAACCAGCAATCCAACCGAAAAACTCTCCGAATAAAACGTTCATCCACGAAAAAGCTGATCCCGCAAATGGAAGAACCGACGAAGTTTCGGCATAGGCCAGAGCAGATAATCCTGCCCCAACGGCCGCCACAATAAAAGCCAAGGGAACCGCTGGCCCCGTATGCTCAGCCGCCACAATTCCTGGCAAAGTAAAGATCGCGGTTCCAACCACCATTCCAGTTCCCAACCCAATTAAGTCAATCGTTGTTAAAGTTGGGTCCAAGCGTAAGCGGTGAATAACGACACGTCTATTAATCACATGGCGAACCCCCTATACTGGAGACATTAAATCTCAGTTAGGGGGTTCTCTTTGGATGGAAGAAAAACAAGATATTGTAGAAACAGTTTTTAAAAG
>DWYX01000024.1 GCA_019118465.1 Candidatus Limosilactobacillus faecipullorum | reverse complement strand
GCTTGAAAATCATGGCGATCATAACTAGACTTAAAGTAGCTTAACAAGGCAAAGACTCCTTTTTTAGTCTACTTTGAGTCTAACCTTGTTAGGCTTTTTTTGTTAAATGTTACGAACTAGCAAATCGCGTCTAATTTACCAAGATATATAATGTTGGTGAGAGGTGGTAGGAATGTTTCTAGATCAAATGTACCGCGATTGGTGCAACTTTAGAAAACATATGACTAGTCATAAATTAGGAATCTACTTTGATGATTACCACAAAGAATTAGGATTTTTTGATTGGCATAATTTAAAGTTCCAAGTTATTAAAAAAGGTGAACTTTTTTCAGTTAGTACAAACAAGCCTATTTTGGTTAATAAATACCATAGTCTTAAATATGGGGTAATGGGTGGCATTGCTGGCGGTGGTGTTGGAAGCTTATTAGGCAATATGTACGGGCAGAAGCACCCGGAAAAAGTACAATATTTGGATAAGCCAGCTTTGAAATTTGCGGTAGATCGTAATAATAACTTATATTTCTTTACCAAAGTTATTTTTAATGCCAGATATCGTTATCCAAGTATAATGGGTAATTTAGCTGAAAAAGAAATCCAAAAATTGTTGGAACACATTAAAAGCTATTATGAGTAAAACATCATCAAGCCAATTAGCCGCTAATAAACGTTGGCAAGCAAAACATCCAGAAAAACAAAGGGCTTATCGTTATGCTTCCTATGCCCGGAATTATATTCGCAAATTAGCCACTAAGGAGCAGTTAGAAGTTTAAAAAAATTAATTGATCAAAGATTGAGTCAGCTATAAAGCTGGCTTTTTTGAAAAGAGCCATTCGAAAATTTTGCAATTTCCGAACAGCTCTGCTTAATTAAGAGATTTATGTCACAGCACCGTTTTTGGCTTTTTAAATGAATTTGAGGGTTAGGATTGTTAATCTTCAAGCTCTAAGGAAACAAATTTCATCTTTGCAACGTCAAAGAGGCCTTCGTCAGTGAGCTTTAGTTTTGGAATTACAGCCAAGGACATAAAGCTTAAGGTCATTAATGGATCGATATTTGCCGGGATTCCTAGAACATCATGGGCAACTTGGTCAAAGTGGGTTTGAGCTTTGACTACCACTTCCCCCGGTTGGTCACTCATCAAACCACCGATTGGTAAAGCGAATTGAGCTTGGACTTGGCCATCATTTACTACGACAGCACCACCGCCTTGACTAATCAAAGCTTCAACTGCGGCTTTCATTTCTTCATTATTAACCCCAGCAACGATAATATTATGGGAATCGTGGGCGATTGAACTGGCGATGGCTCCATGTTTTAAGCCATAATCGGCAAGTAAGGCCACGGCGAGATTACCGGTTTGGTGGTGGCGTTCAACCACTGCCATCTTGACAAGATCTTGGTGGGAATCAAATTTAAAATCGTGATCAACATTAAGCGTCGGTTGGAAGTGTTTTTCACCAGTAGCTACTTGTCCTGGTAGAACTTGGATTGCCCGCACGGGTTTACCGCTTAAATTTAGCTTAAGTTGGTCCGTGGTGAATGGTTTAACCGCCATCGCGTTAGCAACTGAATTGATGGAGACCCGGTTAACTGAAGGGAGGTATTGATTGTTTTTTGCAACCACTTGCCCTTTGATCAAGACTTGTTCAACCTTAAAATGTTGGAGATTGTCGACCACGACAAGGTCAGCACGCCGCCCGGGAGTAATTGCCCCTCGATCAGTTAGGCCGCAATATTCAGCTGCGTTAAGGGTTGCCATTTGAATTGCGGTGATTGGGTCCAAGCCATTAGCAATTGCGAGGCGAATTGAATGATCAAGGTGGCCGATTGAAAGGACCGTCTTTGTTTGAATATCGTCACCGACCAAGAGACACCGGCGAGCATTAGCCGGGTTAACAACTGGGAGCAGGTCAACTAAGTTGTGTTCCGTGGTCCCTTCCCGAAGCATTAAATACATTCCCGCATCAAGCCGAGTTTGAGCTTCTTCGACGGTCATACATTCATGATCGCTGACCGCTCCAGCGGCGGCATAAGCATTCAAGGCTTTACCCATTAATTCTGGAGCGTGACCGTCAATCCGGTGGCCGGTTGCTTTGGCAGCTAAAATTTCGTCAAGCATGGTATTATCATTGTTAACTACCCCAACATAGTTCATAAGCTCTGCCAGGCCATCGACCTGATTTTCTTCCAGGCGTGGTTGAATATCTTTGGCGGTTAAGTGAGCGCCAGCGTTTTCAAATGGGGTTGATGGAACGCAAGGCGGCATCATAAAGTGAATGTCCATTGCTGCTTGCTTAGCAGCTTTTTGCATATAATCAAGTCCGATTAACCCAGTGACATTAACAATTTCGTGGGGATCAGTTGAAATCGTCATGGTCCCCCGGGGGACAAACAACCGTGAAAATTCTTCGGGAGAAACATAAGCTGATTCAATGTGGATGTGAGCATCAATCAGTCCGGGAACGAGAAAGTGGTGATCGAGATCGATCGTTTTTTGCCCTTCATAATGATTGGCAATCCCGGCAATCAAGCCATCACTAATGGCAACGTCTCCGTCCATTAAGCGATGGGTCATCACGTTAACAATCCGTGCATTTTTTAAAACTAGGTCGGCAGGTTTCCGGCCAGCTGCGACGTCAATTAATTTTTTTAAGATTGTTTTTTCCAACATGAAAACTCCTTTGAAAAATAAATTGTCGACCATTATACCGATTGTTGACGTGATAATCAATAACATCACGAACTTTTTTAAAATTATTGAAAGGAATATCCGAAAAATGATTCAGGTTTTAGACGAAACTTTAGTTGATGCGGTCCTCGAACAGGTTGCTTTGATTCCAATTGGTCATGTGGCAACCTACGGTCAAATTGCCAGGTTAGTGGGGCGCCCTAAAAATGCCCGTTTAGTTGGGCGGATTTTAGGGAATGCTCCAGAAGCGGTCCATTATCCTTGTCACCGAGTGGTAACAGCAACTGGCCGGTTAGTTCCAGGCTGGATAGATCAAGGACCAATGTTAATTGCTGAAGGAGTTGAGTTAAAGGACGCAACCCACGTTAAGTTGAAACAGTATCAATGGCGAGCATAATGTTACCGGATGAAAGCGTTTAATGATAAAATAAAAATAATTAGTAGGTGAGGAGGCAATGATATGGCAGGAAAAAATTTAACATTGGCTCAATTAGCTCAATATGATGGTAAGGATGGCCGTCCTGGTTATGTGGCTGTGGATAGTGTGATTTATGATGTTTCCAATAGTCTAGCTTGGCAAAATGGTGAACACCATGGGAACCTTGCTGGCCATGATGTTTCGAAGTCAATCCATGAAGATTCACCACGCGGAACTAAGAATTTAGCTAAGTTACCAGTTGTTGGGAAAATTATTCCAGAATAAGCTAAAGGTGGCGAATGAGGTTAATTCCTCCTTCTATTTCCGCTGTTAGTTGATCATGAAAGGGAGCCAGGAAGAGAAGGTTAGTTTTTCTTCATGGCTTTTTTGGTACCAGTAAATTAACATTTGATAATTTATTTCTGAAACAAGTTCTAACATAAAAATGAGAATGATAATTAATCTTTAGAGCTATAATAGTTAATTATTTTAAATTTTAAACAAATTGCATCAGCGATATTCCTAATTGCTACTTTGACAAATTAAATAAAGCTCTTTAGACTAGGCTTAACTTATAAGTAATTCTAATAAAGTTTGGAGGTGGGATCGTGGATTATCAATTATTCGACTATGGTGACCAAGCTATTATCATTGAATTGGGGAAAGTAATCGATCCGGAAATTAATCGCCGGGTCCAACTATTAGGACAGTCGATTATGAAGGCAAAGATTCCGGCAATTAAAACGATTATTCCGGCTTATGCGACGCTAACAGTCAACTTTAATGGGCAGATTACCAATGGGAAATTATTAAAGCAAAGGCTGGTCCCAATTATTGAAAGTTCGTTAAATGGTAACTTACCAGAAGCAAAAACCTGGCTGATTCCAGTTGCCTATGGTGGCGAGTATGGCCCTGATTTGGAGGATGTCGCTGATTTTGGTGGGATCACCGCGGATAAAGTGATTCAACTCCATACTACGCAAAAGTACTTAGTTTATTTTCTTGGTTTTCTGCCGGGCTTTGCATATATGGGGACTGTTCCGGATCAAATTGCCATGCCCCGTTTAGCCAGTCCGCGACTTAAGATTCCAGCAGGAAGTGTAGGAATTGCTGGTAAACAAACCGGGTTTTATCCGGTTACTTCTCCAGGCGGCTGGCGGATCATTGGGCAAACGCCACTTAAGTTGTATCAGCCAGAAAACCCGGTTAGCTTTTACCAAGCTGGGGATCAAATTCAATTTGAGGCTGTTACCCCCGCTGAATTTAAGGCAATTCAGTTAACAGTGAATGCTGGAACATATCAACCAAAGGAGGCAGAGTAGATGGCTTTTTTACAAGTAATTGAACCTGGGCTCCAAACAACCATTCAAGATGCCGGCCGGATTGATGCCCAACGGTTAGGTTTTCCGGCTTCTGGAAGTGTTGATCGGGCTGCCACCCGTTTAGCAAATTTACTTGTTGGGAATGCCGAAGGGACAGCCGTCCTCGAATTTCCCTTAGTTGGGCCAACGCTTGAATTTGAACGCTCCACTTTTATCGCCTTGACTGGTGCCCAGTTCAAAGCGGAGTTAAATCATGAAGTAATCCCAATGTATCAATGTCTTCAAGTTCAAGCAGGCGATATCTTAAAAATTGGTCCAGTTGAAAAAGGACGGATTGGTTACTTAGCTGTCGCTGGCGGAATCCAGACTGAACCTGTTCTGGGGAGCCGATCAACGACAATTCGCCTTCAACTTGGTGGCTTTCATGGTCGCGCGCTAGCGGCTGGTGACCTAATTCCAATTAAAAAGCAAACGGTTTTAACTAGTTTTTATCACCGGCAAACGCAAGCTGAGCGATTACCTAATCAAGAAGAAACAATCAAAATCCGGTTGATTAAAGGGCCACAATGGCAGTGGTTTAATCATTTGAATCAACAAAAATTAGTTCAGGGAACTTTTAAGGTAACTAATCAGGCCGACCGGATGGGGTATCGCCTTGAGGGAACTAAACTGCAGGTTCCAGAACAAAATTTGTTGTCAACGGCAACGGTTAAGGGGGCCTTGCAAATTCCGCAAAGTGGAGAACCAATTGTCCTAATGGCTGATCGCCAAACAACTGGTGGTTACCCGGTAATTGCAGTGATTGCGACCGTTGATCTAGGCTATTTTGCTCAGTGCCAAGCGGGACAAAAAATTCAATTTGAACTGATCACTTTAGAACAGGCTCAGCAAGCCTTAAATGAGCTTCGCCAAGAATTGGATCAGCTTGAACAAAATGTATTGGCCGGGAAGTATCGGCCCCCATATGGCATTAGTCGGGTCGCTAGTCAACGAATTAGCCGGTTATTGAAGAGGTAAGAAAAATGAAAATTGATCAAACAGCGTTAGAAAAATTAACCAAGTTACTTGAAAATAGTCAGCTCACGGAACTGGAGTACCAGCAAGGGGATGAAAGAATCAAGCTTAAAAAGTCACCGGCAAAAGTGATTAATAGCAGTGACAATCAGGTTGATCATCACGATCAAGCCCCAGTGCGGGCCCCAAGGACAGACGTGGTTGAAGGGCATACCATTAATGCTCCGACGGTTGGAATTTTCTACACCGCCAAATCGCCACAAGAACCGGCCTATGTCAAGGTTGGAGATGAGGTGAAAGCGGGTCAAGTTGTTGGGGTCATTGAAGCCATGAAGGTCTTTACCAACGTGGTTAGTGATGTTGATGGGGTTGTTGAACGGGTCCTTGTCAATAATGAAGAGGGGGTTGAATATGGACAACCACTTATTCAAATCCAGTAGTTCCATTAGTAAATGGCCTTTTCATAAGGTCTTGATTGCTAATCGGGGAGAAATCGCGGTTCGAATTATTCGGACTTGTCGGGTGCTTGGCCTCCAAACGGTTGCCGTTTACTCGACTGCTGATGAACTGGCCCTTCACGTCCAATTAGCCGATGAAGCGGTTTGCATCGGTCCGGCGAATGCGGAACAGTCGTATTTAAACATCGGTGCCATTATTAGCGCTGCCCAGTTAACCGGAGCCGATGCGGTTCACCCTGGATATGGTTTTTTATCGGAAAGTGCGGAATTTGCCCAGGTCTGTCGGCAAAACCATTTGAAATTAATCGGGCCAAGTCCAGAAGTAATCGAACTTTTAGGGGATAAAGAAACGGCGCGGTTAACGATGAAAAAGGCGGGCCTTCCGGTCGTGAAGGGAAGCCAGGCGGCGATTACCACGTTGGCCGAAGCTAACCAGCAGGCCGAACAAATTGGTTATCCAGTAATGTTAAAGGCCAGTGCCGGTGGTGGTGGTAAGGGGATGCGGATTATCAATTCAGCGAATGAATTAAAGCAACAATTCGCTACGGCTCAAGAAGAAGCGGTCGCCTCCTTTAATGATAACCGGATGTATTTGGAACAATACTTACCAAATCCGCGTCACATTGAGGTTCAAATCATTGCTGACCAGTATGGCAATGCGGTAGCTTTAGGTGAACGGGATTGTACCATTCAAGCTCGTCACCAAAAAGTGATTGAAGAAGCACCAGCTGTAATCTTACCAGCGAACGTTCGCGAAAAAATGCTCCGTTGGTCGGAACAAGCAGTCCGCCAATTGAACTACGAAGGAGTAGGGACGATCGAATTCCTATATAATCCCGATGGTAGTTTTTACTTCATGGAAATGAATACCCGGATCCAGGTTGAACACCCAATTACAGAACTGATTACTGGAACGGATTTAATTGAAATACAATTACGAATTGCTGCTGGAGCACAATTAAGTAATCGGCGGCCTCAACCATTTGGGTTTGCAATGGAATGCCGGATTAATGCCTTAACACCCGGAAAGATTACCGCTCTTCATCTCCCAGTTGGGCAAGGAGTGCGGATTGAGACCGCTTTGTATCAAGGTTACCAAGTTCCAACTAATTATGATGGGATGATTGCAAAAATCATCGTTTATGGTGATCGTCGGCAACGGGTTTTACAACAGATGCAAGCCGTAATTGATGAAACGGTAATTGGTGGGATTCAAACCAACCTTGATCAGTTGGAACAAATTTTACAGGAACCAGATTTTCAGCGGCTAGTTACCGATGTTAACTGGCTTGATCAAAAGTCATCATCATAAGTAAACAGGGGGGAGTGTCATGGTAATGATTGATTTAAATAGTGATTTAGGGGAAAGTTACGGTCGTTATCAACTCGGTAATGATCAGAAATTAATGAAGTTGATTACCTCGGCCAACGTTGCCTGTGGTTTTCACGCTGGCGATCCAGATGTGATTGCTGAGACGGTCGCAATTGCGAATCAGCGAGGTGTTGCAATCGGCGCCCATCCTGGATATCCTGACCGTCAAGGGTTTGGTCGCCGCTACATGGCGATGAACCCCAACGAGGTTGAACACCTAGTTACTTACCAAATCGCTGCTTTGGCTGGCTTTACAAAGGGTCATCACTTACATCATGTAAAACCACATGGTGCTTTATACAACGCTGCCGCAAAAGATTTTGAATTAGCCTTAGCAATTTGTCGGGGAATTCAGAAATTTGATCCCTGTTTACCTCTATATGGTTTAGCAGGTTCAGAATTGATTGAGGCGGCTAACCAAATTGGCTTACCAGCTCGGTCAGAAGTCTTTGCCGACCGGGCCTACCAAGCTGATGGGAGTTTAGTCCCCCGGTCCCAACCTGGGGCAGTTTTAACTGACCCGGAGGAAGTTGCTAAGCGGGCAGTGGGGATGGTTGAAAATCAAGCCGTTACCGCCATTACCGGTGAAACGGTGAACTTAAAGGTAGATACAATTTGTGTTCATGGGGATAATGCCGCAGCTTTAGCATTAACTAAGCAGTTACGGTTGGCCTTAGCGGAGCACGGAATTGAGATTACTGCGGGATAAACAAGGAGGGTGCCTATGCAAGAAAAACTAACTCAAAATCACCACCAAAAAGTAAAAAAAGCAGCTCTTGGTGGAGCCTTTTTGATGGCGATGTCGGCGGTAGGACCGGGATTTTTGACTCAAACAGCGACCTTTACGCAAAGTGAAAAAGCTAATTTTGGCTTTGCTATTTTAATTTGTATTTTGGTCGACATTATTGTTCAATTAAATATTTGGCGGATTATTGTCGTTGCCGGGAAACGGGCTCAGTTAATTGCTAACGAAGTCGTTCCGGGCCTAGGCTACCTCCTATCAGCCCTTGTTGCACTAGGGGGTCTCTTTTTTAACATTGGAAACGTAGCTGGTGCTGGGCTCGGACTAAACGTTTTGTTTGGAATTCCAGTTATCTGGGGAGCAATTTTATCGGCGATCTTTGCGATTGGAATTTTAATTGTTAAAAATACCCTCAAGTACGTTGACTGGACGGTGCAAGTTTTAGCAGTAATTGCGGTCTTAGTCCTTGTTTACATGATGTTTGTAACTAAGATTCCATATGGTCAAGCGGTTAGTCATACTTTTGCTCCAACTAAGGTGGATTTTTATTCGATCTTAACAATTGTTGGTGGGACCGTTGGGGGATACATTTCTTTTGCTGGTGGTCACCGGCTCCTTGAAGGTGGCGCCAAGGGCCAAGGAGATATTACGTGCGTTAATCTCGGGGCCTTAACCGGAATTGGGCTTGCTTCTGTGATTCGGGTAATGCTGTTCCTAGTTGGTTTAGCGGTTGTATTGACGGGTACGATGCTTGATCCAACTAATCCAGCGGCCTCGATCTTCAAAACGGCTGCAGGCAACTTTGGTTTGAAGTTCTTTGGCCTTTTGCTCTTTGCAGCGGGGATGTCGTCAATCATTGGTTCAACCTTTACCTCGACTTCATTCTTAGACTATGCCGTTAACGGCCGGTCAGTCCGTTTCCGGGATTATCTAACGGTCGGCTTTATTGCCTTTGCAACGATTGTTTTTGCCCTTGTTGGTCAACCAGCAAAAGTTCTCGTAGTTGTGGGAGCTCTGAACGGATTGATTTTACCGATCGCCTTAGGAATTCTTCTAGTTGCGGCCCTTAAAAAGCCAATTATGGGGGTAAGTTATCACCACCCGATTTGGTTATCGGTTACGGGCTGGATCGTTGTCCTTTTCATGGCTTTTGCTAGTCTAAAAACTCTCATGGCTTTATTCTAAAGCGCTAAAAGCGGCGGTTGCATTGCAATCAGCCGCTTTTTTGAAAACGGGCAAGGAAACACGTTCTTTTAAGGGGACGTGTTTCCTTGCCCTAATTTTCTGTCCTTTAGGTCACATGGATAGATAAATATGTGATATAATTATTGACATGAAAGATATAAATAGACTTACATATGGAAGAACTTCCGTATATAACTTAAATTACCACATTGTTTGG
>DWYX01000023.1 GCA_019118465.1 Candidatus Limosilactobacillus faecipullorum | reverse complement strand
CTTGAAAATCATGGCGATCATAACTAGACTTAAAGTAGCTTAACAAGGCAAAGACTCCTTTTTTAGTCTACTTTGAGTCTAACCTTGTTAGGCTTTTTTTGTTAAATGTTACGAACTAGCAAATCGCGTATATTACTAATAATGCTGACTGGTTAGCATATATTAAAAAATATGTACAAACACCAGGGACAACATATACTTACGCAAATGGGACAACTTTAGCTGCCTATCCTGTATCACAATTAATGCTTGGATATCAGACAATAATAGCAGCTGCTAATAAAATTAGCGGAATACCATTGACAGCGTCTGAAATTTCTAATTCACAAAAAACTTTGAATACTGGTCCTTCATTATCCTTGGTTAATTCTACTAACAAAGTAATAAAATCGACTTTAACGATTAAAATTGAAGATACCGAAGGAAAGTCTCTTAGTGACAGTTATACGTATGCTGGTTATCAAGGTGAAAGTGTAACCATTTCATATAATTCACCAAATGGTTATGTTTTAACTAACAATGTAAGTAGTCAAGTTGTATTGAATGGACAACAAACGATTACTGCAGTTTATGCTCCTGAAAAAATTGTTAGTGAGCAGGTTACTTACCAACAAGGTACGTCTTTTACTGATGATGATGCAAAAAACATTGCTAACACATTATATACTGTTCCAACGGATGCAACTGTTACTTGGTCAGCTAAACCGAATACTGAAAATGCAAGTAACACTACGACGAATGCGACAATTTTAGTAACGTATGCTAGTGGAAAGCAAACAACAATTACAATTCCGTATGTAGTTTCTGCAACTGTAACAGAAGCAGATAAGATCAGCTTAAATGATCCCGAAGTAACGAAGGTAGAAGATACCCAAGCTTTAACTGATGACGAGAAGTCAGCAGTTGCCACGGCAGTGAAGGATGCAAATCCAGATGCGGATATTAGCAATGTAAGTGTAGCTGATGATGGAACGGCAACAGTCACCTTTGGTGATGGATCAACCTCAACAATTGCAGGCGATAAGACGGTAGTAGGGAAGACAGAAGCAGATAAGACTAGCTTAAATGATCCCGAAATTACGAAGGTAGAAGATACCCAAGCTTTAACTGATGACGAGAAGTCAGCAGTTGCCACGGCAGTGAAGGATGCAAATCCGGATGCGGATATTAGCAATGTAAGTGTAGCTGACGATGGAACGGCAACAGTCACCTTTGGTGATGGGTCAACTTCAACGATTGCAAGCGATAAGACAGTCGAAGCGAAAAATGAAGAGGACGACTCGGACATTGTAACTGAATCATCTGCTACTCAAGTTGATGATGATCCAACGGTGGAAGAGCCTAACGATGATATCGGTGAAAATTTAAGTAATCAATCGATGGATGAATCAACTAATACTGATGTTGACACTGGGAAGATGGAAACTGATACAACGAATTTGAATGATCCCAAAGTAACGAAGGTAGAAAATACCCAAGCCTTAACTGATGACGAGAAGTCAGCGGTTGTCACGGCAGTGAAGGATGCAAATCCAGATGCGGATATTAGCGATGTAAGTGTAGCTGACGATGGAACGGCAACAGTTACCTTTGGTGATGGGTCAACTTCAACAATTAACGATGATAAAACGGTAGTAGCGAAATTAGACAATGATGGTTCAAATGATCAATCATCAACTGGTGTAGCCACTAGAGGCGATTTAAGCGGTAACAGTACCTCCTTAGATGAGGGACATAGTCAATTATCTAAGAGGGCCAGTAGCGTAAAAATCAATCAAAAAATAAATAATGATAAGTTGCCGCAAACTGGGAACTCAAAATCAATAACAGGGGTACTAATTGGTGAATTATTAACTACTTTTGGTTTAATCGGGATTTTGAGAAAAAAGAAAAACCGGTCTGAAAAATAAGATAAGTAATAGGCTATAGATTAAATGGTTGAGTTGGTTTGTGACTAATATAATTTAAGCTCTCATTAGAGAAAAACAAAGAAAATTTTGTTTGAACTTTAATGAGAGCTTTTAGTATATAAACGTCAAATAGAAGGTAAGCGGTGAATAACGACACGTCTATTAATCACATGGCGCCACCCTATACTGAAGACATCAAATCTCAGTTAGGGGGTTCTCTTTGTATGGAAGAAAAACAAGATATTGTAGAAACAGTTTTTAAAAGTAAGTCAACACCGGCTACTAAACCACTGAAACGATCGCATCGATCGATAGAATTAAACGTTAAACCTATCCGCTTGACCCTTTTTTAAGGAGTCGATTCCGAATTAGCGGCAAAAATCATTACTACGGTTAGTTAATTGGACTGCCCCTACCTCATCTGTGGTAAAACCGACCTTCGGAAAGGGATCGATGGTTTAGCAATGTTTTTTTGAAAAAACTGAAAAATTCGCGACCATTGTAGAAGGACGGGGATCGCTATTTGATGAGGAAAAAATTTCGATAATAAAGAAACTGACTCGATAGAAATGGAAATATTACAAAGAAAAAGGTAGTGTATCGTGCTTAGTCCTTTTTTGGGTGTCGATATGTGCGGTTGGTCACCGCTTACATTCAAATTTACTGATTTACACGTTTTAATTGTCAATTATCTTTAAACTAAAAACAAAATCGTGTACAGTAAGGGTAAACATTTTAAGAGGTCCAAAAATGAAGAAATCGGAAAAAAGAATTGTGGTTAAAATTGGAACTAGTAGTTTAATTTTACCGAATGGGAAAGTTAATCTACGAACCATTGACCGCTTGGCGTATACTTTATCGACGCTGTGCAATGACGATCATGAAGTGATTTTGGTTAGTTCAGGGGCGATTGGGGCTGGTTTAGCAAGTGCCGGTTATTCATCCCGGCCAACCGAAATCGCTAAGCAACAAGCGTTGGCAGCGATGGGCCAAATGGAATTAATGCGGATTTATTCTCAACGATTCCTAGATTATCAAACTAAAGTGGCCCAAGTGTTGTTAACGCGGGATGTATTAACCTTTCCAATCAGTCGCCAGCACGTTTTAAATACCTTTGAGGTTTTGCTATCTCAAGGGGTAGTTCCAATTGTGAACGAAAACGACACGGTTGCGGTTGACGAATTGGATCATCATACTACTTTTAGTGACAACGACGAACTATCGGCAATGGTTGCAGTGCGTCTGAATGCTGATTTGTTGATTGTCTTATCTGATATTGATGGCTTTTATGATCAAAATCCAAACCAAGTGGCTGATGCGAAACTAATCCCAGAGGTGAAGGCATTAACGCCAGCGATGAAAGCCGCGGCTGGTGGCAGTGAAAGTGGTCTGGGAACTGGTGGCATGGTCACCAAGTTGCGAGCCGCTCAAGCAATGATGGAAGCAGGAAAGCAAATGGTGCTTTGTAATGGCGCAAACCCCATGATTATTTTGGATGTGGTTGCTGGGAAACAGATTGGAACTAAATTTGGCTAGAAAGGATGATAATGGTGATTGATTTAACTGCGATGGGGCAAAAAGCAAAGCAAGCAGCTACTCAAGTTGCCCAACTTTCAACAGGAACGAAAAATGAAGCCTTAATGACGATGGCCAGGTTGTTACGGGAAAACCAAGCTGAAATTCTAAAAGCAAACGCTACTGATCTAGAAAATGCGACGGCAATGCCCGCAAAATTTGTGGATCGGTTGAAGTTAACGGATCAACGAATTGAAGACATGGCTCAGGGCTTAGAACACGTTGCCCAACTGAATGATCCAACCGCCCAATATGATCGGGGATGGGTAACACCGGACGGTCTACAAATCATGCAACGGCGGGTTCCGTTGGGAGTAATCGGAATTATCTTTGAGGCCCGGCCAAATGTTTCGGTCGATGCCACTGCCTTGACTTTTAAGAGTGGAAATGCGGTCATCTTACGGGGTGGGAAGGAAGCCATTCAAACTAATGAATGCTTAGTTAATCTTCTCCGGGAAGCTTTGGCAGATCAAAAGCTTCCAAAGAATGCCGTCCAATTGATTACTGATACTAGTCATGATAGTGCGAATGCCTTGATGCAATTGAATGATTATCTTGATGTCTTGATTCCCCGGGGTGGTCAGGGATTGATCCAACGGGTTGTAAAGACAGCGAGTGTACCGGTAATCGAAACCGGGGCAGGAAATTGCCATGTTTATTTAGATCGCCATGCAGATTTTGAGATGGCAAAGGCAATTGTTGTTAATGCTAAGGTTCAGCGACCATCAGTCTGTAACGCAGCCGAAAAACTTCTAGTTCATCAAGATGTTGCAGCGAAGATGCTTCCAGAAATTTCCCAAGCGCTGGCAGATCATGGGGTTGAACTTCGCGGGGATGAACGCGCCCGGCAAATTGTCCCTTCCATGAACCCAACAACAACTGAAGATTGGGATACTGAGTATAACGATTTGATCATGGCCGTTAAGGTAGTCGATTCACTTGACGAAGCAATTAACCACATTAATCGTCATTCCACTCACCACTCTGAAGCAATTATCACGCCAGAATTAGCCCGGGGACAAGCCTTTCAACGGCGGGTTGATTCAGCTTGTGTCTATGTCAACGCCTCAACTCGGTTTACCGATGGTGGTCAATTTGGCTTTGGCGCAGAAATTGGAATTAGTACCCAGAAGTTACACGCCCGGGGACCAATGGGCTTAAGTCAATTAACGACGATTAAGTACGAAATTACTGGAAATGGGCAAATTCGAAAATAATTTGGTGAAAAGCTTGCGAACAAGATTAAAGGTTGCTATTATTAAAGGAAATCGTTAGAACGTTTGGTAGTAGTAGGTAATCACCAACTGGAAAGCGACTGGGGAAGAGTGCAAGCCCGGCAGTTAAGCTTACTGAACTCGACCAAAATAGTCAGCTTATGAAAGTAAGTAGTAAGTTGCGTTAGTCCGCGTTAAGGATTTAAGCGCTACTAGTAATAGTAGAAGTACGGGTGGTACCGCGGATTAATTCGTCCTGTTGTTGATATTCAACGCAGGGCGTTTTTAATTTCCTAACGATAAAAAACCAAAGGAGAAAAATCATGGGATACGATCATTCTGAGATTGAAAAAAAGTGGCAAAAGTATTGGAAAAAGAATAAAACTTTTAAGGCAACCTTAAAGCCAGGGCAAAAGAAATACTATGCCCTTGATATGTTCCCATATCCGTCTGGTCAAGGGCTCCACGTTGGGCACCCTGAAGGTTACACCGCAACGGATGCAATTGCCCGTTTCAAGCGGATGCAAGGTTACAATGTTTTACATCCAATGGGCTTTGACGCCTTCGGTTTACCAGCCGAACAATACGCCTTAAAGACCGGTCACAATCCGAAGGGATTTACCAATCAAAATATCGACCATTTCCGAGATCAAATCCAATCTCTTGGTTTCTCTTATGATTGGGATCGGGAAGTTAACACGACGGATCCAAAGTACTACAAGTGGACGCAATGGATTTTTGAACAACTTTATAAGAAGGGCCTTGCTTACGAAGATGAAATCATGGTTAACTGGGCTCCTGACTTCATGGGTGGTACTGTGGTTGCCAACGAAGAAGTTGTTGATGGGAAGACGGAACGGGGTGGTTACCCAGTTTACCGGAAGCCAATGCGTCAATGGGTTTTGAAGATTACAGCCTATGCTGACCGCTTAATTGACGACCTGGACTTAGTTGATTGGCCAGAAAGCGTTAAGGAAATGCAACGGAACTGGATTGGCCGTTCCGTTGGGGCTTCCGTCTTCTTCAAGGTTGCTGGACATGAAGATAAGCAAATTGAAGTCTTCACTACCCGTGCTGATACCCTCTTTGGGGTTTCATACGTTACCTTGGCTCCTGAATTAGACCTTGTTAATGAAATTGTAACCCCCGAACAAAAGGAAGCTGTTAAGGCCTACCAAGAAGCTGCTTCCCGCCGGTCTGATTTGGAACGGACTGATCTTAACAAGGATAAGACCGGGATCTTCACTGGGGCTTACGCCGTTAATCCAGTAAACGGGGAAAAGGTGCCGATTTGGATTTCTGACTATGTTCTCGCATCATACGGGACGGGGGCCGTTATGGCCGTGCCAGCTCATGATGATCGAGACTGGGCTTTCGCAAAGAAGTTTGATTTACCAGTTAAGCGGGTTCTTGAAGGGGGCGACCTTGAAGAAGGAGCCTACACTGAAGATGGAGCCCACGTTAACTCAGAATTCTTGGATGGGTTAAACATTGAAGATGCTAAGGCCAAGATGATCGAATGGTTGACGGAACGCCATGTCGGGGCTAAGAAGGTCAACTACCGGCTTCGGGACTGGATCTTCTCCCGGCAACGTTACTGGGGGGAACCAATTCCAGTTATTCACTGGGATGACGGGACAACTTCCTTAGTTCCGGAAGATCAATTACCATTGACATTACCAGATACTGATGATATCAAGCCATCTGGGACGGGTGAAAGCCCGCTTGCCAACATCGAAGACTGGGTCAACGTTTACGACGAAAATGGCCGCCATGGGCTTCGGGATACCAACACGATGCCACAATGGGCGGGTTCATCATGGTACTGGTTACGGTACACGGACCCAACGAATGGTGAAATCTTTGCTTCAAAGGAAGCCTTGGAATACTGGTCACCTGTTGACCTCTATGTTGGGGGTGCTGAACACGCCGTTCTTCACTTACTGTACGCCCGCTTCTGGCACAAGTTCCTTTATGACCTTGGTTTAGTTCCAACGCCAGAACCATTCATGAAGTTGGTTAACCAGGGGATGATTCTTGGTTCCAATCACGAAAAGATGTCTAAGTCGAAGGGAAACGTGGTTAACCCAGATGATATTGTTTCCCAATACGGGGCTGATACCTTGCGACTTTACGAAATGTTCATGGGACCACTAGAAGAAAGTGTGCCTTGGGACGAAAAGGGGCTCCATGGAGCTAACAAGTGGGTTCACCGGGTATGGCGGTTACTCATTGATGATAATAACCATCTTCGTGACCGGGTTTCTACGATTAACGACGGAAAGCTCGATAAGGTTTACAACCAAACGGTTAAGAAGGTCACCGAAGACTATGAACGGTTGCACTTCAACACGGCAATTTCTCAGTTGATGGTCTTTGTGAACGAAGCCTACAAGGTTGATGACTTACCACTTGAATACATGCAGGGCTTAGTTAAAATGATTTCTCCAATCATGCCGCACATTGCCGAAGAGCTTTGGACAAAGCTTGGTGGCGAAGGAACAATCACTTACGAAGCTTGGCCAACTTACGATGAAGCCAAATTAGTTGAAGCCAACGTCGAAATGATCGTGCAAGTTAATGGAAAGGTTCGGGCTAAGCTAACCATGCCTAAGGATGCTGACCAAGATGCGGTTAAGGAAGAAGCCTTAAAGAACGAACACGTGCAAAAGTTTACGGCCGACAAGGATATCAAGAAGGTCATTGTCATTCCAAACAAGATCATTAACATCGTGGTAAAGTAAAATTGAGTAAAGAGGTTGGAGAAAAACTTAAGGTGAGTTTCCGACCTCTTTTTGTGTTAGAAAGGGTGATTTAATGAATCACAAGCTAGTGTCCTACCCAGCGGTGATTACGAAAGCAGCGGGAGAAACGACGGTTCATTTTCCTGATTTACCGGATGCGGACGTTACTGATAAAAATTATTATCAAGCTTTAATGCGGGCTCAAATTGGTTTAGCGATCATTATTATTGATTTAGAAAGTCACCATGAGCCAGTTCCAAAACCTTCTAATCCAGTAGAAGTAAATGCTCAATTAACGAATCCAGATGCCAAGGTTGAAATGATTACCACTGATTTAGATGAATATTAACCAAGTCTTAATCGAAAACAAATTGCATCAACCTTTGATTCAAGCTAAAATAGAAAAGTTAATTAGATGGAAGAGAGGACTCCGGAATGGCGGAAGAAAAACAGGAAAAGTCGACCAACGATGCCAAAGCAAAAATGCTGAGTGGTTCGGCATGGATGACGGCTGGGAGCGTGACTTCCCGGATTATCGGGGCACTTTACATTATTCCGTGGACAACTTGGTTAGGGGCTTATAGTACTCAAGCCAATGCCTTGTACGCCCAAGGGTACAATATTTATAATTTATTTTTAGTCGTGGCAACGGCAGGCATTCCATCGGCGATCTCAAAGTTAGTGGCTCACTACAATGGGATTAATGAGTATGCGGTCGGGCGACGATTATACCGGTCGGGGATGTACGTATCCATGGCAATGGGGGTCATTTGTGCTACTATCATGCTGTTTGGGGCGAACCTTTTAAACAATGGTGATCCGAACGTTACCCCGGTTATTCGCTCCTTAGCTTGGGCGGTTTTGGTAATTCCGGCAATGAGTATCACCCGAGGCTTTTTACAAGGGTATAACTGGATGGCGCCATCAGCGATGTCCCAGTTTGTTGAGCAGATTTTCCGAGTGGTTTACATGTTAGCTGCTACCTACTTTATTATGAAAATTCACCCGACCCACTGGGTGCTAGCGGTTACCCAATCAACTTTTGCTGCCTTTATTGGGGCAATCGGAGCCATCTTAGTTCTTGGCTTTGCTTACCTAAAACATTTAGGTGAGATGAATCAGTTGGCGACTCAAGGGGTGCAAGATAAAAGTGTGCGGACGCGGGAATTGATTTTTAAGATCATTTACCAGGCCATTCCCTTTATCGTAATTGAAGCGGGAATTACAATTTTCCAATTAATCGATCAGTATACTTTTAAGCGGGTGATGACGATGATGGGGGGCTTTACTAGCTACCAAATCAATGCGGTTTACGCCCTGTTTGCATTTAATGCCAATAAGTTGTACATGATCGTAATTTCCTTAGCTTCAGCAATGGCTGCGACGGTAATCCCACTGTTAGCGATGGCGCGGGCTCAGAGTGATCAAAAGAGTATGCGGGACCAAATCGAAAACGGGATCATGTTATTCTACTTTGTCATGATTCCGGCTTCCTTAGGATTAGCCGCCGTGGCTCAGCAAATTTATACCGTTTTTTATCGGTATGACGCTGCCGGGGTAACGATTTTGGAATTTGCGGCCTTCATGGCGATTCCGTTTGGCTTGTACACGGTTGGGGCTGCGATGATGCAAGGAATTTCCGAAAATAAAAAGATGATGAAGTTCTTAGCCATTGGCGTAATTATTAAGTTAATCATCCAGGCGCCGTTGATCTTCTTCTTGAAGGGGATGGGACCACTGCTAGCAACTGGAATTTCAATGATGGTCATTAACTACTTAATCCTCCATTCCTTTAATATGGAATTCCGCCTTCGCTTCCACCAGATGGCTAAGCCAACAAATCAGATCTTGGCTTATTCGCTAATTATGTTTGTGGCAGTAAAAGCAGTCATGATGGGGATTAATCTCTTTGTTAGTCCATACGGTCGTTACACCGCCTTTTTTGCTCTTATTCCAGGGATTTTGGTTGGTGTAATTGTCTTTGGTTACTTGGCTCTTCGATTCCGCTTGATTGATGAAATTATGGGTGAAGCCCGGGCAACTCAATTCCGGTCAAAATTACATGTAAATTAAAGATTTCAATCGTGAAACGGGGCTGTGACATAAGTCCATAAAGAAACACGGAGTTGAATGAAATCTTCGGATTTCATTCAACTCCGTGTTTCTTTAAAAAATATATATTGATAAATAGACTCTAAAACTACCTTTTTAATGGAAAAGATCATTATGGCTATCGAGACGCTTGAACTACCCCCACTTCAAGCAAAGCTAAATAAAGTTAGGACAATATATTAATGCTTAGCAATATGCTTTTTAATCAAAATATAGTGACCCCAATTTTGATAACTAATATTGAATATATCGATGAGTACTATATAGAATATAAGAAATAGCAGTCCTATAATAGTAGTTGCAATAAATGCCATGAACTTGGTTTTTTCATAAAAGAACGGTGTAAATAAAGTATGGCAACCAAAAACGATAGATAGGAATAATAGGTTTAAAACAATTACTTTAAGATGACTTCGAAAATTAATTTTAAAGAGCTTTATTAATTTGGAATAAGCAAGAATACCAACGAATAGAAAAGCAAAGTCAGTAGTAATTATGGCTCCGTCTCCTTGGAATAAATATACTAATGGATACTGTAAAATTAACTTTATTAGTATGCCTATGCACATATATGCCATAGCTTTTTTACTATATCGGAGTCCTTGTAAAACAGTGAGGCCATTAATTCCTAGTGCCATAATAAGTGCTTGTAAAATATTTAACTACGTCAATTGCTAGTTTGTAACATTCCAAATTTTGCTAGATTATTCGTCATGACAAGTGCCTCGATCTGTGCTTGCAATCCCACCAAACTACGAGCATAAGTCTGTTCGCTTCCCAAGAGTTTCAATTT
>DWYX01000022.1 GCA_019118465.1 Candidatus Limosilactobacillus faecipullorum | reverse complement strand
CTTGAAAATCATGGCGATCATAACTAGACTTAAAGTAGCTTAACAAGGCAAAGACTCCTTTTTTAGTCTACTTTGAGTCTAACCTTGTTAGGCTTTTTTTGTTAAATGTTACGAACTAGCAAATCGCGTTTATTATTATTGTCATTGTTGCCATTTTGTCATGGATTATTCCAGCTGGGAAGTACTCAACAGATAGCGCAGGGAATATCATTGCTCATACTTATCGAACCGTGAAGTCTAATCCACAAGGACTATGGGATGTTTTTATGGCCCCGGTAATTGGGATGATTGGGGATGGTAAGACCGATGGGGCCATTTCAGTTTCGCTCTTTATTCTAGTTATTGGGGGCTTCTTAGGGGTGGTTAACAAAACTCGAGCTCTCGATGAAGGAATTAGTTCAATTGTCCGCAAATACAAGGGTAAGGAAAAGCAATTAATTCCAATTTTGATGATGCTCTTTGCCTTAGGGGGATCAACCTACGGGATGGCGGAAGAAACGATCGCCTTTTATCCCCTTTTGATTCCGGTGATGATCGGGGTTGGGTTTGATTCGATTGTCGCAGTTGCAATTGCCTTGATTGGTTCCCAAGTTGGCTGTTTGGCCTCAACAGTGAACCCGTTTGCGACCGGAGTCGCTTCACAGACCTTGAATATTTCTCCAGGGAATGGGTTGCTTTCCCGGATGCTTTTGTGGGTTATTGTTGTAGGTATTAGTATTGCTTATGTTTACCATTACGCCTCGAAGATTGAAAAGGATCCGACAAAGTCCTTTGTTTATCACCAACGCAAAGAAGACTTGCAACGTTTTGCAATTCCAGAACGGACTGAGGATGAAGAAACGATTACGGGTCGACAAAAAGCCGTTTTGTGGCTCTTTGGCTTAACCTTCGTGATTATGATCCTTGGTTTAGTCCCATGGTCAAGTTTAAATAAGCACTTCACTTTCTTTGATCACTTAAATACATGGATTACCACGACTCCAGTGCTTGGAACGGTTTTTGGGAAAGACGCCGTAGCTCTTGGAACCTGGTACTTCAACGAGATTACAATGTTATTCTTCCTCATGTCGGTTACTATCATGTTTGTTTACCATATGAAGGAAAGTGACTATATTGAAGCCTTTATGAGTGGGATGGGTGACTTCTTGAGCGTTGCCATTATCGTGGCCGTTGCCCGGGGGATTCAAGTCATTATGAACAACGGTTTAATTTCCGGGACAATCCTTCACTGGGGTGAATTGGGACTTGCTCATCTATCCCAAAGCATCTTTATTTGCTTAACTTTTGTTTTCTACATTCTGATGTCCTTCTTAATCCCATCAACCTCCGGACTTGCAGCTGCAACGATGGGAATTATCGGACCAATGGGCCACTTTGCTCATGTTTCGAGTGACCTCGTTATTACAGCTTACCAAGCTGGTTCTGGTTGGGTTAACTTGATCACGCCAACTTCCGGGGTCGTCATGGGTGCGATGGCAGTGGCTCACATCAACATCAGTACTTGGTGGAAGTGGATTGCTAAACTAATGTTGTACTTATTTATTGCCGTATGTTTATTTTTAGGAATTTCAGCGATTTTGTAAGGGAGCGATTTAATGACTGAAGAAACATTAATTACCGATAAGATTAAGATTGAAGCGGTTGAAGAGCTAAAGCTTTTAATTGCTCAACCATCATATAATCAACCAGCAGAAGATGGCGCTCCATTTGGACCGGGGATTCGGCAAGCTTTAGATCATGTGATGAACCTGTGTGATCAATTAGGTTTTCGGGTTTATACGGATCCAGCTGGCTATTATGGCTATGCCGAAATTGGAGAAGCTGGTCCAACTTTTGGAATTATCGGCCACTTAGACACCGTTCCGGCAGGAGATTTGACCGCGTGGGATACTGATCCCTTTAAGCCTGAAATTAAGGATGGCAAAATTATCGGCCGGGGAGCCCAAGATGATAAGGGACCAACGATTGCAGCTTTATATGCCGTTAAGGCTTTGCTTGATGCGGGGTACCATTTAAAGCAAAAGATCCGCTTTATTTTCGGGACCGATGAAGAAATCCTTTGGCGAGGAATTGCTAAGTATAACGAAAAGGAATCTCAGATTGATACTGGGATTGCCCCCGATGCTGAATTTCCATTAATTTATGCGGAAAAAGGGCTTTTGCAAGCTTATTTGGTTGGACCGGGAACCGACCAATTTAGTTTAAAGATGGATAACGCCTTTAATGCCGTTCCAGCAAAGGCCGAATATGCCGGACCAAAGTTAGCAGAAGTTAAGGCAGCTCTTAAGAAGCACCATTTTGAATTTGAAGAAATTGATGGTAAGGTGGCGGTGTTAGGAAAGTCAGTTCATGCCATGAATGCGCCACAAGGAATCAATGCTGTACTACGATTATTAATTGCGTTGAATGATGTTTTTGACTTTAAGCCGTTGAAGTTCATTGGTGATCTCTTTAAGGAAGATGCAACTGGCGAAAATGTTTTGGGTAAGCTCGAAGATGAATCTGGTCAATTAACCTTTAATATTTCAACCTTTGACGTCAGTGAAAAAGAAACGCGGCTACAGATCGACTTGCGGTTGCCGGCAACAATCACTAAGGAACAAATTGTTAAGCGACTCGCTGCCCGGGTTAAGGAATTTGATCTTCACTATGAGGATTACGACTACTTGGCTCCATTGTTTGTACCAAAGGACAGTGATCTAGTTAAGACTTTGATGGCAGTTTACCGGGAAAAAACCGGAGATCAAACTGCCGAACCAACCATCTCTGGTGGGGCAACCTTTGCCCGGACGATGCACAATTGTGTTGCCTTTGGGGCAATGTTACCGGATGTCCCGGACTTTATGCACCAAGCAAATGAACAATGGCCACTTGAAAGCATGTATAAGACAATGGATATCTATGCCGAAGCGATTAAGCGTTTGTGTTTTGAATAAAGAGTTGTAAAAAGCGTCTAAACAGTCTTGCAAGATAAGAAAAAGCCGGAGTTAAATTCGTAAGACGAATTTGCTCCGGCTGACTTATCTATAAAGGCTGTTTTTTAGTCTTTCACATCAACCATTACCGGCTTTGGCAGACTGGCAAGAAATTGATGGTAAGCATCATCTTCACCAGTGGCGGTGATATCAAAGTCATTAGCGGTAAAGTCGGCTTGGTGTAAGTGGGCTTCATCGACGGTGAGGGTATGGGTAACGGTGGCGTTGCCGATTAATTCGATGAAGTAACGATGGTTAGTGAAATGAAGGACAGTTTGAACCATTCCACCAGGATTGTAAACTTTAATTGGGGTGTCGAAGTGTCCTAAATCAGGATGAGTTAAAGCAAAGGCTAAACTGGTAGCGGACATTCCCGTCCCACAAGCATTGGTAAAGCCAACGCCCCGTTCAAAGGTCCGGACAAAGAGTTCGTTTGTCCCGAGAATTTTGGCAAAATTGAGGTTAACCCCATCAGTAAAGTATGGATTTTCTCCGTTGAGGTATTCGCCCAGTTCTTTCATCATTGGACCAACCAGTAAGTCTTCATCCCCAAAGGCAATTAAATGCGGATTAGGGACAGCAAGACTAGTAAACTTAACCCCTGGTGCCAGTTCGGGAACGTAGTCATCAATAATGCGATCCCGGCCAAGGTTTTCAAATGGTAGGACAGTTGCATTAAAGCGAACTGGTGAAATTTCAACCGCAAAGGCGGGGACCCCGTCAGCGAAATCGGCTTGCTTTTTAACGGTTAGGTCCGCTTGCTTGGTCTCGACTTTAAATTCACTTTGGCCAGTTTTTTCACTGAGGTAACGAGCGACAGTTCGTAGCCCATTGCCGCACATAGAAGCCTCGCTCCCGTCAGCGTTAATTACCCGCATTTGACCAAGGACACCATCGTGGTCAGATTTATTAACAACTAAGACCCCATCAGCCCCGTTTAGCACCCCATTAGCAGGAGGGCAAAGCTTTTGGCCCAAGGTAACTAATTCAGGGTCAGATAAAGGATGATCAAGTTCGGTTTGGTCTAGGATAAAAAAGTGGTTAAAAGAACCGTGAACCTTAAGTAATTCTGTCATAATTCTCCTCGCTTTAGTTAAAGAAATGGTGGTTGATTGCTTTTACTGCTTGATCAATGTTCGCTGGATCAACTCCGATCATGGTGGCGATCTTTGAAGCCCCTTGGTTGATCATTTGGATGGCGATTTGCTCTTTAGCTAAGATTCCCAGGATTTCGGCTGGGACGGTTGGAGAGGTTGCCATCCCTTCACCAACGACCGTGATTAAAGCAAAGTCATTGATCCATTCTAGGCGGTCTGGATTAACGGTGGTTTGAATTTCATCGCAAATTTCGTCAACGATTTCCGGGGTTAGCTTATGCTTGTCAAAGATGATGGTAATGTCATCAATCCCGGATGGCATGTGTTCGTAAGAAACGTTGTGTTCTTGAAGAATCGTTAAGATTTGTAAGGTAAAGCCAGCCTCCTTATTAAGAAGATATTTGTGGAGATAGAGGGCGGCAAAGTGTTTTCCTGCTGCAATTCCCGTTACAGGAGAACTTGGCTTAAAGTTGTGATCGGGAACGATTAAAGTCCCGGGCTTTTCAGGTGCCCAAGTATTTTTAACGTTAATTGGAATTCCTGCTGCAATTACTGGTAAGAGGGCTTCATCATGAAAAACTGAGAAACCGGCGTAGGAGAGTTCCCGCATTTCCCGGTAAGTCATTGTCTTAATTGGTGTAGGGTGTTCGACTAACTTAGGGTCTACCGCATAAATTGAGTCAACATCAGTAAAGTTTTCGTACTTTTCTGCCTCGAGGCCCCGAGCCAGGATTGCCCCTGTGATGTCAGAGCCTCCCCGGGAAAAGGTTGCAATATAACCAGCTATCGTGAAGCCGAAGAAACCAGGGACCACGACGCGTTCGTCATCGGCAACCTTGAAGTCTTGTAACCGGTAGTAGGTTTCGGGAGCAACCACCGCATTGTTCGGCGTCCCTGTAACCATAATCCCGATATCTTTTGGATCAGCAAACCGGGCTTTGATTCCTATGTGATTCAAAACGGCTGCTAACAACCGGGCGTTTAGCCGTTCCCCATGGGCTTTAAAAGTAGCCATTAAGTATGAATTAGCCGGGTAATCACCATTTGGTAAGGCGACTAAGGCCTCACGAATTGGGGCTAAGGCTTCAGCCGGTAAATTAAAGTAATTCCCGATTGCTTGGTAACGGTCAAAGATTTGTGCCACCGTAGCTTGATAATCTTGCCCCTGTAAAACTTCGTGAGCGTACTTGATTAATAGATCAGTGACCTTGGTATCAGTTTTTTCTCTTTTCCCAGGTGCTGAAGTCACAATTACTTTCCGGTCTTGATCGGCTTGGATAATCTTAATTGCTTGCGCAAAGGCGGTTCCGCTGGCAAGCGAACTGCCCCCAAATTTAATGACTTTCATATTTATGCACTCCTTAAGCGATTTTTGAAAATATTTTAATAGAATTCTAACACTGATTTCAAGCTTCGCAAGTCATAACTTTTTAGTAAAACGTTGAACTAAAGCGCCTGAGATTTACACATATATGTAGAATTTGTGGAAAAATTAAAGTTAAATTAAAAAGGTCTTGACGTAGCCAGTAAATAATTATAAACTACCATTAAATCGAAGAGGCGCAGCTGACAAGAGTAGCAGTTTCGAGTTTGCCGAAAACAATGAAAAATTGTGAAAGGGGAGGTTGCCGAAGCGATCACTGAAACGGATAGGTGATTAGCTGGGTCGACACAGAAGATGTGTCGGACTGTCGCCGGACAAATGGAGCCGGCGGTGCGCTATCGACTTTATTAAGGATATTCACTTAGTAAGCTCCCAGTGCATCGCCACTGCGGGGCTTTTTATTTTTCTGGCAGAATTGGAGGATAGGAATGCAACAAACAAGTCAACCATTGGAAGTCAACGAAGCTGGTCACTTAGTAATAGGCGGCGTTGATAGCTTAGAACTCGCTAACCAGTATCAAACTCCCTTAGTTGCTTATGATGTGACTAAGATTCGTGATCAGATTCGGCGTTTCAAACAGGTTTTTGAAACGGCGGGCGTTGATTACGCAGTTTCCTTTGCTAGCAAGGCCCTAGCAATTAAAGCTATCTATCAGGTCATGAAAGCTGAAGGGGCCCACGCCGATGTGGTTTCTGGTGGGGAACTTTATACTGCTAAGAGTGCTGGTTTTCCAATGGCCAACGTTAGTTACCACGGCAATAACAAGTCCAAGCAAGAATTAACGGAAGCGCTTGATGCCGGGGTTGGAATGATCGTGATTGATAACTTCCACGAAATTGATCTTTTAAAGGAATTATTAGCTGAGCGAAAGCAAAAGCAAGCGGTCATACTTAGGTTAACGCCTGGAATTACGGCCCATACTAATGAATACATTCAAACTGGGCAAGTTGATTCTAAGTTTGGCTTTGACCTTGCTTCGGGGCAAGCTGATCGCGCTCTTCAGCTAGTGCTAGCTGATGATCACTTTGATGTCCGCGGGATTCACGCGCATATTGGTTCCCAAATTTTTGATGTCCAAGGCTTTGCTGGGGTTGCTAAGAAGTTGGTTGAAGTGGCTAAGCATTTCCAAACTGAGTTTGATTATGTACCGACAATCATTAACGTCGGTGGGGGCTTTGGCATTCGCTACATTAGTGATGACCATCCCCAAGCTCCAGAGGCCTTTGTTAAGACGATCGTTGACGAAATTAAGACGGCGACGGCAGAAGCTAATTTACCAATGCCAGCCATTTGGATTGAACCTGGCCGTTCCTTAGTCGGACCTGCTGGATATAACCTTTACACTGTCGGTAGCCGGAAAGATATTCCTGGATTTAAGCCTTTCGTTTCAGTTGACGGGGGGATGGGCGATAACATTCGGCCGGCCCTTTACCAAGCCGAATACGAAACGGTCTTGGCGCGGGATCCAAAAGCAGCAGCAACTGAAACAGTGCGGATTGCTGGTAAGTATTGTGAATCTGGTGATATTCTTAGCCAAGGGCAATTGCTTCCAGCAACCCACCCCGGAGATGTCCTAGCGATGCTCGCCACTGGGGCTTATGGTTATTCAATGGCTTCTAATTATAATCGGAACCCGCGGCCAGCAGTGGTTTTTGTTGAAAACGGTGAAAGTCACCTAGTAGTAAAACGTGAATCCTATGCTGATTTAGTCCAAAACGACCAGGACTATCCAAACGCTTAAATTAAAATTTCTACTTATTATATGGAGGTACACAAATGGCAACTCTCAATGCACAAGCAATTATTAACTACATTGCAACCGCTGAAAAGAAAACCCCAGTTAAGGTTTACTTGAAGGGCCCTCACCTGGACCAAGTTGAATTTCCCGCAAATACGGATCCTTTTATTGAAACAACAACTGGGGTCCTCTTTGGGGATTGGAAGGACGTTAAGCCGTTCTTAGCTACGCACGAAGCTGACTTCACAAGTGTCCGGGTTGAAAATAACGCCCGCAATTCAGCCGTTCCTTTATTAGATATGAAGGAAATTAATGCGCGGATTGAACCAGGTGCTATCATCCGGGATCAAGTAGTGATTGGCGATAATGCGGTGGTCATGATGGGAGCAACGATTAACATCGGCGCTGAAGTTGGCGAAGGTTCAATGATCGATATGGGCGCCATCCTTGGTGGTCGGGCAATCGTTGGCAAGAACTGCCACATTGGTGCGGGGACCGTCCTTGCTGGGGTGGTTGAACCGGCAAGTGCCCAACCAGTTCGGGTTGATGATGACGTTTTGATTGGGGCCAACGCAGTGGTAATCGAAGGTGTTCACATCGGTAAAGGAGCCGTTGTTGCTGCCGGAGCGGTTGTCGTTGAAGATGTTCCGGCTGGTAAAGTGGTTGCTGGGGTTCCAGCCCGGGTCATTAAGGACGTTGACGACCAAACCTCGAGTAAGACCGGTCTTGAAGCTGATTTACGGAAGTTATAATTATGTTAAGTGAAAGTGAACTAATTCAAATTCGTCGTCATCTTCACCAAATTCCGGAGTTGGCTTTACAAGAACACGAAACCCATGCTTATTTGGCTGAAGTAGTTGAAAAACTTCAGACCGATTACATGGAAGTCCAGACCCCGGCGGAATTACCAACGGCGCTCTTAGTGTTAGTGAAGGGAACGGCTCCGCAACGAACGATTGGTTACCGGACTGATATTGATGCTTTACCCGTCACTGAAGCAACTGGCTTACCCTTTACTTCGAAGCATCCCGGAGTGATGCACGCCTGTGGGCACGACATTCACATGACGGTTGCCTTAGGGGTCTTGAGTTACTTTGCTAGCCACCAACCCAAAGATAATTTGCTCTTCTTCTTCCAACCGGCTGAAGAAAGCGAAAATGGTGGCAAACTCGCTTACGAACGGGGGATCTTTACTGGTCAGTGGCGCCCAGATGAATTTTATGGTCTCCACGACAACCCAGATCTCCCAGCTGGGGCGATTGGTTGCCGGATGGGAACCTTGTTTGCCGGCACAACGGAATTAAATATTGATATTGAAGGCCAAGGTGGTCACGCTGCCTTCCCCCAAGATGCTAATGATGCCGTGGTGGCAATGGCAACATTGGTGACCCAAATCCAAACCATCGTTTCCCGGAATATTGATCCTATCCAAAGTGGGGTTGTGACGATTGGCAAGGTCGAAGCCGGGACAATCCGGAACGTGATCGCTGGTCATGCCCGTTTGGAAGGAACAATCCGGGGGTTGACGCAGGAGATGATCTTAAAGATTGATGACCGCCTCCGAGCCCTTTGCCAAGGCCTTGAAGTTAGCTTTGGGGTGAAAGTTACCCTTGAATTAAATCAAGGTGGTTACTGGCCAGTCGAAAATAATCCAAAATTAACGAAACGCTTCATTGAATACATGCAAACAATCCCAGATGTTAACTTTATTGAAACTAGACCAGCCATGACCGGGGAAGATTTTGGTTACCTTTTAGCCAAGTTCCCGGGAACCATGTTTTGGCTGGGAGTTGAAGATGATGCCCAATTGCATTCAGCGACCTTAACGCCGAAGGAAGAAGCCATCCAACGCGGGATCGATGCAATTACTGGTTTTTTAACAGCACGGATGAATGAAAAATAAAGGAGACAATCTTATGAATTTACAAGCTGCAGATTTTATGGTTGCTATTATTACTCCATTTGATGAAAATAACCAAATTAACTATCCAGCCTTGGATCGCTTGACGGACCATCTCCTTGAAAAGGGCGCTAATGGCTTTGTGATTGGGGGGACGACTGGCGAAACGCCAACTTTGAGTCACGACGAAAAGTTAGCCCTTTACAAGCATTTTGGTGCTTACGTTCATGGGCGAGTACCAGTAATCGCTGGGACCGGAAGCAACAACACCGAAGAAACGATTGCCTTCACTAACGAAGTTGCCGAAATTGACGGGATTGACGTTGCCTTGGTCGTTGTTCCACCTTACAACAAGCCAAACCAACGGGGGATGATTGCTCACTTTACGAAGGTTGCTGACGAAGTTAACCTGCCAGTGATGATTTACAACATCCCAGGCCGGACTGGCGTTAAGATGGAAGTTTCGACTTTAGTTGAACTTTCTCACCATGAAAACATTGTGGCGGTCAAGCAATGTGCTAGTCTGACGGAAATGCAAGCTTTAATTGATCAAACACCGGATAACTTCGCTGTCTTCTCTGGTGAAGATGCCCAAGCTCTCTTTACTAAGGTTCTCGGTGGTACCGGGGTAATCTCCGTTGCTGGTCACGTTTACCCAACCCAAATGCGGGCAATGTACGATGCCTTAGATCGCGGTGATGTTGCGACAGCGGGGCGTTTACAACGGTGGTTAACGCCAAAGATGGCTGCTCTCTTCATGTTCCCATCCCCATCCCCAGTTAAGGTCGTTTTGAATGCCCAAGGCTTTAAAGTTGGTGGTTGCCGGTTACCAATCGTAACCTTGAATGCTGAGGAAAAGGCTCAACTAGCAATGGCCCTTGGGCTAGAAGCTAACGCCTTAGAAGGTGCTTTACCCCTTGATTTAGGAGGTGATCTTGATGCCTAAGGTTTTAATTGCTGGTTATCCTGGAGCAATGGGCCGGTATGCCACAGACCTCGTAAATAGCATGCCCGGTTTTGAAATTACGGCTGGTTTAGCGCCGCACGAGGCTGAAACTAAAATGCCAACCACGGCTAAGCTATACCACTCATTGGCCGAAGTTGAATCAGGAGTTGCTGATATCTGGTTAGACTTCACGGTGCCAAGTGCCGTCAAAGAAAACGTTACTTTTGCCCTTCAAAATGGCTTTACGCCAATTGTTGGGACAACCGGATTAACTGCCGCAGATGTGGCTGAACTCCAAGCCTTGGCTGAAGAAAATGGGCAAGGTGGATTGATCGCCCCGAACTTCGGCATGAGTGCAGTTCTTTTAATGAAGTTTGCCAAGGAAGCAGCGGCTTACTTCCCGGATGCTGATGTGATTGAAATGCACCACGGTGACAAGAAGGATGCGCCATCTGGAACGGCTTTGACGACGGCGCAAATGATCGCTGCTGGGCGGCAAAGTGATCCTCAACCAGCGGTAAGCGAAGAATCCGTTCCAGGAGCTTTAGGAGCAGATGTTGACAGGGTTGCAGTTCACGCAGTTCGGCTTCCTGGTTATATTGCCCATGAGCAAGTTTTGTTTGGGGGCCCCGGGGAAGCTTTAACCATCCGCCAAGATTCCTTTGATCGGTCTTCATTCATGAGCGGGGTCAAAGTTGCTTTACAAAAGGCTGACCAATTAACCAGCTTAGTCTTTGGACTGGAAGAAATTTTATAAGAGAGGAACGGTGTCTATGCCACACTTAGCAAGTGCTTTACAAGGAATGGGAAACAAAACCTTACAACAAACGCCCCCTGCAATGATTCGGGCCTTTGATCAAGAGATCTCATCAATTCCGGGGTTAGTTAAGTTAACCCTCGGGGAACCGGGCTTTGATGTTCCAGAGCACATTAAACAAGCTGCTATTAAGAGTATCGAAGCAAATGATTCTCACTATACTACTGCCGCAGGAAAATTACCACTCCGGCAAGCAATCGCTGATCAATTAAAAAATTGCTTTGGGGTTGAATACCAGGGCGATGGTGAGGTTGTGGTTACCAACGGGGCAACCGAAGCGCTCACGGCGACAATCTTTAGTTTGCTTAACCCTGATGATAAGGTAATTATCCCAACTCCTGGGTATGCCTTATATAACCCAATTGTGGCTTACAACGGTGCCGTACCGGTAGAAGTGAATACCAAGGATGATAACTTTGTTTTAACTCCGGAACGCTTAGAACAAGTAATCGAAGCCAACGCGCCAGTTAAGGCCATCTTATTAAACTTTCCGGTTAACCCAACGGGGCGGACCTATGGGCAAGCAGAATTAAAGGCTTTAGCAACGGTTATTAAGCGCCACAATATTTTGGTGATTTCAGATGAAATTTATGGGGACTTAACTTACGATCATCGTCATTACTCGATGATTGAAGAATTGCCAGAACAAACGATTCTAATTTCTGGTTTATCTAAGTCCCATGCTATGACAGGTTGGCGACTTGGTTACTTAGCGGGGCCAAAAGAACTGGTTCAACAAATTACCAAAATGCATTCATTCTTGATTACTTGTATTAATGATACGGCCCAAGCAGCGGCTTTAGAAGCGATTCAAAATGGTCAAGATGACCCAATTACTTTCCGGAAAGAATACGAACACCGGCGGGACTTGATGGCTGAAGCCTTACGGGTTGCTGGTTTTGACATGGCTACCCCAGAAGGGGCCTTCTATATGTTCGCTAAGATTCCGGCTCAATTTGGGGATGATGATTTTGCCTTTGCTCGGGCAATTGCCAAGGAAGCTAAAGTCGGCGTCATCCCAGGAAGCGTCTTTGGTCCTGGTGGAGAAGGTTACGTGCGGCTTTCTTATGCGGCACCGGAAGAAGATATCCAAGAAGCAATGAAACGGATTATAACCTTTATGGCTAAGCAAAAGAATTAATTGAATTTTAGATGTGATAATTGAGGTTTGAGGAGGAAAGCTAATATGGCTAAGGAATATGTAGTAGCAATTTTAGGGGCAACTGGTGCGGTTGGACACCGAATGATTGAACAATTGGCGGCTTCATCAATTCCGGTAAAGGAAGTTAAGTTGTTGGCATCCGCCCGTTCAGCTGGAACCCAATTGAAGTTTCGGGACCAAACTTTGACAGTTGAAGAAACGACGCCGGACTCCTTTGAAGGGGTTGACTTGGTATTGAGTTCCGCTGGAGGATCAACTTCCAAGAAGTTCTTGCCAGAAGCTGTCAAGCGTGGGGCAGTTTGTGTTGACAACACCAGTGCTTACCGGATGGAACCAGATGTTCCGTTGGTGGTTCCCGAAGTTAATCCCGATGCTTTGGCTCAACACCATGGCATCGTGGCTAACCCAAACTGTTCCACGATTCAAATGGTGGTTGCCTTGGAACCAATCCGCAAGGCCTTTGGTTTGAAGCAAGTGATCGTTTCAACTTACCAAGCTGCGTCCGGAGCTGGTCAAAGTGCTTTGAACGAATTCTACCAACAAGCTCGGGACTACCTTGACGGTAAGGAAATGCAAACTAACATTTTGCCAACTAAGGGTGACAAGAAGCACTACCCATTAGCCTTCAACTTGCTTCCTCAAATCGACGTTTTGGAAGACAGCGGTTACTCCCACGAAGAATGGAAGATGATCCACGAAACCAAGAAGATCATGGTTGGCGACATGAACTCACCAGAAATCAAGGTCACCGCTACCTGTGTCCGCGTTCCAGTTCCGATTAGTCACGGTGAATCTGTCTACTTCGAAGTCGAAGACAAGAGTGCTACGGTTGAACAAATCCGGGAACTTTTAGAACAAGCGCCTGGGGTTGTGGTTCAAGATGATATTAAGAATCAAGTTTATCCTCAACCAATTAACGCCAAAGGGAAGGGTGACACCTTCGTTGGGCGCTTACGGCCAGATTACGAAAACAAGGGGGCTTTCAACATGTGGATTGTCGCTGATAACCTCTTGAAGGGAGCGGCCCTTAACGCCGTCCAAAACGCCGAAGAATTGGTAAAACGGGACTTGATTTAAGAAAAAGTCGGGAGTAAAATTTCTCGACGACTGTAGCCTATTTAAAGTTTAGAGCTATAGGTAAAAATTAGTAAAAATAATTAAGCCATCGATCTTAAGGTTAGATAGCCCTGAGATCGATGGCTTTTTGTTAATCGATGGCTTTTTGTTATATGATTTAATTTATTTGGACTTAGTATCCATATAAGACATCGCGCTTTATGTGTTCAGCCGCAATTTCCCCTTCGGCGGTTAAGAATGCTTCGGTTGCGTCAACCACCTTCATCGCTCCGGAAACGTAGTAATCAGCTTCATTGCCAAGCTTTTGAGCGAGCTTTAGGAGCTCCGCTTGGGCTTCTTCCCGGTGATTAACGAGATGGAGATGGAGACTTGGATGTTGCTTTGCCCAAGTTTCAAAGTCAGCTTGGTAAAGGTGGTAATCGTTGGCCACGAAGACGAGGTCGATTTCTTGGTCAGCTTTATCTTGTAAGGCTTGTTCAATTAAGGCCCGAATTGGGGTAATCCCAACTCCGCTAGCAAACATCACCAAGGGGTGGTCCAGTTTAGGGAGGGTAAAGTCACCCAGTGGCCCAAGCACCGTTACTTCTTCACCAGGAACTAGGGTAATTAAATTAGCTTTGAAACTGCTCATTTCTTGCCGGGTCCGGGTTCCTAACAAAATCACGCCATCGCTTTCAGGGGCCGCCATTGAAAGCGCCCGAACTTGTTTCTTGTCGGTTACCGTTTTAGTTGGTAAACCGAGGCGCATGTATTGACCAGCTTGCCAGCTAAAGCCAGCAGGTACTTTAATCTTAAGTTCATAATAGTCTTCAGCTAAATGGTTGATTGCAATTAATTCTGATTGGTAACTTGGTAATTCTTCAGCCATAAAAAGCTCCTTTCATCTTTTAACGATCTGAGTAACCTTATTATACCGAAAGTGCTAAACAAAAGTAAGCAATCTGCTGGAGGCTTTAATTTAAATTTAAAGAAACCGGTCTCTTAATCCTAAATCTGTTAAACTAAGGATAGTTAGTGGATTTTAGAAAGGAAGCGACGAAGGTGAACTTTGATCAACAATTTAACCGGCGACAAACTAACTCTTTTAAGTGGGCGGTTGGTGAAAATGAATTACCAATGTCCACCGCCGACATGGATTTTCAAACGGCGCCGGCAATTATTAAAGCCCTTGAAGAAAAGGTGCAGTCGGGAATCTATGGTTACGAAATGGTTCCAGAAGCCTATTATCAAGCCGTTGGTGATTGGTATGCGACTGAACATCATGTTCGGCCAAAGCGGGAATGGATGTTGTTTGCTAGCGGGGTGGTACCCGCCTTGGCATCGGTCCTGCGGCGATTAACGAACCCTGGTGATCAAGTCTTGCTTCAAGCACCAGTTTATAATATGTTCTTTGCAACAATTGAAAATAACGGTTGAAAAGTGCTTTCTAGTGACCTCGTTTATGATCCTAATCAGCATACCTACCACATTGATTGGGCCGATCTGGAAGCCAAGTTTGCCCAACCTTTAACCACGATGATGATTTTATGTAAAATTGGCGAGAATACTCCCACTTCAAGTGTTGTCCCGTCAGGGAGTACTAAGTGGGAGATGAATCGCCTTCTAAAAGCACATAGTGCTTCCTTTTTTGCTCTATGATATAATTAGTATATCTTGACTGAATGGCAGTGATAATAATGAAACTAGATCATAATCAACACTCGGTATACTTGTTAAATTACCATCTTGTAATGGTGGTTAAATATCGGCGTCGTGTCATTAACGATGAGATATCATCGTTCTTGAAACACC
>DWYX01000021.1 GCA_019118465.1 Candidatus Limosilactobacillus faecipullorum | reverse complement strand
ACCAATTCGTTAAAGTTGGCGAATCATACGGGGTGACGCTTCAAGAGTGGAACCATGATGTTGATCATGTCCATGTTTTGCTAAAAGCAACGCCTCATACTGAAATGGCTAAGTTTTTGAATGCTTTTAAGTCGTCTAGTTCACGTTTGGTTAAGAAGGACTTTCCGGAAGTTAAGCAATATCTTTGGAAAGAAGCTTTTTGGTCCCAATCATATTGTCTAATCACGACTGGTGGAGCACCGCTAGAAGTGGTTAAGAAGTATATCGAAGATCAAGGAAAGGGGAAAAAGTATGGTTCTAAAAGCCGTTAAAATTCGTATCTATCCAAATGTAAATCAATCCATTCAATTAGCGCAGACCTTTGGTTGCGTTCGTTTTGTGTGGAATCAAATGTTAGATATGCAAATTGAACGGCGTAAGAACAACCCCGAAGCTAAGTATATTAATGGTTTTGGGATGAATAATCTGCTTAAACGCTTGAAACAGGAGCACCCTTGGTTAAAAAAAGCTGAATCAACAGCCCTTCAAAGTGCTAGTAGGGACTTGGATGATGCCTTTCAACGTTTCTTCAAAGGGCAAAATGACTTTCCGAGATTTAAGTCAAAGAAGTATGCCCAAAGTTACACTTCAAAACAGGTAAACAATAATATTATGGTTTTGGATAACCATCACATTAAGTTACCTAAACTTAATTCAATGTACTTTCGTGCAGGGCGACTTCCCGAGGGGAAGATTAAGCGGGTAACGGTTCGGCAAAACTCCGCTGGTCAGTACTACATTTCCATTTTGACAGAAAGTGAAAACCAAACTTTGCCAAAGACAGGAAAACAAATCGGTGGTGACTTAGGACTAAAAGCGTTACTCAATCTTTCTAACGGGGAGAAGATTCCTAACCATCATTTCAATGATAAACTTTCTAAGAAAATTCATCACTGGGAAAGATTACGGTCTCGTCGCTGTTTAGAAGCTAAAAAGCAAATTGCTTGGGATAAACACAATCATGTTTTGGAACCACGGCGTTTAAGCGACTTCAAAAATTACCGTAAGGCTTGCCGAATGGTCGCCAAATACAAAATGAAAGTTGCTAATCAACAACTCGATCAGCTTCAAAAACTCACAACTAAACTCGTTCGTGAGAACGATGTTATCGTCCTTGAAAAACTAAATGTTAAGGGAATGATGAAGAATCACCACTTGGCCCGGGCAATTGGTGGAGTTAGTTGGAGTAAGTTAGTCGATATCTTGCAATACAAGTGTGATTGGTATGGCAAGAAACTCATTCAAATCGACCCATCATATACAAGTCAAATATGCGCTGAATGTGGAGAAAGAAATAATCGTCTTGGACTGGGTAAAGCTGAATGGTTAGCAGTCCGAGAATGGGATTGTCCACATTGTGGTTCCCACCTAGATCGAGATATTAATGCTGCTAAGGTAATTCTAAAACACGGGCTGGTAGCCCAATAAAAACTACTAAGGTTGGGACAACCTTTGGTCAATAGTCGTAACCGCTGCTCGAAAGTTTTTTAAGAACTGGTAGAGTAAGTATGCGATGTTCCCAGAATCCCCCACTTCAAGTAAAGCTAAGTGGGGGTAGTTCAAGTTATTAGCAGCACGAATCCGGGAAGAACGCGCGGATGCAATGGAAGAAGGATTAAAAGAAGGGCAAAAGAACAATACGATTTCTTTTGTAAAGGGAATGATCAATCATCATTACCCTGAGGATCAAATAGTTAAGCTATTAGCAGATACGCAAGGTTTAACTCACGATGAAGCCCAAACCTTCTACCAATCCGTTCTTAATGATCTAAAATAACCAGAAACAATAAAAAACAGCGTTGTTCAGTTTTTACTGAGCAGCGCTGTTTTCAATTCCTATTCTGCTTCGTCTCCACTGGCATCCACGGCGTCGAGGTTTAATTCGTAGGCGTTCCGCAGATCGTCATCGGTTGGGCCGGTGTAGACCTTGCCCCGTTGCACGAAGCCAAAGGTTTGCACTAATTGGTGAACGCGGGCGTTCTTTTCGTGCGTGGAGATCCGAATGTCCCGAACCCCTTTAGCGTAGGCGATACTAATCAAAGTTGAAACGATGTAGTTGGCGAACCGCTTGCCCCGGTACTTGCTGGAAATGGCAATCCGGTTGATCGTCCCGAAGGGGTGACCAGCGTGATTCCATTCCCCGTCCACGATGTAGCCGTAGTGGGTGTCCCCAAAAGGCATCAAGGTCCCAGTACCGACGATTTCGTCCCCGTAAATCAAAACGTAGCAGTTTTCACTTTCAATGTCTTGTTGCATACTCAACTTAGAAGGGTAGCCCTTTTGCCATTGACTGGAGCCGTCAGCCTTTAAAAGCTGCTTGGCGTCTTCAATTACGGCGTAAACATCATCCAAGTCGTCTAAAGTTGCCCGCCGCATAAAAATTGGTGCGGTTGTTACATCATTTGCCATTCTAATTCCTCCTTTGGGGTCTTATTTATTTTCGTAAAAGGCGAGTTCAATCAGGTTTTCGTCCGGGTCGCGGAGATAGATTGAGGTCATCTTTCCTTCCGCTCCCTGCTTTTCAACTGGTCCCGCCACCACATTTACATAGTAGCTCTTGAGGTGGTGTAAAACGTCATCAATGGCGTCACCAGAGACCAAACAAAGATCGGCAGCGCCAACGGTTGGCTGCTTTGCCTGCAAGGCTTCTCGGTCAGTGGCTTGCAGGCGGATCAATTGGTGACCACACCGTAGGGTTAGGCAGTCGGCCGTTGACTGGTTGTCTAGGACCGGCATATCAAATACCTCGTGGTAAAACCGCCGGGACCGCTCTAAGTCGCTTACCGTCAAGACCACGTGATCGATTCGGCGCATTTTCAAAATTTTTACCCCCATTCAATTTTTACTGTGCTATCCATTATGCGCCTAAAGGACGCTTTTTGACAATTGATTAATGCTTAATTTTGCTAATTTTCTGGTATGATTAAAAAGTTTGAGAAAGGAGTATGAAATGAAAATCCAAAATTACCTCGCCGTCTTCAGTGGCGGTATGCTTGGCGCAAGCCTCCGGGCGGGCCTTGGTCAAATCTTACCGGGCCTTACCGCCACAACCCTAGTGAATCTGCTAGGAAGTTTGGCCCTTGCTTGGCTGACCTTTGGTTTAATGCGGGGCGGCCACCTACGGGAATGGTTATCCTTAGGGCTGGGGACGGGGATGATTGGCGCCTTTACCACTTATTCTACCTTTGCGGTCATGACCTTAACGAATGGGTTCCAGGGCCTCATTTTTGCCGGAATGAACTTAATTGGCGGCTTCCTCTGTGCTGGTCTTGGCTACTTACTCGCTAACCGGGGGTGGTCGCATGCTTAGTCTCAGTCTCGCCGCTGGTCTAGGGGCGGTTTGTCGCTACCAAATCACAACCTGGCTCAAGCCCCGTATTGCTAACTGGCCCTTGGCAACGTTAATTATCAACGTCCTCGGTAGTTTCCTCCTTGGCTTGACCATTAATCAGGGACCAACCTGGTTCACCACCGGCTTTTGCGGGGGCTTCACTACCTTTTCGACCTTTAACGTTGAACTCATTACTTTATGCGATGACCACCGTTACGGGACAGCCGGACTTTACTTAACTTTGATGATTGCCCTGGGGTTATGCGCGGCGGCAGTGGGGCTGGCCCTTAACCCGACCTTTACTGGGTGATATTACAGGAATAAGCAGAAGCCAGCCAATTACCGTAAAAGCGGTCCTCTGACCGAACTGACAGGCGAAGATCGGATTGAGAAGATTATTACGCAAGAGGTTATGGCTAACAAAGGCTGTCGATTTAATCGCCAAGTTGACCGCTACCAGTCACTCTCGGGAGATCACCCTAATGATCATCTTTTTCCGTATATCAACGCTAAACTTGACCAGTACCCCCTAGTTACGGAAGCTTTGTTAATTTATTAACGTCGGGTCCTAATTGCTGAACTTCAGCATGTAAAGGATATAATGTGGTTATGAGGTGATGACAATGGATTCTGCTATGACGAAAAACAAAAAGTTGCAAGTAAATATTAACCGTGAATTGGCTAGGGAAGCCGAAGAGGTAATCGATGAATTGGGATTAACGCCAACTACTGTTATTAATGCCTTGTATCATGAAATTGTAGCAACTGGTAGGATTCCACTTAGTTTAACGCTTACGCCTGAACAACGCACAGAATTGCATATTCGTCAGTTGTCTAAAAACAAACCGGAAGTAGAAATTAAGACTAATCAAAAGCTCAAGGATTTTTTTAACGATGAAGATTAACGATGGCTTAATAGCCGATGCTTTTTTTCCTAGTCGTGGAAAGCGGTTAGTTCTGATACGGTGTATTACATGTAGTGAAGCCGGGGAAAAAACAAACTTCCCTGGCTTTTTTGGGTAGGTTAAGTGAATGAGGGATATAGAATGGGGATGACAATTGAACTAGGAGAGGTTAATAAAGTAGATTTATCGTTAATAAACTAAATCGATAAACCATGACGAGCATAACCAAATTAGCTTTTGGCAAAAATGACACCGCACAGATCTAACGATCTTGTGCGAAATATTGCGCAGATTTTTAGATCTGTCGGGAGTCATATCCGGGAATTTGCTAATTTTTGATTTTAAGGAGCAAATTTTCCAAAGTATTCCTTCACATTCTCTTAACAATTTGGTGAAGTGAGAAACGATTTAGGCGGAAAGGGGATCTTTTAAGCCTAGACAAATGTTATTCTTTCAAAAAATATTCAAACTTTTTTCTGAAATAATATAAAGCACCAAAAAGCGCTAATAAGGCATTTGAAACGATTGAAAGCTTGTTAATCGAGATATAAAATTTAATAAAAGCTATTGATAATTTGCCTCGTCAATGGTAAATTTTAAATGTTCTTAAAGAGATTTTGGGAAGAGTGTGATCGATTAAGGAGCTTAATCGAGTAACGCTCTTTTTAAATGTTTTAACACGTTTGAAATTTGTTTTTGTTGCAAAGCTAGTTTGCGAATAGTAACTAGCGGAATGATTTGTGAAATTTCGGGGAGATAAGTAGAATGGATCCAGAAAAACAATACCCTGAGCACCACCACCATCATCATCATCACCATCATCGGCGGAAACGCATGATGATGAAGGTGATCTGGTCAGTGATCGGAATTTTAGTGGTGGTCGCTTTGATCTTTGTGGGGATGGCTTGGCGTAATGTCCGGGTGGCTACGAACACGATGTATTCGCCGACGGGGATGAAGACCGATCTACCAAAGAAGTTGCAAGCAAAGAAGCCAATCAATGTCCTTTTATTAGGGACTGATACTGGAGCTTTAGGCCGTGACTATAAAGGTCGGACTGATACCATCATGATGATGGTGGTAAACCCAAAGCAACATAAGACAACGATCGTTTCCTTGCCACGGGATATGAAAGTTAACTTACCAGGGTATGAAGATGAATCGCCGGCTAAGATTAATGCCGCCTACACCTATGGTGGTGTGCAAGAAACCATCAAGACGATCCAAAAGTACTACAAGACACCAGTTGATGGTTACTTGTTAGTTAATATGGGTGGTATGGAAAAAGCGATTAATCAAGTTGGTGGGGTAACTGTGAAGTCACCACTTACGTTTACTTATGAGGGTTACTCATTTACAAAGAATGCAACCTACCATATGAACGGTAAGAAAGCATTGGCATTCTCTCGAATGCGGTATGATGATCCTCAAGGTGATTATGGTCGGCAAAACCGACAACGATTAGTAATCATGGCTTTGTTGAAGAAGACGGCTTCTTACAAAACTATTCTGAATCAATCCTTCTTGAATTCAATTGCTAGTCAATCCCAAACGGACTTTAGCCTTAACGATATGCTCAAGGTCGCAAAAAATTATCGGGGATCAACTCAAATGGTTAAGCAAGATCATGCGCAAGGTCGCAGTCAGATGATTGATGGGCAATCATTTGAAGTTGTCCCGTCAGATGAAATGCAACGGATTTCAAACGAAGTGCGATCCGCACTTGGATTAAGTACAGTAAATTTAACGGAGAATAATTAATGGAACAACAAGCAAACACAATTGATTTACGACGGTTGTGGGCACTTTGCCGTCAACACGTTAAGCTCTTTATTTTTTGGACGATTGGTTTAGGAGTAGTTGCCTACCTTTTGGCGGCTTTTGTAATTCCAGCCAAGTATACAGCTACTACGCAGATTTTGGTTAACCAAAAGGATAATAATCAAAACGGTCAAGCTTACGCTAACCAACAAGCCGATGTTAACATGATCAATACTTACAAGGACATTATCACGAACCAAGTGATTTTGAATGCTGCAAGTAGTGAATTGGCTAGTCAAACGCGGATTGTCACGCCAGCTAAGAAAGCTAAGTATGAAACGTTAGCCGATGGGACAAAGAAATTGGTTAGTCCTGCTCGGCCAGCAGTTCGGCGGGCTGGTAAGGCTTACGATTTATCAGCGGCTGACCTAAAAAAGTCACTTTCGGTTAAGACGCAAGCTAATTCACAAGTCTTTGCTTTAAGTGCAACGGCTAGTGATCCAGCGGAAGCCAAGGATATAGCTAATACGGTGGCTACCAAGTTTAAGAGTCGGATTAAGTCGATCATGAACGTCAACAACGTGACGATCGTATCGAAAGCTTCAACCCCCACAACACCTTCTTTTCCACGGCCAAAGCTGTTTACTCTGGCAGGTGCGGCTCTAGGATTTATTCTTAGTTTTGCATGGGTATTAATTCGTGATCTTACGAATACAACCATTCGTGATGATAGCTTCCTAACCGATGAACTTGGTTTAACAAACCTTGGTCAAATTGGCAAGATTAAAATGGATAAAGACTTTACATTAAATCACTTTGATGAAAACAAAGGAACCCGCCGGGTTTAAGGAGGTTAAGGAATGAGTTTATTTAAGCGGCATAAAAATCTTGGTACTTCTGCAACCATGAAAAATGGGGCAATGTTAATTACAGCGGCTGATCCGAAAAACCCCGTTTCCGAACAATTTCGGACGGTGCGGACGAATATCCACTTTATGAGTGTTGATGAGCCTTTGAAATTAGTTGCTTTTACTTCTTCGAATGTTAGTGAAGGTAAGTCAACGGTAACGGCAAATGTAGCAATTACTTGGGCTCAAGAAGGGAAAAAGGTTCTTTTAATTGATGCTGACCTTCGACGTTCAACCTTACACGCTACTTTTAATTTAAGTAACGCAACTGGTTTAACTACTATCTTGACGAGCAATGCGAATGAATTGGATCTGAATTCGATTATTCAAGCAAGTGGGGTTGAAAATCTTAGTGTTGTACCAGCTGGTCCAACGCCGCCCAACCCGAGTGAATTGTTAAATTCCAAGCGCATGACCGCTTTTTTGGATGCAATAAAGCCAGTTTATGATGTGATTGTTTTAGATGTTCCGCCACTACTTGAAGTTACTGATACCCAAGCCTTATCTGGTCATTTAGATGGGGTGATTCTGGTTGTTCGAGCTGGTGTTACTCAAAAGGCTGCCATTGCACGGGCCGTTGATATGCTAAAAATCTCCAAGGCGCGTTTGTTAGGTTATGTTATGAATGATGTTGATGGAAGTGATTCTGGCTATGGCTACGGCTATGGCTACGGCTACAGTAGCGATGATAATTAGTAGGAGCTTGCCATGGGATTGATTGATCTACACTGTCATTTATTACCGGGAATTGATGATGGTTCTCCAGATATGGCGACTTCCTTGAAGTTGGCTGATGATGCAGTTAATGATGGTGTTAGTCATGCGGTCGTTACACCGCATCATTTAAATGGCCGTTATGTAAACCATAAGGCTGATGTGATTAAAGCAACCGACGAATTTCAGAAGGCTTTAAAAGAAGCTAATATCCCATTAACGGTTTTTGCTGGTCAAGAAGTTCGGGTTAGCGGTAGAGTGATTCCAGCGTATGATGAGGACGATTTGCTTTTTTGTGATGTCAGCGGCAAATACTTACTGCTTGAAATGCCCAGTGACGAAGTCCCAGCCTTTGCAAAACGATTAGTTTTTGAGTTGCAACAACGAGGCGTTACGCCGGTGATCGTTCACCCAGAACGGAACAATCAGTTCTTGGCTCATCCAGAACAATTGGCTGACTTCTTGCAACGTGGTTGTTTAACGCAATTAACAGCAAGTAGTTACCTTGGAACGTTTGGGAAAGAAATCGAAAAAGTAACCACGCGCTTCATTGAAGCCGGTCAAGGCACAATTCTTGCTTCAGATGCACATGCACTATCCCATCGGGAATACGAACTTGGTGAGGGAATTGCTAAGTTAGAAAAACAATTTGGTAAGCAAGTTGCAGATCAGTACCAAGCAAATGCGAAAGCGTTAATTAATGGTGATAATGTACGGATGAATTGGCAGCCGTTAAAAAAGAAGAAAAAATTTTTAGGCTTGTTCTAAAATAAAAATTATGAGGGGGGGGGTAAGATCAATGACTGATTACAACTCGTTAATTTTTACCCCTTTCCCTTTGTGTGTTTAATAGGAGAAATGTATTGGAGAGGGTAAAAATGAAGGCATTAGTAACGGGAGGCGCCGGGTTTATTGGCTCAAACTTGGTAATTTCATTAGCGAATAAGGGGTACGATGTTACCGTAGTTGATGACTTATCAATGGGATTAACTAAGAATTTAGAATCGGTCAAAGATAAAGTGAAATTCTATAAGCATGATGTTTGTGATCACCAGTTTATGCATCGAGTTCTCGATCAAGACTTTGACTATATTTATTACTTAGCTGCAGTTGCTAGTGTGGCTGATTCTGTTGAACGACCAATGGAAACTCACAAGGTTAATCATGAATCGGTTGTTGATACGCTTGAATATCTGCGGATTGCCAACTTACATCCTAAGAAGTTTTTATTTACTTCTTCAGCAGCTGTGTATGGCAACTATCCGGAACTACCTAAAAAAGAAGATAGTCGAGTTCAACCATTAACGCCATATGCAGTTGATAAGTATGCCTCCGAACGAATGACTATTGACTACGGTACTTTATATGGTTTAAATACGGTAGCGGTTCGATTCTTTAATGTTTTTGGTCCTCGTCAAAATCCTAATTCACCATATTCTGGGGTCTTATCGATTGTAACGAAGTGCTTAGTAAACGATGAAGAATTTACTTTGTTTGGGGATGGTAAACAAACCCGAGATTTCATTTATGTTAAAGATATTGTGAATGCCCTTATCTTTATTAGTGAAAGCGAAAAGAGTAACGAAGTTTATAATGTTGGTTATGGTCAGCAAAATGCTTTAATTGATGTAATCAAGATGTATGAAAAAGCCTCGGGGAAACGTTTGAAATTAAACTATGCTGACGCTCGTCAAGGTGATATTGCTGAATCACTTGCAGATGTAACGAGGTTAACTCAACTAGGCTTTAAGCCGAAGTGGGGACTTGAAAAGGGGTTAGCCGAGTATTGGGACTATACAATGGAGGAATATAATGAGTAAAAACCGGAAAAACTACGAATATTTAAATGGTATTGGGGAACCAATTCCGAAGAGTAAATTAGTTTCTAAACGCTTTTGGGATATTGTTTTTGGTTTGATTGGATTTGTTGTTAGTATCCCATTTATCATCATTTTTGGAATTATTATCAAGCTAACATCTAAGGGGCCGGTCTTTTTTAAGCAAGAACGGGTTGGTTACATGGGAAAAAACTTCTATGTAATTAAATTACGTTCGATGCGTAAAGATGCGGAGGCTAAGACGGGAGCGGTTTGGGCGCAAAAAAATGATCCGCGAGTTACACCGGTTGGTCGTTTTATGCGGAAAACACGAATTGACGAATTACCACAGTTCTGGAATGTTTTAAAGGGGGATATGAGTCTAGTCGGGCCACGTCCTGAACGTCCAGAATTGACGGAAAAGTTCTATAAAAAGTGGCCGGAATTTCCACAACGGTTACGGATCATTCCGGGAATTACGGGATATGCGCAAGTTAATGGTGGGTATGATATCTCACCAGAAGAAAAGTGTCATTTAGATAATTACTATATTGAACATTATTCTTTTGCGTTTGATATGAAAATTGCGTTTCAAACTGTAAAGACGATGTTTACTGGTGATGGTGCACGCTAATAAAGGAAAGTTAACAGTTTAATGATAAATAATAACCTTAATTATCCGAAGTTCTCAGTTTTGATGTCTGTTTACAAGAAAGAAAATCCAATTTTTCTTGATGAAGCTTTAAAAAGCGTTGAAAATCAGTCAGTTGTTCCTCAACAGATTGTTGTAGTTGAAGATGGAAAATTAACAAATGAGTTAAAGGAAGTATTAAAAATTCATCGAGATAATTTTGAAGGTGATTTTACTATTGTGAAAAGCATTAGAAATTGTGGCTTAGGTTTAGCCTTAAGATTAGGGACACGTTTTGTTAAAAATGATTGGATTGCCCGAATGGATTCGGATGATATATCGTCATATGACCGCTTTAAAATTCAATTAAATGAAATTTGTAAAGATGATGACTTAGTGTTAATTGGAGGACAAATTGACGAATTTGAAGGGAGTGTAGAAAATATAACCGGGTATAGATACGTACCAACGACAGATACTGGAATAAGAAATTTCTTGAAGTGGCGAAATCCTTTCAATCATCCCACTGTAATGATTAAAAAAAATATTTTGGAAAAGGTAGGAGGTTATGAGGGGAAAGGAAAACTTGAAGATTACTTCTTATGGTCAAAAATTATAGCAAGTGGGTACAAAGTAACAAATGTTAATTCTGTACTAGTCCATATGCGAACTAATTCTGGAATGTATAGTAGACGTGGTGACTTAGAAAATTTGAAATATATTTTCAAATTACGTAATTACCTTCAAAAAAATGGAATTATAAATTTTTTTGAAATGTTTATTGGCGATTTTGTAATGCTAGGGAATATACTAGTGCCGAATGGAATTAGAAAATTTGTTTACAAAAAAATAATCCATAAGTGAATCATCTGCTTTTCGGAAATGATATGTTGCCAATTGGAGTGAAAAAAATGAAATTAATTATTTTAACTAAACAGTTTGGTAATTATACGGGTGCAACTATTTCTACGATTGAGTTATTAAAGAGGATAAACAATAAATTTAATGAAGTGGAAATTGTTACCTTGAAATCCGATGGAACAAGAATTAGAAATGTTAAGGTTAATGTTCAAAAAAACATTTTTAGTTTGTTGAGTTATCTAAAAAAAGAAAGTAAGGATCCTGAATGTATTGGATATTCTGATGATCATTTGGGATTCCTTTTTTCGCATTATGGCATTAAGTATCTACATACTTATCATGGTAATTGGCCTGATGCGCGGAACCAAAGTAAGAGTATGTACTTAAAATCCTTAATGTTTATTCCGTTATATAAAGCAACAGTTAGGAAAG
>DWYX01000020.1 GCA_019118465.1 Candidatus Limosilactobacillus faecipullorum | reverse complement strand
AAATTGAAACTCTTGGGAAGCGAACAGACTTATGCTCGTAGTTTGGTGGGATTGCAAGCACAGATCGAGGCACTTGTCATGACGAATAATCTAGCAAAATTTGGAATGTTACAAACTAGCAATTGACGTACCTTAATGGTTTGTTTTGCGTATTCAGGCTTAGAAACGACCTTTAACATTTCGTTAGCCGTGTTATCCGCACAGTTATCAGCGTATAGTAATAATTCCAGCTTGTCACTTGGGTACGCCATATCCAAAATTGCTTGAACCGTTTGACTAATCACTAACTCTTCATTATGCGCTGGCACCACGATCGTGACGGTGGAGTAGCGTTTAAGTGGCTTAAGTTGAGTCCGCTCAGTGGCGTGCCCAAGCCAAAATTTAGTTGCCCCAAACAAATTAATCAAAGCAACTAACAAACCAATCCAGATCGTGATCAAAGTAAACATTAAGGCAATTTTAACGATCACCAGTATTGTCCTCCTTTGGTTCAATCACGGTATGTTCAACTAAAAAGTAGATAATCCAGTCACAAACAAAGAGGACTAAAAAAGCAATAAAAAAGATTACCGTGATTGCAATGGCAAGCCACATAAATCCGTTAATCATTATTTTCCTCCACTAAATATTCAACCAAAATATCCGTCTCAAGCTTCCGCACCAGATGATTTAACAATCGACCAAAGTTATACTTGGTGGCGATTGCTGGGGTTAGCCGCGTCCGGCCAATTTTAATGCCCTTTGGATTTTCTGGAGCGAGCTTATCAAGTCGTTGCCGCGTCAGAGCTGAAAGAGTTTCAATCTGCGTCGGCGTTAAATTATAGGAAAAGATTAGGAAGGTGGCATCGTCTAAATAAAAGAACTGTTCACTTGGGAGGCGATGTTGCTTTAAATCCTGAGAAATGATCTTTAAAAAATCATTGTGTTCACGAAGGTGAAACTGTTCATATTGCCGGTGATGTTCCCAGTGAATTGCCGTTACATCTAGACTTGTCACAAATTTTCCCTCTTCTAGTAGGGATTGTGAAATGCGATAAACATTTTGGGCCGCATTCCGGGTTCGTAAGTCAACAATTGGATCCCGGTGCGTTAAATATTGATTAATCTCTTTCTCCGAGGCAGCGATTTGCCGGTATTCAATAAGCTTTGAACGTAAAATTGTCGTTAACGATGCCATTAATGGGAAAGCAACTAGTAATAATAACTTAGCCGGGATGGAAATTAACAAATAACCAAACAAAAGAATTGCAATTCCAATCGATGTTAACCCAATTAAGAGCCAAGAAAGCATCAACCCGGGAACGAACAGTCCCACTAATGCCCCTAATAAGATTTGGAGTCCCAGCCCCACTTGAATATTAATCGGGTAACGTTGAACCCACATCCCCATCCCCAGCGGGAGGATCAGGAGAGCGATGACTGCCAAATAGACCCCAAATTGCTTCTGTCGTTTCACACTTTCTTCCTCCATTAGTCCCATTTTTTCTAAAATGTTTATTAATTAGTCAATCTTTTTCATTATAACGAGTTCGCCTATCATTGTATATTGTTTATCTACATTAAATTCTAATTGAAATAACTTTTTGACTAGCTAACTTACTTGGCTCTTGGAATAAAAAAGTGGGAAGGTTTTCTGCTACCTCCCACTTTTTATATGATAACAAACCTACTAATTAACGCTTTCCCGGCCTAATGCCGATCCACCTTTTTAATATCCTTAACGTATTCTTTGGTGGCTTCGTTTGATAATCGGGCAACTTCAATGTGCAAATTTTGTTCATAGATCCACCAGTCAGTGATTTGGTACTCAACTGCCGAATCAATTAATTGTTTGACAACCGCTTCTTTGGTAAGTCCTTCCTTTTGTTGGGGAGTAAGATGGTTTAAATCAATAATATATTCAAATACCAAGACTCCTTTCCCCCATACATCAGCAATAATTTGCGAATCGGTTGGTGCCTGATTGCCAACTAACGATTCTAAGATCGGAATTACCATTGCATCCGTTGCTTGTTTGGCTTCGTTTTGTAACATTAGCGTTGCTCGTTTAACGAGCATGCGGTGGAAAATTTGGTATCCTAATGCTACCAAAAGAAAAACAATAATTACCGTTATAATTAAGGACATTTATCTCGCCCCTTTCGCTTCTTTACCTTTAGGATAACACAGTTATTTGAATTTGGGACGACTTCCCTGGCGAAGTGTGCTAGAATAGATTAGTATTTGGCAAAATAAAATAATGAGGAGCGTTGAAATGACTTTTAAAATCTACTTCCAACCAGATCAAACGATGACCCCCCGGCGGGAAAACACGAAATCTATCTACGTCGAAGCCGATTCCGAAGCCGCTGCTCGGCAAATGGTTGAACAAAACACTGAGTATAACATCGAATACGTTGAACTACTGGACGAAAAAGCACTCGATTACGAAAAGCAAAGTCCAGACTTTAAATTAACCACGTTCTAATTACATGGTTAATAAAAAGCGGGGCTGGGGGCGGACCCAGTCCCGTTTATTATTATGGAGGAATTGCTGAATGCATTTTTCAATTATCATTAATGAAATAGCAGGCGGTGGAAATGCTAAGGATGCTTGGCAAAAAGTTAAAGCGCGTCTCGATCAATTGGAAATTGACTATACTTTTCAGACTACCAAAGCAGCTGATCATGCAATTTATTTAGGAAGAAAGCTTGCTGAACGTTTAGCTGGTAGCTCAGACGAGATCGTTTTGGTAATCGGCGGAGACGGGACCCTTCACCAGGTCTTAAACGGTATGATGAAGAGTGAGGCCAATCGTAGGCACCCCCTCCCGATCGCCTATATTGCTTGTGGTACTGGAAACGATTTTGCCCGGGGTTATGGAATTGATCTTGATCCATTAGTTGCTCTTGATCAAATTTTAGCGGCTAAACAAGCCACCTTAATTAGTATTGGTCATTATTTTGAAGCAATTAAAAACGAAGAAGGCTTTTTCCTTAATAACGTTGGAATAGGGTTTGATGCCTCAATCGTCAGTCGTACCAATAATTCGAAACAAAAGAAAAAGCTTAATCATTTTCATCTTGGTCACCTTTCATACCTTTCCAATGCACTGGGGGCTTTATATGATCAAGAACCTTTTGAATTAATGGTTGAGAATCAGCGACACCGGGAGTTTTACCGGAAATCTTATATCGTCATTGTTAGCAATCATCCCTTCATCGGGGGTGGCTTTAAAATTGCTCCGGACACGAGTTTGTATGATCCAAACCTTGAACTAGTCGTGGCCGAACGCAAGAACTGGGTGTTAACTTTAATTCAACTCTGGCGGTTTGCCCGCGGAAAATTAGCTTATTCGCGTTTCGCTCACCGTTATCATACCCAACAATTACGTTACTCCACCACCTCCCTTGAATTTGGGCAGATGGATGGTGAAGAGATGGGCAATCGGTTTGTCGATTTAACTCTTGACACGATTGCTTATCCAATTTGGGAAGTGCCGTCATCGAAAAAAGAAAATTAATCCAAAAAGGCGGGGAGAAATCAGCTTTCTCCCCGCCTTTTTTGGATTCTTAAATGTTACTTAACTCTATAAAACTACCTGTCCTTTTGGTTGGGGACTAGGTGTTAATTTAGCTAAAAGTCTTGATAACTCTAACCGCCGTTGTTTCTTTGGAATAAAGATTCCCATTTTCTCACGATCAAAGCCAGTCACTAACTTAGTTGCATCAAAAATAACCGGGTTCTTCAAAATTCGTGGCGAAACTTCAATTGCAGCTGCTAGCTCATCAATCGTTACCTTTCGTGTATCGAGCTTAAGTGCCTTAGTATCCCGTGATCGCATTGAGATGAGGTCATCGGTACCGTTAAGCGACAGGGCTAGCAACTGACGAACTTCAGTCTTAGTCAACGGCTGTTTTTCTAAATTTCGTTGTTCAACTTTAATTCCACGACTTGTTAACCAATTAACAGCCTTCCGCTTTGACGGATCATTAGTATGAAAATATAAGTTAACCATCCTGCCACCTCACTTTAAATTTAAGTTTATTGTAGCAACTTCTTTCATGTGTGACAGTTTTTTGGAGGCAACTTAATAAATCTTTATTATTTTAAACCTAAGGCCGTTTGCCACTCTTTCCAAGCACCTTCGCCATCAATTCCAGCGGTTGCCCGAGCGCCAACACTTAATTTTGCCCGTTGATCATCATCTTCCATCAAAGCAATGATCGCATCAGCAAAGGCATTTGGGTCACCGTTAGCAACTAGGCGACCGTTGACTCTATTTTGGATTAGTTCGTGAGGGCCATACGGATAGTCGTAACTTAAAACCGGAACCCCATGGGCTAAAGCCTCGGCCATTGCTAATGGATAGTTATCATTTTCACTAGCATCTAGCATTAACTCAGCCCGGTCGTAAACTTGATTAACGTCTAAGGTATAATCCTCAAGGCTAACAATTCCGGTTAAGCCAAGGTCATTAATTTGCTTTTCATATGCTGCATGGTCACCACCGTAACCATAGATCCGTAGCCGAACCAACGGTAATGCTTGATGAACCTTTTGGAAGGCTTGAATTAAGGTTGGGGTCCCCTTGTCATCATCAGTCCGCCCAACCGAAACAATTAATCCTGGTTCCCGGTGAATTTCTGTTTCAGTCGCTTGAGCTTCAACCGCCGGACTAATGGTATAAAGGTGAACCTTCTTACCTAAGCGTTCTCGCAACGTTGCCGTTTGCGTTGCGGTCGGAACAATAATCCCCGTCCACCGGCTAAGGTTTTGTTTAGCTAAGGCTTCGCTGTAGATTCCAAGGAATGGAGCACTAATTGGGTTCTGACCACTAGCAACGTGGTTAGTGGCCATCCACAAGAAGAGCTTGGCCTTGGACTTCATCAAGAACAATGGGTGAACCACGGAACCTGGCCGATCAGCGATAAAGGCTTCCTTACCACCAGCCTGCCGATTCAATTCATCCAAGAAGAAGGCCGTTAACTGATCGTAATCATCAAAGTAATAGTCTTGCCCGTGGTAATCCCGTAGCACTAAACGGGAATTAATTGGGGTTCCCGTCGTTGATTCAACGTAGTAAGATTCCAAATAAACCGTGCCATCTGGCCGATAGTACCGTTCATAGTACTTTTCCTTTTGCTTCGTGCCGTAGAATTCTTCGCGCCATTTAAAGCCCCGAGAATCATAACGTTGAACCATCGTCAATTGACCACTTACATCGTACCAATCAACGTGTTCGACTTGACCAAAAGTTCCCCCAATGAAATACACTTCACAAATTAGTTGGTCCCCAAAGGTCACCTTCCGGTAGTTATTCCCCCCACTAACCATGTACTTAGCGGGTAAATGTAAGTCTTCCACGTGTAATTGACGTTCCGTTGCGGATTCGAGGTTTCCAAAGAAGTCATGTAGGGTCACTACTTGCTCCCGTGCAACCCCGATCTTTGGCAAGGTTAAGCTTAAGTTTGGCATTTCCTTAGTAAGTGCAAACTTAGCGTTCACGCCATGGTTTTTAAATAAACGGAGGCGCTTAAATTCCGTATGTTCCACACTGGAATTACGATCAAAAAGGTATTCATTGACAAAGTAAACCATTTTTTATTTTGCCTCCATATCATCAATAATTGCTTGGTAGCACTTCATAATATTTGCTTCGGAATAACGTTCAGCGTCTTCATAGGCACTAGCGCTAAAATGCTTTAGCTTTGCTTGATCCGTTAAAAGATCAATGACCCTGTCAGCTAATTGATCAAGGTTTTCATTTTCAGTCAAGTAACCAGAGTGACCATCAACCACAATGTCACTTGGCCCATACTTAATATCGTTAGCGATTACCGGCAACCCATAAGATAAGGCTTCAACTAAGGCCATTGCTAACCCTTCCCCCCGAGTTGGAAGAACCATCAATTGCGCTCGTTTGTCAATTTCAGGAACTTTTTCAGCGTAACCACGGAAGTGGACTGAACTTTCAATACCTTCATCCTTCACAATTTGCTTCAAAGTCTTGTCAAAGTTATCGTTAGCATAACCCCAAAGATCCAATTGAGCATCTGGAACCGCCTTGAGAATCTTCGGCCAGACCTTTAACAAATGATCCTGTTGCTTTTCTGGGGAAAGCCGGGCAACCACGACCACTTGATGAAGCTTCCGATCTTCAAATGGAACGTGCGGCGCATTCAGAACTTCATCCGGTACAATCGCACTTGGGACCATGTAAACCTTCGAGTTTGTCCACCGGGCTTCGACATCAGCTTGTTGGTGAGGAGTAAGGACCCCAATTCCATCCCAAGCGTCAGCGTTATTGAGTCCCCAATCATAATTAAAGTTCAATGCTGAATGAAGGATATCATCATTGTCAACTAACTGATCGTTATGGAGTTGCATAACCCGGAAGACCCGCTTTTGCATATGCAAAACGGCCCAACCAATTTCAAAGACCCGGTCGACAATCAAGCCGACTTTCTCACCATTATTAATCTTCGGATCGTCAACGATTTGATCATAGAAGAACGAGGTCAATTCTTCTAATCCGTTAAAGTGGTAATCTTGCCCTTGATAATTAAGGTGATAGCTAACTAAATCTTTATCTCGTTGGTTCTTAAAGTTAGTTTTAACAATGGCGAGGCGACCACTTGGAGTGTAATAGTTTTCGGCCGTAATCCGGTTATTCCAATCATACAGTTGCTCAACGGATTTAAATCCCCGAACGTCATACCAAACGACCTTCACCAGCTTGCCAAAGCGATCAAAAATTTGTTGGTTAATAATCGTCTTTTGGGCGTTATCCCGCCGGCGAACGTACATTACCCGTTGGTCACCATCATAGAAGTTGTAGTTAATCCCATCGGCCTTCCGTTTCCACTTCGGATTTAAGTGGAGATCCTTCATGGTCACTGTTTTTCGTTCAACCAGGACCGCCTCTTGGAAGTAGTCAAAGAGGTTCACAAAATCATGGTCATCAACCCCAGCATTATTCATTACTTGGTGAAACTCATTGGAGTATTGCCGGGTAATGATTTTAGCTGGCTGATTAAAATGCTTAAACAGGTTCAAGCGTTTAATTTCCGCATGCTCAATTCCAGACTTATTTTCTTGAAAATTATCATTTAAAAAATAAAGCATTTGTATTCCTTTCCCTTACAAATCAATTGTTTTAATTATAACAGACTGATCGAATTAAACTGCTTCTTTCATCAAAAAAACCGGTTTAATTAAGTATTTGAACTTAATTAACCGGTAACTTTAAGTTACTTATGTTATTGATCAGCAATCGTCATCTTATAGTTAGTTGTTTTTCCATTGGTTGTCACCTTAACTAGATAATCACCAGAATTATTGAAAGTCTTGGAAATTTCGCTAACTTTATTAGATGAAGAAAAAGTATTATAAATCACCCCTGAATGAGCACCAATCACCCGCACCGTGGTATGTTTAGGGAGAATAAACTTAATCTTAGCTTCGCCATTGCCATCCAACTTTGGTTTAATCGGGGTGTAAGCAAACTTAACCTTCTTTTCCAACTTTTCGACTTTTTGTTTAGCCTTTTGCTTTGCTTCTTTTTGTTGGAGCTTTGTTTGCAAAGTTACCTGCTTATGCCGGTTGTAATGAAAATGTGGTAGGGCGTTAGGATGACCGACCCCGTAAATAACACCCCCCAAGCTCCCAAAGAAAATTAAGATTAGCAACCAAGAAAGAAAGACGGTAAACCGGCTCGCATTTGTAACCCGATGATGGTGCTTAATAATTTGTACCCGAATCACCAGGATCAAAATAAATAATACAAACGAGATAATGGTTAATAGATAAAACAGATTTAGCATGCTAAACTCCTTGGAAAATAATTTTAATTTAACTAGGGATAATAATAACGCAATTCAATTGCCGACCAAAGTTAAAGTTGGTAAAACCTAGTTTATTATGTAAGGAAAAGGCCCGCACCGAAGTACGGGTCCTCTCTCATTTAATGGTCAAATAATTAATCAAATTAAATGATTAATTAGGCACGACGCTTGTTAACGCCGGCGAGGCCAAGCATACCAACTAAAGCAGCAACCCCAAGACCAGTAGCGGCAACAGAAGATTCGTTACCAGTTTGTGGCAAGGTAGCTTGCTTAGCAGCAGTAGCAGTAGCCTTAGTAGCAACCAGTTGCAGTAGCCTTAGTAGTTGCTAACTTAACTTGTGCAACGTTACCATTAGCATCCTTAACAGCAGCTACTGGAGCACCAGTGGTTGCACCTTCAACAGCCTTAGCAGCGTTGCCATCCTTGGTAGTGTCAGTAGTCTTGGTGTCATCACCAGGCTTGGTAGTGTCAGTAGTCTTAGTGTCATCACCAGGCTTAGTACTGTCAGTAGTCTTGGTGCCATCACCAGGCTTTACATTAGTACCATTTTCCTTGTTGAATTCAGCCAACAATTCTTCGTAAGCAGCCTTAGCATCAGCAGCCTTTTGATCAAGGTCCTTTTGTTGTGCTAAAGCAGCATCGTAAGCATTAAGAGCCTTCGCAATTGCGTTGTTAGCGTCCTTTGAGGAGTTAACGTTAGCACCGGCAGCCTTCCATTGGTTGTAAAGGTTAATGTAGTTTACGTACTTAGGAGCAGCTTGGGCATCAGCTAATTCAGCCTTCTTGCCAGCTAAATCAGTGTTATGTTTGTCTTGAACCAGCTTAGCAACCTTCAAGGTCATTTGTGGTGCAATCAAGTTTGCCTTAGCAGCAGCAAGATCATTAGTTGCGTCATTTAAATCTTGCTTAGCGATCTTGTTTGTTGGATCCTTAGCTAAGGTAGCATTTGCTGCATCAACAGCCTTTTGTGCAGTAGCAACGGTAGCTTCAGCAGAGTCAAGGGCAGCTTGAGCAGAAGCAACAGCCTTAGCGTCGTTCTTAAAACCAGATTCAAGGTTAGTTACAGCAGCGGAAGCAGCATCAACCTTTGCAATTTCAGCAACAGCAGCTGATGCAGCAGGCGCAACCTTCTTGTTCCAGAAGGAGTCAAGTTGGTCTTTCGTAGCTAAACCATTATCCCACTTAGCTTGTTGGTAGGCAGACTTTGCAGCCTTGACAGCTGGGTCGGCAACGTTATCATGTTTAGCAATAGCAGCTTGGTGGTTAGCCTTAGCAGCGTCCAACTTAGCCTTCAATGCTGGAAGAGCATCAGTAGCGCTCTTGGCATTCATAACGTCTTGATCAGTCTTACCGTTCTTACGAACACCAGTTAATGCTGATTTACCATTGTCGTAGTCAACAGCCTTTTGTGCAGCTTCAGTAGCTTTCTCAGCTTTCTTCAAAGTTTCAGTAGCTTCAGCCAATGCATTTTGGTATTCACCTAGCTTCTTTTCAGCAGCAATGCGTGACGTTTGAGCTTGAGTGTAAGCATCCCATGCAACTTTGTATTGGTCAGAAGTAGTTGCGTATCCAGCTTCCTTAAGAGCGTAAACTTCGTTGTTTGCGGCATCTTCAGCAGCCCTTTGTGCCTTAACAGCAGCAGATTGACTAGCAACGGCAGCTGTTGCATCATTTACGTCTTTTTCAGCAACAGTTTGCTTAGCTTGAGCAGAAGCTAGAGTCGTTGCATTTGTAGCAGCTTCAGCCCGGAAGTCGTTGTAATCTGATTGCCAACCAGAGTAAATTTGACCCTTAGCGGTATCATAAGCAGTCTGTGCAGCTGATTCTTCGTCGTATGCAGAGTAAACTGCACTAAGAGCAGCACTTTCATTTGCAACTGCGCTATTAACGTTAGCCATTGCGTCCTTAACTGCAGCAACACCGGCGTTAGTCTTCTTAGCGGCGTTCAAAGCGTCAGAAGCAGATTGAACGTTTGCCTTGTTAGCATCAGCGGCTGAAGCAGCAGCAGATGCAGTAGCAGATGCAGATTGAACATCAGCAGAAGTTACCTTAGCGGCTTCAGAAGAAGCAGCGGCTGAGGAAGTTGATGCTGATGAAGTTTGGGTAGTTAAGTAACTGGCGTAGCAACATCGGCCTTAGCGTTTGCCCCACCGTATACTAAAGTAGTACCAAGCAGAACAGAAGCAACCCCGACACTAAGCTTAGCTAAACCGTACTTAGGTGCCTTAGTAGCCTTCTTTTCTGCATTCATCATTACATTATTCTTTGAATACATGAAGATTCCTCCCTTAAAAAACATAGTTATTACGTCAATTGCTAGTTTGTAACATTCCAAATTTTGCTAGATTATTCGTCATGACAAGTGCCTCGATCTGTGCTTGCAATCCCACCAAACTACGAGCATAAGTCTGTTCGCTTCCCAAGAGTTTCAA
>DWYX01000019.1 GCA_019118465.1 Candidatus Limosilactobacillus faecipullorum | reverse complement strand
AACCGGGGTTACTCGCCGATCGAAATCGTCTGAGTAACCCCGGTTTTTAATTTTCCCAGTTTGATAACATTTAATATCAGAACTGAGGGCAGAAGATCAGCTTCACCCATCAATTCACGGACTGCTTACGTACTATCGAAGTCACCTTCGCCTGGCTCGCTGTCAAAGATATGTTTCCAGATCCCTTGGTGAACCTTATTTTGCCCATAGTAGGCAATTGCGGCTGCCGTCTGCATTGGGGTAATTGTGTTGTAGGCCAACTTCTCTGTTGACTGAGAAGCTCGGCTTGTCGAAGAAGCGCTTGAACTAGCACTACTACTTGATTTTGAAACTTGTGCCGCTGATTTAATCGTTGGCCGACTCATCATCCGACCGGCAAAATAGGCACCAGTAAAAATAAAAATCACTAAAAGGCCTAAACCAAACCATTTTAATTTTTTCATCTTAATCCTCCCAAAAAGTTATAATTATCTAAAGTTTATCAATTGGTATAATCTAATAATTCAGCGAATGGTTTTAATTTTCAGTTAGTTGAGAAATGCGGAACAAGTGATAAAAAAGGGAGGAAAATCTGGTATTATGGATAAATTGGGAGGGGTAAAATGCTTAAAATCCAGATTCTTGAAGACCATCCAGATGAAAGTGCCCGAATTAAAGAAACCTGTCTGCGCGTTATGAAAAAGCTCGGTGAAAATGATTGTAAAATTAGTACTTACCAAACCCGCAAGGCCTTGGAAGCTAATCTATTACAACCAAGCTTTGAAAATGTGTATATTTTAGATATTGCACTGCTAGGAAATAGCGAAGGTGGCCTCGAAGCCAGTCGAACAGTGCGACAACATGATTCCTATGCATCAATTATTTTCTTAACGGTGCATGACGAATTCTTGCCAACGACTTATAAGTACCAAGTTGAAGCCTTGGACTTTATTGATAAGCGGGAAAATACGATGGAAAGTGATTTTTACCGTGATTTTCGACGGGTCATTGAAAAAGCAAATGAGAATGATGATGATAATAAGTCATTTTTGATCCACAATAATGACGGTAATTTCCGGATTCCAGTCAAGGAGATCCTTTTCTTTACTAGTAATCCATTAAATTCACACCAGTCGATTCTCCAAACCAAGACGGAGCAGATGCATGTAAATGAGAACTTAAAAGGGGTAGAGAATCTATTAGATAGTCGTTCAGATGACATCTTTTTCAAGGTTCATCGATCATACGTGATTAATCTCTTACAAGTTGCGCATATTACGGGTAACTGGAAGTTCTTACAACTGAAGGGAAGTAACGAAAAAATCCGGATCTCGCGGGATAAGATAAATGATCTTCGCAAGCGGTTAAAATTATTGGAAATTGATCCCTTCAATTAGGCGGTAGGAAAAAGGCAAGGTTCCTGTTCCTATGGTTAACAAAAACAACCAGGAAGAATTACATCTTCCTGGTTGTTTTTGGTTATTTCAATAGCCGGAGTTCGGCAGTGTTAACCATTGGCAAGATTGGGGTTTTGATGGGATAGGTCTTTTTTCGTCTAGTGATGACAAAGTGATTAAGTCGAATGCTACCAGTAGGACTGGTTAGGCTTAGCCGTTGTTGTTTTTCATTGTAGACTAGTTGGTAGTGACGATGCCTTTTAAAGAGCGTCTTTAACTGGTTTCCGGGATTGTTAAGCTGATTGGGGTGGAGGTAAATTAAAGTTGCTTGAAAATCATTACCATTTTGCTTAGTAACTTCATAGGCAAAATAATATCGCTTGACAACATGTTGATGGTGATCAAGTAACTTTAATTCCCAGGGATAAAAGGCACCTTCAGACTGATAGGAATTACGTTGACTATTAAACCGGAAGCCAACGATTCCTAGCAAGATAATAATTACCAGGACACCCAACCAAGGGTGGTGGTGTTTATCGTTATGCATTTTTACTTGTTTTGATGATTTTTGTGGTGGTAAGGGTGCTCCGCAGTTGCGACAATTGATTTGGTGATTTGAGTTTAAAGCCCCGCAAACAGGACAAGTTATACTATAATTGTTCATTAGCAAATTATTTTCAGGAGACGATTTTGTGGCAAATTTTTACTTTTCGAACCCGTTTCCGGGTGGTCAACTGCCATTCGGAACGTGGTTAATTAGTATTGTCTTATACTCTTTCCTTATTGTAACTTTTCGCTTGAAACTTTTTCAACAGCTAAGTGGTTGGCGAGTGAAATTTCCGGTTTGGATCTACTTAGTCTTAGGCTTATTTCAGATGCTAGTTGATAATGAAGCGATCTTAAATGATATTGCCGAATTTGGCTTAGCGATCGGTTTAATTTATTTTTTCTCCCGTCCTCGGCAATTTCGCTTAACTACTTTGGTTAGTCGTTATTTATTGGGGTATGGTGTTTTCCAAGTAACTATGATGTTGGTTGGTAACCTTTTTCAGCATCTAATCCACTATTATGATCCACACTTGACAAGTTGGATTGCCCATAATATTGATCCTTTCACCCTTGTTATTTGTTGGTTAATGGTGACTGGGGTCTTTAAGCTCTTCCAAAGGGTAACAACTCGTTACTTCCAAATGGTAGCCGAACAGCACTATGTTTGGCCGTGGATATTAGCCCTGTCAACTTTTGCGATCAGTGAGTTTGACTATGCCATTATTTATCGACAAGTGGTTTTGCCGACTGCAACGATTGCTTATATTTTTATTGCTTACTTAGTCATTTTATTTGGTTTGGTCTGGTTCTTAGGCCGCTATTACCAATTGTTAGTTGAACGTGATAATTATGAATGGCAATTGGGTAATTTACAAGCTTATACTAGTGAAATTGAAAGCTTGTATGATGACCTCCGACGTTTCCGTCATGACTACAAGAACGTTTTGTTCAGTCTCGATGGGGCTTTAGCTGACGAAAATATTCCAGTTGCTAAGCAAGTTCTCAAGCGGGTGATTAATCCCTCCGAAAAAGAAGTCAGCATGCCCGAAAGTGTCCTGGGCCGTTTGGCAAATGTCCAGGATCAAGAAATTAAGAGCATCCTCTATAGTAAACTTGAAGTTGGCTTGGCGGCTAAGTTGGAGCTAATTTTGGAAGTGGAAAAGCCATTCAAATTTAATCCTGTGATTACTCCAGTTGACCGGGTTCGGATCCTTTCGATCCTGCTAGATAACGCAATTACGGCAGCTAAGCGGTCCGATAAAAGCTTGTTAACGTGAGCCTTTTTGAAAAGGGTTCACATCAATATTTGGTAATTGGTAATTCAACTGCTGACCAACAAGTTAATTTAATTGCACTTGAGAATAACTTAAGTAAAGTTAATTTTGGATCCAATCACGGGCTGGGCTTAAAAAATCTTCGTATGATCCTAGCCCGTTATCCAGCCGTTAACCACACTTCCAGAACTGGAAATTACTGGTTTGAACAGGTGATTATTTGGCCGAAGTAGAGGTCGGGAGGAAAACTTCTCGAAGCCTTTGTTGGAAAAAGGGTTTAAAAGAAGGTCATAGCCATTAGCCAGGGAACGTGGTGGAGATGACTTTGAGCCTCAAAAGAATCTCAAAACTCACGCTTGATTTGATCCAGTAATTCTCCACGAGATAAGCTGACCGCCTTGAGACTAGCTAAAGCAAGCTTCTATGCCGGTTAATTCTAAGTTAACATTAATTCCACCACTTCTGACATGGCTGAGTGATGGCTTTAATTATCCCCAATGTCCACTGTTAAGTAGCCAAATTGTCGTTAGTAACATGTCTACTTTTTGGAAAGTGAGTTGGCAAGAAAGCTTTCAAACGGTTCTGTGAGATAAGAAAACAGCCGGAGTGAAATTTGCAAAGCAAATTTTCTCCGGCTGACTTATCTATAAGGACTATGCTTGGCGTCCGTTAACCCATTCAGCTACTGCTTTTTGCCACGATATCTGAGTAATAGAGATACTTTCAAAGTTGTGTTGGTTTTAACTTAGTGGCCTTAGTAGCTTATTCTTCCGTACTTTCCGCAAACTTCGTCTTAATGTAATCAGCGGAAACTTGGAGCTTTTGAAGTTCTTCTTCGGTGAGGTCTAGTTGCAAACGTTCTAGGATCCCATCCGCTCCAACAATTGCAGGGTAGGAAAGGTAAAGACCGTACTCAGGAGCATAGTTGGAAACTGGTAATTCAGTGTGGGCGTCGTTGAAGATCGTTTCAACCAAGCGAACTGCCGCTGTCGCAATCCCGTAGCTCGTGTACTTCTTACCGTAGAAGACGGTGAAGCCACCTTCCCGAGCTTGCTTATCCATTTTGTCAAGGTCAAGCCCTTTTTCCTTTGCTAATTCGGTAATTGGCTTCCCGAGGACGCGGACCGTTGACCAAGCAGTAAATTGGGAGTTCCCATGTTCACCAAGGTTGTAGCCGACAACCGAACGCGGATCGACATCAAGTGAATCAGCAACGGCATGCTTCATCCGCGCTGAATCAAGTAAGGTTCCAGTTCCAATAACGTGTTCCTTGGGAAGTCCGGTTCCTTCTTGGTAAAGCATCGTGATCACGTCAACTGGGTTGGTGATCACCACCATCTTGCCATGGAAGCCAGATGCTTTAATCTTTTTGGCAACGTCCTTAACTTGGGTACTGGTGAATGGTAATTCTGCGAACCGATCGTTATTTGGGTTGTCTTGGAGCTTAATGTTCCCTAAGGCCGAAACAATAATATCGGTGTCTGCTAATTCAGCGTAATCATTGTAGGCAAATTCAACGTGGTGCGGGAGGTTCGCCATGGCGTCCTTGAAGTCGATAACGTCAGCTTTAACCTTGGCTTCATCGAGGTCGAAGAGAACCAACTTATCAACCAAACCACTAATAACTAAATGGTGGGCAACAGTTTGACCGACGTGGCCATCTCCGATTACAGCAACTTTTCTTGACATATGCTCAGCTCCTTAAATTAAATCTATTCTCATTAAAATTTAATTTAACATTTAATTTTCAAAAAAGCAACCCGAAACCGTTCACAAGGGGTAAAATATAAACAGATCGGAGGTAATCAGTATGAACTTGACGAATGCAATTAAGTTACGGCAGGCGAACCGGGAGTTTAACAAGACTCCTTTAACATCAGAAGAAGTTGAGCAATTGACTGACGCGGCAGGTTACGCACCCGTTGCGCGGGGCCGCTTTAATGACTTTTTAATCACCGTGGTTAATGATCCGGCCACGATCGATATTTTAGAAGCTGACGACACTGGTCATCCTTTCTATGGGGCCCCAACGGTCATCATGATTTCGACGACGTTAGTGGGGCAATCAGGCTTTCTAAGCGCCGGGATGATTGCCGAAAATATCGAGTTAAAGGCGACGGACCTTGGTCTGGCAACCTGTACGATTTTAGGGGTGGTTAAGGCAAGCATTGAAGAATCCGAAGCCGCTTTAAATAGTTTGGGCTTACCAGACGACTTCCATCCCGTTTTGGCAGTTGCAGTTGGTCACCCAGTCCATGAATTAAAGCCACGGAACTTTGTCACTAACCGTTTACGGACGGTAACGATTAATCCGGAAAACAAGTAGGTAAGAAAGTAAAAGACTATCCATAAAGGGTTAAATTTAAAACCTTATGGATAGTCTTTTTTAATTTAAATCCGCCAAATCCTTAGCGAAATATTGCCTTAGATAGCGAGCCACGCCAGCGTGGTCATTGTCATATTTGGTTTCATCATCAGCGATTTCTTTAATCAGGGGGATCGCATTTTTCATAGCAACCCCGCGGCCAGCATAATCGATCATTTCATAATCGTTGAATTCATCCCCAAAGGCAATGATATTTTGGCGGTCAATTTGGTAGAACTTAGCAACGTGATCAAGGCCGTCTTCTTTATGAACGCCACGGTGGATTAGCTCCATGATGTCATAGGGACCACCCCAAATCCGTGGTTCAACGAAGTCGCCATACCGCTCGGCGATCTGTCCTAAAATCGTTTCTTTTTGTTCTGGAGTAAACTCGATCGTTAAAGCAATTGGATCAGTGGCCAAATTTTTGGCATTTAAATATTGGTCATCACGTAACCTTGCTGGTAAAAACTCGGGTAACTTGTCCGTTGCGTGATCCGCCCAAACGTGAAGTTTGTCTTCGGCTACTAGGGTTTTTAAGCCCAGTTGATCTTTGGCATCTAATAGGTTCAAACTCATTTCCCGTGAAACCTTGAGAATTTGTTCGCCAGCCCAGTGTTGATGGGGAATATGGGTCAAGGCGCCATTGAAGTTAACCATTGGCGAGGTTAAATGAAGGGCATCGTAAATGTGTTTTGAAATTAAATAGGGCCGCCCGGTCACAATTACCACCACATGACCCACCCGTTCCAGTTGGTGGAGGGTGGCAATCGTCTCCGGATCAAGTTTAGATTTACTATTTAATGTGGTACCGTCTAAGTCCAGAGCAATTAAGTGCCGTCGCATATCATTCGTCCTTTCTTAACAATTCTGATCATTATATCATGTTTTGCTTTGGCGTTGCGTGGTCAATCCTGGGGCGGTAGAATGGAGGTTGAACTTTAAATCGAAGGGAAGAAATTTTGTGCAACTACCAGCGGCCTTTATTGAAAAATATCAAAAGTTACTTGGTGATGAAGCCCCAGCTTTTTTAGCTAGTTTTGAACAACCCAGTTATAGTGGTTTTCGCATAAATCCTTTGAAGCCGGGCTTACCAACGGCAAGTATTGATCAAGCAACCGAAAAAGCCCCCCACGTGAAGCAGGGGTATTATGGCAAGGTAAACGGGAATTCGCTTGATCACGTGACCGGGTGGGTTTATAGCCAAGAACCATCAGCGATGACAGTTGGTGAAGTTGCGGCCCCCCAACCAGGGGAAAAGGTCCTCGATCTTTGTGCGGCTCCCGGAGGGAAGAGTACCCATCTGGCTGCCCAAATGCAAAATCAAGGACTATTGGTTGCAAATGAAATTTTTCGGAAGCGGGCCAGTATTTTAGCGGAAAACATGGAACGGTGGGGTGCGAGAAACGTCGTTGTTACCAATGAATCGCCGGACCAACTTGAAAAGCATTTTCCGCAATTTTTCGACCGGATTTTAATTGACGCTCCGTGCTCGGGAGAGGGAATGTTCCGTAAAGAGCCAGCCGGGATTGAATATTGGAATCCGGATTATCCTGCCGAATGTGCGAATCGGCAACGTAAGATTCTGGCATCAGCGATGATGATGTTGAAGCCAGGCGGGACTCTGATTTATTCCACTTGTACTTTTGCTCCAGAAGAAGACGAGCAAATGATCGCTTGGTTATTGAAAGAATATCCAGCTTTGGTTTTAGAACCAATTAAAAAAATAGCGGGGATGGATGATGGTCGACCAGAGTGGGCAGATGGCAATCCAGAACTAAAAAAGGCTTGTCGTCTTTTTCCCCATCACTTTAAGGGAGAAGGTCACTTTATTGCCAAGTTAGTTGACCAACGCCCAAGTCAACCAGAAAAAAAGAAGAAAACTAAAAAAGGCCAATCCCTCGACCGAGATTTTCAACTTAACAAGGATGAAAAGGTCCTGGTAAGTGACTGGCTAGATGAAATGGTGCCAACTTTAAAAACTAAGCGCATGGTTAAGTTTGGGAGCCAAGTCTATGCCGTCCCTGAAGGAATGAATAGCTTGGGCGGCTTAACTGTTTTACGTCCCGGTTTACACTTAGGAACCTTAAAGAAAAAACGGTTTGAACCAGCCCATGCTTTAGCTTTGGCCCTCCAAGCAAGTGAGACCACTAAAGTTGTCTCAATCACCGAAGTCGAATGGCATCACTATACTCACGGCGAAACCTTACCTGGCCACTCTGAAGTAAAGGGGTGGGCACTTTTAACCTGCCAGGATCACAGCCTTGGTTGGGGAAAAGTTGTCAACGGGACAATTAAAAACTTCTATCCAAAGGGATTGCGGAATTAAATTAGCAAGTTCGGGAAAAACTTCTCGCCGACTTGAGTTTCTGTGTGATATTCGAAAATATAAAACGAGGCTGAGAAATTTTTCGTTCTTCTCAACCTCGTTTTTTCAATCATTTGATTTGCAATCTCCGTTGTTCCAAATAACTCATTAATTCTGGCGAAAAGACGGTGTTTACTTGTTGCCAGTCAGCGGTAGTTTGGCAACCCAGGAGGGCGTAGAGTCGTTTGATTTCCCGGACCCAATGATCAATGGTTTGATCTAAGCCGGCTTCTTTATTTTGAATTAATTCATGTAAGAAATAGCCAGCAACTCCAACGGCTGAAGCACCCATTGCAAGCGCCTTAACGACGTCGATAGGGGTAGTTATCCCGCCACTGGCAATGATCGTTGGGTGCTTGGTTAATAGTTGGGCTTCTATGAGACTTTCCGGCGTGGTTAGGCCAAAGTCATAGAGATCGGTGAAGTCATCTTCATGATTGCGACGATCCTCAATCATGGCAAAATTCGTGCCACCCCGACCAGAAAGGTTGACGATTTGCGCCCCTAATTGGGCGAGTTCGGCAATCGTCTTTGCACTCATCCCAAAGCCAACTTCCTTAATGATTACTGGGACCTTGAGACCAGTGATGATTTTTTTGAGGTTGGCTTGCCATAAGAATTCTCGGTCGCCTTCAGCCATTACGGTTTCTTGCGTGGCGTTAAGATGGATTTCCAAGGCATCGGCGTGGATTAAATTAACGGCTACTTGTGCCTGGTTGAGGTTAGCACCAGCCCCAAGGTTTGCGAAGATTAAGCCATCTGGATTTTCTTCCCGGAGGCAGGTGAAAGATGCTTTGGCAGTGGGATCCTTAAAAATGATGCTCATTGACCCCGTTGCCATGGCAAGGTGGTGCTTCGCGGCTAGTCGGGCTAAACTGCGGTTGATCTTTGTTGATTGTTGGCTACCTCCAGTCATCGCTTCAATATAAAAGGGGACCGCTAGTGAAAGGGGTCCCAATTGCGTAGTAAGATCAGTTTTAGCAACCGTTGCTTCTGGTAACCCGTTTGGAACTAGGCGAACGCCGTCGAAAGGATGGTTTTGGTGGCTAGCTGAGTATAATTTTTCGGCTAAGGAAAGGTGTTCAACCTTTCGGTGTGCTTGCAATGATTGCATCGATAATTACCTCGTTGATTTTAGGAGTAACGTTGGACGTCATCAATGTAATGGACCGTTAATGGTAACCGTTCAATTCCGGCAACTTGCCAAGCAATCATTAAATGGCTCAAATCAGCATGGGAATCGATGGCGACGATCCCACAGTCACCGCCACCAGCCCCTGAAATTTTGGCAGCTCCACCAAATTGTTCAGCCACTTGGCAAAGTTTCTTTAAGAGTGGGGTTTCAATGTCTACCCCGGATTGACGGGCCAAGTCAGTGAGGAACATCCGGTTGGCCCGAATTTGGTCTTGAATGATTCGCAAATCACCGGTTCGAAAACCATCAACCATCTTTTTAATACAGAGGCGGCTATTTTCCAAGAATTGCTGATACTTTGCTTGATGTTCCGCTTTGAAGATCGCAATTTTATCAACCAAGCGAGAGGTGGAAGCGGGTTTTCCGGTCCAACCAATCACCAATTTTAAATTAGTTGGGACACTCAAAGGTTCAATTTTTAAGTTGGGCCAAGGAAGGGTTAAAAGCTTTGGTAAAGTTAAAACCTTCCGTTGTTCAGCAAGCCATTGACGATCAAAAGAATGGTAAGCAATCCAACCACCATAAACGGAAGCGGCAACGTCGCCTAGGGAACCATTTCCTTGAACTGAGAAGTGGGCAATCGCTGCTAATTTGAAAATTTGATCTTTCGTTACCTTCAGATGGTAGAAATCACAAAGGGCCCGGACAGTTGCTACCGTGACGGCAGCTGACGACCCTAAACCATATTTCCGGCCACTTTGGTTATCAAGTTGGCTATCAATTTGCAGGTCATAAACCTTGAGTTTTTGGTGACAAGCCTTGGCATATTCTTCAGTGACCTTAATGGCCACTAAGATATAGGAAAAAGGATTGTCGCGTTGGTCAACGACTAATTCATCTCCTTGTCGCCGCCATGAAACCGCGTTGTTTTGGTATTGTTGGCTGATAATTTGCCCGGTTTCACCATTGGTATTTTTAATCGTACAAGTAACAAATTGGTTGAGGGCAACCAAAATTGCCGGGTAGCCGTTTTCAACGACGGCATATTCGCCCGCAATATAAAGTTTGCCTGGTGCTTTTGCAGTAATCAAATTAAGGTATTCCTCTCGTCTATAATTCTTCAACGCCGGGGCCAGGTTTAGCGACCGCCAGGTGGTCTGCCCCAAATTGGGCAGCTAAGGTATTGAAGATCGTTTCTCGGTCCGCTTGGTCGTAGATTACCTTCACGTTTGGACCGGCATCCATCGTATAATAACAGTTTACCCCGCTTTCACGCAAGTGATCGATCGTTGCCATGGCCGCCAGGGTTTGGGCGTTAAAGTAGGTAAAACCGGGATCAGCGGCTAAGTTTAGAGCATGCATCCGCAAAGCGTTCGTTTGGGCAATGTGGCCAATTTCGTTAACGTCTTGCTTAGCAATTGCAACTTTGATTTTCATCATGTCTTCCTTCACCACTTCGCGCCAAGCCGGGTAGTAAGGGGAAGTTTCAACCACGTGTTGCATTCCGCCACGACTAGAAACCTTCTTTTCCCGGGTATCGAGGAGAATCGCCATCATTTCAAGGCCAAAGTTAACGGTTTCTGCAATTGGTTCGGCAAAGGAAGTGGCGTCGTCAACCCCGGCGTGCCATTGAACTAAACCGCCAAAGATTGACCGGGTTGCTGAACCGGATCCCATCCGGGCTAAGCGCGAAAGTTCCCGTCGGTCAGGGTGGTTACCAGTTGCCCAGGTTGCTGCCGCCGCTAGGGCCGCAAAGGCGGAAGCGGAAGAAGCCAGCCCAGCTGCCATCGGGACATTGTTAACTGAAGTTACCTTGGCAAAATCCTTTACCTGGTAACGGTCCCGGACGAGGGTTAAGAAATCACTGACCCGTTTAGCTACCTTGGGTTTGGCAACTTGGCCGTCAATTTGAATTTCATCGGTAGTTAATGTTGGATCAAATTTAACCGTTGTCGTGGTATAAAACCGGTCTAGAGTGAGGGAGAGACTATCGGTTTGGGGAAGCATAAGTTTGGGATTTTTCTTTCCCCAATATTTAACGAGGGCGATATTGGTATGAGCCCGGGCCGTTGCTTTCATTTAAAGTTCCTCCTTTAAGGGTTGTAACCAGGTTTGAGTTGCCCCGGCATTTTGCAAAGTTATGATGAGTTGGTCAGCCGTTTGCCGATCCTTAGCAAGGGAAAAGAAGCACCCCCCGCGGCCACCACCGGTCAGCTTAGCTCCGAGAGCTCCGGCGCGTTTTGCTTCTGCGATTAAACGGTCAAGGGTCGGGTCGCTGACTTTTAGGGTGGCTAAATTAATTTGGGCTTTATCTAACACCGTTCCTAAAGCCTGTGGTTGGTTGGAAGCTAAGAAGTGTTTAGCGTCTTCAGCTAAACGACCGAGATCATCAATGGCTGCCTGAGCTGTTGTTGGGCGTGCGTCTAATTCAGCTTTAACAGCCGCAATCGCTTCTTTGGTAGCCCCGTGAACACCGGAATCACCAATGACCACGTAAGCATTCAGGTCTAAGGGTAAGGTAACCCCAGCTTGTCCCCGGACAAACCACAACGGTTGGGCTGAACTGACGGTTGCGGCGTCTAGGCCACTCGGACTTCGGTGGGTAACCTTTTCTTCGATGTCAGCCCACTTTAGGAGTTCTTGCCGATCTAAAGGGGTGTCATAATAATCGAAAAAGGCGCGGATAATTGCGACTGCTGCTGCCGCGGAAGATCCCATTCCCCGTTCAGCCGGAATTTGGGAAGTGACCGTCATTGCCCAGTGCCCATCATCTTTAAAATGGGCTTGTAAGGCGGTAATTAGTTTTTGAATTCCTTGCATTTGAGCTGGCAGATCTGCAAGTAAACCAGTATAGTAGCGACTTTCAATCTGAGCAGCCCCGCGCTGAGGCGTTAGTTGAACTTTGGTTTTAATATCAGGAAGGGGAAGGGCAATTGCTGGTTGCCCGTAAACCACACTATGCTCACCGATCAAAATTAACTTGGCGTGACTTTCACCATAACCCATTGTTTTCAAAGTCCAAAACCTACTTTCTAAAATAACTTCCCCCATTTTACCATTAAAAAGCTAAAGATGAGAAATGGTCCGGGAAGATCGTGGTTATTTTCGCTTAATCATAGTATGATGGATGGAGATCAAAAGAAGAAAGAACGAATTGAAATGAAAAAAAAGCAAGCCGACCACGGTCAAATTTATTCGGTGGTAGACTTAGAAACCACCGGCACAAATGTCAAAGAGGGGGACCGGATTATTCAAATCGGGTGTCTCTTAATTTGCGATGGAGAAATCATCAATCGTTTTGAAACTAAGGTAAATCCCCTAAAACCAATTCCGCGGGCAATTACCCAACTTACTGGGATTAGTAATCAGGACGTTGAAGGTGCCCCAATCTTTGAAGATTTGGCACCGGTCCTAGCTAGTATGCTTGCTGATACGGTGTTTGTGGCCCATAACGTGAATTTTGATTTTCCATTTTTAAATGCGGAATTAATGGCGGCAGGCGAAGAACCTTTACGGATTCCAGCAGTTGATACGGTTACTTTGAGTCAGCTCTTATATCCCAGTGCGAAAAGTTATCGGCTACGGGATTTAAGTGCCAATTTGAAAATTGAACACGACCAACCACACAGTGCAATTTCAGATGCGGAAGCAACAGCTCATTTATTAGTCGACTTGCTCACTCGGCTCCACCAACTGCCAACCTTGACCTTGGAAAAATTGGTGGGGATGGAGCTGGTTTTACCACAACAAACCAAGCTTTTATTTGAAAGAGAATTACGGCAACGGAAACGCAAGCCGCAGCCCCTTTCAGAAGCCTTGTATGTTAGCCACGGCTTGGTTTTGCATAAGAAACGGCCTTTGACGATGAGCGAGGGGGATGCCCAACTGACTTACCCAATGACAAAGCGGCAAAAAATCCGCCTTTATCGGGATCAATTAACTTACCGGCCAATTCAAGCCAAAATGATGAATGCCATCTACAATTCCTTTATCAGAGATGAGGCTCGTCAAGTGATGATTGAAGCTGGAACTGGAGTGGGAAAGACCCTTGGCTATCTTTTACCACTAACCTATTTGGCGGTGCCGAACGGGAAGATCATTGTTTCAACGGCGACTAACTTGCTACAAGGTCAACTTCTTACCCAGGGGGTAACCCAACTGAAACGATTATTACCTGGTCGGATCAATGCCGTGACGGTTAAGGGTAACTCCCATTATCTTAGTCTTAGCAAGTTTGCCCATTCCTTAACGGTCGATGAGGATTCACAGTTAAGCCAGTTTTTAAAAGCTAAAATTTTAATCTGGCTTTTGCAAACCACGACGGGGGATCTGGAAGAATTAAATCTAAACGCCCAACAAATCCCATACCTTAGCGAAGTTAGTCATACGGGATTAATTAATCTTTCAACGAATGATCCTTTCTACCGGGATGATTTTCTGGTTAGCCGCCAACGGCAACTGCGTCACGCGAATGTAATCATTACTAACCATGCCTATTTAGTGGCGCATGCGGCGGAATTAGGGACCTTGGCCAATGAAACTTACTTGGTAGTTGACGAAGCTCAACACTTGGCGACTAATGCTCAACGAGAAAGCCGCCAACAGATTACCTTTAACCAGCTACGAACCGCAATTAATCAGTTACAGATCTTAACGAACCCTAGTAGTAACGCTAATTTAGTAACCCTCTTCACAGCTTTTCCAATTGGGTCTTATCATGTTGAGCTCTTGCGGAATGATTTAGTGGCTTTAAAAGACTTGGTCGAACAATTAACCCTCGCCTTTTTGACGAAGGTTAATCAGCGACCGGCCCTGGATGGCTTTATTGAACAAGTTTTGACCAATGATGAACTGGCAATTTTGTTAGATCCAAGTAATCCCTTAATGGAAAGCTTTGAGCAAGCGGTAGCGAGTCTAAAGTTGCATTTTACCACCCTACATCATCTTTTCAATGATCATGCTGAACGGTGGTTGGGAAGCGATCGCTACTTAATGAATCAGTTTGCCAGTCAGTTAAGTCTGTTAACGGCAATTGAGACTGGTTTCCAAGAAATTCGGGCCACTTTGGAGAAACAGGAGGAGGCGCCTCTTTTCTGGCTGACAATGCGGGCAGGAAGTGAGCGGTCAACCTTGGTTTTGACTGGTGGCAATCTCATTGTGAACCATTTCTTGCGGGAACGAGTTTATGCCCATTTCAACCGGCAACTCTTTGTGGGGGCAACGCTCTTTACCTCAAATAAGTCCGCCTTCATTTTTGACCAACTGGATCTTGAACGGGAAAAGGTTAAGGTTAAACGCCTCCCAGTGGCCTTTGATTATGAACATCAAGCCCGCTTACTGATGGCGATGGATGCTCCTTCGCCAACTGAGGTAAGCGATGAGAAAGTAACAACCTACTTGGCCCAGACGATTGCCGAATTAGCTGAAGCAACAAATTGTCAGACCATTGTCCTCTTTAATTCCTTACAAACCATCGAACAGGTTTATACTAAACTCCGACAGACGAGCCTGTTTAACCAACGGGACATCTTGGCCCAAGGGATTAATGGGAATCGTGATAAACTCTTAAAGCAGTTTAGTACGGGGCAAAACACGGTTCTCTTGGGGGCCGCTAGCTTCTGGGAAGGGATCGATTTACCGGATAATCAATTACAGCTCTTAATTATTACTCGGCTTCCCTTTGAAGCGCCTAACCGCTTTGAACATCAAGCCCGTCATGAATTATTAAAGCGAGCTAGGAAGAATCCTTTCTATCACTATGAGTTACCGCAAGCAATGATTCGCCTTCGGCAAGGGGTCGGTCGCTTGTTACGGACGCCAACTGATAGTGGGGTCGTTGTGGTTTTGGATCCCCGGATTACAACGAAACGGTATGGAAAATCAATGCAAAATGCCTTACCATCAGCTTTAAATAAAGAAAACTTAAAGACTAGTGAATTAGCTGAAACGACGGCGACTTTTTTAGCCCAGAAAGCGGGGAAAGTCAGCGAAAAATAAATTAATCCCTACTAAGCAGGGCTAATCTATGATAAACTTTTACTGATATTGTTTAGGAAGGAAGGCTTTTATGCAAAGTCGGCGAGATGTTCAACGTCAAAAAAGTCGGGTTTCTGGAAAAAAACTGGTCGTCCGGACTTTAATGTTTCTCTTGGTAGCAATGCTAGTGCTTTGGGGGACCTTTGCTTTAGCAACCCAGCCAATGCGAAGTGCCCAACACCAAGCAATCCATTTGGCTAAGAAGTATGCCGGTCTGAAGACCGCCAATGGTTTTTATACCTATAATCGTGACCATACCTATTACACGGTTAGCGGTAAGGACCGGCAAGGGAAAGCCATTCTAGTGATCGTGCCCCAAAAAGGCGGTAATCTCCGGGTGGTTAAGCAGGCGAGTGGCTTGACCAAGCAAGAAGCAGTTGCTAAGGTCCGGTCAGAAAATAACATCAAAAAGGTCTTGCGGGTTGCGCCAGGAATTTTTAACGACCGTGTGGTTTGGGAAGTTTCCTATCGTAATGCGAAGGGGTCGCTTTGTTATGACTTGTTAAACTTTAAATCCGGCAAGTACGTTCAACGGATCAACAACCTATAAAATATTTGGAGGAATCACGAGTGCAAACGATTAACATTATTGATGCGCCTAAGCACGTCAACGAACGAGTAAAAATTGGGGTTTGGTTAACCGATAAGCGTTCCAGTGGAAAGATTGCTTTCTTACAATTACGGGACGGGACGGCCTTTTTTCAAGGGGTTTTATTAAAGAATAAGGTTACCCCCGAAATTTTTGAAATGGCAAAGCATGATTTACACCAAGAAGCTAGTTTCTGGGTAATTGGGGAAATTCATGAAGACAAGCGGTCTAAGTTTGGGTACGAAATTCAAATCGAAGACATTGAACTAATTGACAAGAGTGAAGATTACCCAATCGGTAATAAGGAACACGGGATTGACTTCTTATTAGATAACCGTCACCTCTGGTTACGGTCCAGTAAGCCACAAGCCATGATGAAGATTCGGGACCGGGTTATCCGGGCTAACTACGAATACTTCGGTAGTCATGGCTTTACGAAGATTGATCCACCGATTTTGACTGGAAATGCTCCAGAAGGAACGACTGATCTTTTCCACACGAAGTACTTCGAACAAGATGCTTACCTTTCTCAATCGGGGCAACTTTATGAAGAAGCCGGTGCTTTGGCTTTAAATAAGGTTTACTCCTTTGGGCCAGTCTTCCGGGCCGAAAAGTCCAAGACGCGTCGGCACTTAATCGAATTCTGGATGATTGAACCTGAAATGGCCTTTATGCACCAAGAAGAAAGCTTGGAAATTCAAGAAGAATACGTGGCCTACTTGGTTGCAAAGGTGATTGAAGACTGTAGCCATGAACTTGAAGTTCTTGGCCGAGATCCAGAAACCTTAAAGCCATTTACCCAAACACCATACCCACGGATTAGTTACGATGAAGCCATCGAATTGTTGCAAGAAGGTGGCTTAGATGTGAAGTGGGGGGACGACTTTGGTTCACCAGAAGAAACTTTCTTGGCAGATCACTTCTCCAAGCCAGTCTTTATTTTGAACTATCCAAAGTCAATCAAGCCGTTCTATATGAAGAATCACCCAACTCGAGATGATGTCTACATCTGTGCTGACCTCTTAGCTCCAGAAGGCTACGGAGAAATCATTGGGGGTTCCGAACGGGAAACAGATTACGATACCTTACTTCAAGCAGTTAAGGATGCCGGCTTAGATCCAAAGGATTACGCTTGGTACCTTGACTTACGGAAATACGGTTCAGTTCCGCACTCTGGCTTCGGACTTGGTTTGGAACGGTTCTTAAGTTGGATTACCTTACAAGATCACTTGCGGACGACGATTCCATTCCCACGGATGCTTAACCGGCTTTACCCTTAATTCAGAAGTTAATTAAATTGAATAGGCCACCAATTTGAGGAGGAAACTAGCGCTTTATTTAGGCGGATCCCAGTGATCATTTCTTGCTGAAGTTGGTGGTTTTCCTATCTACACTCGGTTGCCCGTAATTTGGGAGCAAGGAGGAAAAATGGCAGAAAATATTCTTTCTAAGTATTTGGCACTTGGCCAGACGACCATTAGTAATGTCTTGTTGCACCACTACCATGACTTGGGGATGAGTACTAGCGAATTCATGGTTTATCTCGAATTAAAGAGTTTTTTGGATCGCGGGCAAGTTCCCAATATTAAACAAATTGCGGGTTACTTGGGGACGGAAATAGACCAAGTCTATGAATTTATTCATGAGCTAGTTAGTCATCAATTTTTACGGCAGACTCTAGAGAAAAACGAGAGTGGTCAAGAAGCTGAAGTTTATGACTTTTCCCCCTTAGAAAATAAAATTGCTACCTTTTTAATGAAGGTTCAAGCGCCCCAAATTACCCAACAAAAGGTAACGAAGGAAGAGCTTTTTAAAAAATTAGAGAGTGGTTTTGGCCGACTATTAAGTCCAATGGAAATCGGACTGGTTAATAATTGGCTTGATGATGACCATTATGATCCAGCGATTATTGAACTAGCCTTGCGGGAAACGGTTTTAAACGGTAAATATAATTTTAGGTACATGGATCGGATCCTTTTGAATTGGCGGCGGCGAAAATTGACGACGGTTCAAGCAGTTGAGACGGATTTGAAAAGTTATGCTGAACAACGGGCGGGAAGCGCAATTAATTCAAATTCAACTAACCAAATGCCAACACCCCATATTCCAATCTTTAAGTTGGCCGATCAGCCAAAAGGTAAGAATCAGTAAAGTTCGTTTCTAAAAACTATTAAAATTTGGTTTTTGGATATAATAGGATTAGAACTTATTAGTGGAGGATTTTTTGTTTATGAATAAGAAACAAAAGTTAGCCGTTTCTTTAATGATCGCAACGACTTTAGCAGCCCCAGTGGTAATGACAAGTGCGGCGTTTAATCAACCGGTAGTTGTTGCTCATGCGGATACAACTACGGATCAAGGTCAACAAACGTCAACCTTGACGAAGGCATACGTGGTTTATGGGGCCGGGGCTCCTGAGAGTGCCTATGCTAACTTAAATGATGTGATGGACGTTGATTCATCTTTTACCAAATTGACGGCAACTGGGCAGGATTACGCCACCTACATTGGAAATGGGAGTACGACTAGTGATGCTTCCATGATCTCATCAGTCGCAATTACCCCAACGGATCCTGGATCAGGGGTTAAGGTTAATATCAAAAAATATAATGGTGACAGTAATATTACCAAGGTAACGGCTCAACAGTATGCCATGGTTGCCCAAATGGCAGGGGTTACTGATATTACCATCACGGTCACGGCGAACAGGGCAGTTTCTGGTGAATCCGCTTTAACTGGGGTCTACAAGGCATTTGCAGCCAATGGTCACCAGTTAAATACTCAAAACACCACCGCTGCTAACTCCGTCTTAACAGCGACCCAAAGTGCGATCGACGCAAACAGTAACGACAGTGGTTATGCTGGGAAATTGATGGCAGCTGTCGGTGATACTTCTAAGCAAGTTGCCCAAGAAAAACAAAACGGTAAGCATCTTACTAAGGTGCAAATTCAAGTGATCCTAAAACAAGCCCTCCAAAAGCGAGGGGTGGCGGATCAAACGAGTGCTAATCAACAAAGTCAGATTGCCGGTGCCTTAGTTAACTTCCAAAATTCACCAATTTCGTCATCAAAGACCTACGTCACGAATGTTTCCAACACGATTAATAACGTTAAGAACTCGACGGGGGATTTGATGAATAAGGCCAAGAATTGGTTAAATAGTGATTCTGGTAAGCAAGCGACGAGCCAAGCAACTAATTGGTTCCAACGGTTGGTTAATTGGATAAAGGGATTCTTTCAACAAAATTAAGATTTTAAAGCAAAAGGCTTAGAAAACTTATCTAAGCCTTTTTTGGTGCAAAAAATTAGCGTGGTAAAAGTTAAAAATGATAAAATCTTTGTATTGCTGAATTCGGAGGGAAAAAATGAACAATAACCATGTTTTAAAGGGGATGACCTGGGCCGGGTTAGCCTCATTTAGTTGGGGGATTTCAGGAACCGTTTTACAACTGATTTCTCAAAACCTTGCTGTTCCTGGTCCGTGGATGTTTTCAACCCGGACTACGATCACTGGGGTTTTCTTACTACTTTTGAGTGCCATCATTTACCGGGGTAAGATTTTTAATGTCTTTAAGACTAAGCCGGCATGCCTTTCAGTGATTACTTATGGTTTGTTTGGGCTTGCGGCCAACCTATTGACCTTTTATTACTCAATTCAAACCGGGAACGCTTCAACGGCAACGATCTTACAATACCTATCACCGCTCTTTATTGTCTTAGGTGGGGTCGTATTCTATCGCCATCGGCCACTCCGAAGTGATATTATTGCCTTTATCATTGCTTTATTTGGGGTTTTTCTCTGTATTACGCGAGGTAATTTAACCCACTTAGCAGTACCGTTGGTATCATTACTCTGGGGGCTTGGCTCTGGGATTACGGCTGCTTTTTATGTTGTTTTACCAAAAACAGCTACTGAAGATAATCCACCGCTGGTTGTTCTCGGCTGGGGAACGATGATTGCTGGCATTGCCTTTAACGTAATGCATCCTTTCTGGGTTGGTGTTCCACCGCTGACTACCACTCTGGTTTCGTCAGTTGCGACCGTGATCTTCTTTGGGACGATTTTTCCATTCGGAATGTTACTTTACGCTAGCCGGATGGCCCCAGCGGATGTGGTAAGTATCATGGATGCCTTACAACCAATTATGACCGCGATCTTGAGTGTGATCTTCTTCCACTTGAAGATTACCTTCTTTGAAGTAATTGGGATCGTTCTTGTCCTACTGGCTATTTATATCCTTCAAAATGGCCGCCGTAAAGGGGTAAATATGGAATAAAGTTTGGAAAATAATTAAATAAGCCGCTAACTTGGTTACGTTTTGAAGTGATCAAATTAGCGGGTTTTTAAATTACTTTCACACTTTTTTTCATTTTCATTTTCGTGTAAGATGATTGATGGAAATGAGGGATAAGATTGTCATTAAAAGTATTTTTAGAATTAGTTGAAATTAAGGCTAAGACGGCAAGTATATTACCGTGCATGTTAGGACTGTGTTTGAGTATTTTTTATTTTAATAGTGTGAACTGGGGACTGATGGCGATTTTCTTTGTCGCAATGTTACTTTTTAACATGTCAGTTGATATGCTTGATAACTATCATGATTACACTCACGCAGTTGATACTGAGAATTATAAACAAAATACCAATATTATCGGTAGGGAAGGGCTATCGCCAAAGCTTGTCTTTTGGATGTTAGTCGCTTTTGTGGCGGTAGCAGCCTTGCTTGGAATTTTCTTAGTTACGAAGGTTGGATTACCACTCCTATGGATGGGAATCTTTTGTTTTGCGGTCGGAATTGCCTATTCTTCGGGACCATATCCATTATCTGGATTGCCAGTGGGAGAATTTTTCTCTGGTTTTACCATGGGATTCATGATCACTTTGATTAGTGTTTATATTAATGCTTATCAACACTTCGTATGGGATATTTTTAGTTTGTTAGTGATCTTCTTGGTTGCTTTACCAGACGAACTCTGGATTTCGAATCTATTATTAGCAAATAATATCTGTGATGCCCAAGAAGATGAAGATAATCAGCGGATTACAATTGTCCACTTTGTTGGTAAAAAAATGGCATTGCGGGCCTTTGCCGTTAAGAACGTAATTGCCTTTTTAGCAATTATTTTAGCGGTTGTTCTTGGTTTTACTCCTTGGACCACCTTATTAACCCTGTTGTTAATCCCGTTTGTAATCGAGCAGACCCGAATTTTAATGGCGCGGCAAGTCAAGAAGGAGACCTTCCCTGCGGCGATTCGGATTCTTCTTTTAGGTTCGTTAGTTCAAGTGGTAACCTTTGCTTTAGGCTTGTTACTTAATTGGGTATTTTAAGAGAGTTTCACAGATTAAAATTAATAAAGCGGCGAGGTAGAAACTTGAGTTCTACCTCGCCGCTTTAATATTTAGTTAAACTTAATTCTAGTGGTAAAGATCGAAACGTCCCTTCTTGAAGACTTCCTTCAAACCACCAATTTTAAAGAGGGATTCGTTAGCAATCATCTTCTTGGTAGCGGAAGCCATGTAACCACGGGTCTCATGACCCATAGCAACTCCGAAGGCCCGGGTGTTACCAACTGAAGCAACCGTCCCAAGGGACTTGTAAACGAAGCCTTCACTAAGGTGATTACCCGTCTTAACAACGTTTACTAAGTCGCTAGCAACATATTTACCCATTGCCAAGGCGATTTGAGCAGTTGTTGGGTATGGGCGTTGACCATCAGGTGGCATTACCGCAGCAACATCACCAATGATGTACATCTCATCATGATCAGCATCTGTTAAGTGTTCAGTAGGGATAACACGACCACGACGAGCCTTTAAACCAGCTTCATCAACCAATGGGCTTCCGGAAACCCCGGTTGTCCAAATAATGGTCTTAGCAGTCAATTCATGTGGTGTCTTTTCTTCATCCTTACCGAAGACATAGATTGTTTTGCCATCAGTAACTTCTTGAACTCGAGCGTCCGTAATAATGTCTACTCCGAGGCTCTTAACCAAGTTAACCCCGTATTCAGCTAAGTCGTCGCTAAACATTGGTAACAAACGGGTTCCGGCATCAATCATTGAAATTTTAATTTCGGATGGGGTAACGCCAGCGTGTTCAGCGTATTCCTTCCGACCGTCAGCAAGGGCCCCAGCTAATTCAATCCCGGTGAAGCCAGCCCCGGCAATTATGATGTTCAAGGCGTCTGGATCCGGATTTTCTTTGTAGTCATCCATAACCTTTAAGATGTGAGCATGAATTGCTTCGGCTTCTTTAACATTCGTCATTGGTAAAGCAAATTCTTCTGCTCCCTTGATCCCGAATGTTTCAGAAATGAAACCAAGCGCAACAACTAAGTAGTCGTAGCTAAGGTCATCGTGGTTCTTTAAGGAAACCGTCTTAGCTTCTGGGTCAAAACTCGTAACTTCATCTTGGATAAAAGTTGTCACCTTTGGATCAACAATGTCCGCTATTTCGTAAGTAATCTTTTCCTTTGGTTGCGTTCCGGCAGCCACTTCATGAAGATCGGTTGCTTCATAGTGATAGCTGTTCTTGTTTACCAAAGTAATCTTAAAACTGCTGTCTGCTTTGCGTTGCAATTCATGGACAGTCTTTAAACCGGCGTAACCAGCACCTAATACAACGATTTGTTTCATAAAAAATTCCCCCTCAAAAAAGTCAATCAATGACTTATCAACTTAAAAGGTAACCCGCGAAAATTAAGTTTTAAGTTGATGGTTATTTATTGATGTAATAATTATAACAAGGAAATGGGCTTGTGAAAAATAAAAAAGCTGACTTTTGCCGAAAAAAGTTTATTTAGACGTGTAGATTTGTTAATTAATGTATTAGATAGCGGTTTCGAAAATAGAAGAAGCTCATTTTTGTAATTCACAAATAGAGGAAAAACTTATTCGTTGAAAACTCAAAAAATAATTTATCGTTGCTTAAACTTTTGTTGAAATACTAACTTTTTAAGAGTAAACTATGGAATGAATATCGGATATATGATTTGCTATTGTTTTTGGCTTATTTGTCGATAAAAATTTATATAGGGGGGATAATAGTGGACATTGTTAGTTTGGCACGTTTCCAATTTGCAATGACGACGGTTTACCACTTCTTCTTTGTTCCATTCTCAATTGGGACAGCCTTCGCCATTGCGGTAATGGAAAGTATTTACGTCCATACCAAGAACGATGTTTATAAGAAAATGGCCCGCTTCTGGGGGAACATTTTCCTATTAAGTTTTGCTGTCGGGGTCGTTACTGGGCTGATTCAAGAATTCCAATTCGGGATGAACTGGTCAGACTACTCCCGATTCATGGGGGATATCTTCGGGGCTCCATTAGCCTTTGAAGCTTTGCTTTCATTCTTTATGGAATCGACCTTTATTGGTTTGTGGGCTTTCACTTGGAATAAGGTTAAGCCAGGTCTGCACGCCTTCTTTATGTGGATGACGAGTATTGGTTCCTTAACTTCTGCACTTTGGATTTTAACAGCCAACTCCTTCATGCAAAACCCAGTGGGGTACACGATTAAAGATGGTCGGGCTGAAATGACTAACTTCTTTGCCTTGTTGAAGAACCCACAACTTTGGTTTGAATATGGTCACGTTGTTTTCGCTGCCTTGATGATGGGTGGAGTGATCGTTGCTGGTTTAACTGGTTTCCAAATGTTAAAGGCTAAGAAGCAAGCAGTTTCTGATGAAACCAAGAAGGTTTACAAGACTTCAATGCGTTTTGGAATGTGTATTGCTTTGATTTTCTCTGTTTTGACGATCGCAGTTGGGCACGCCCAGATGCAATACTTGATCAAGGAACAACCAATGAAGTTTGCTGCGACTGAAGCGGTTTACAAGACTACCAAGAGCCCAGCTGGTTTGGCTTTGGTTGGGGTTGCTGATCAAAAGACGCACCAATTAAAGGGGAGCGTTGAAATTCCTGGAATGTTGAGCTTCATGTCCTACAATAAGTTCTCTGGCTCAATCAAAGGGATGGATCAAATTAATAAAGATTTGACCAAGAAGTATGGTAAGTATATCGCAGGTCACCGGGTAAATTATTACCCACCAGTTAACACGATGTTCTGGAGCTTCCGGATCATGGTTGGTATCGGTATGTGGATTGCCTTAGTTTCACTTGTGGTACTCTTCCTTACGCGAAAGCAAAAAGAAACCTTGTACAACCATAAGTGGATGCTTTGGGTAGTTGCCTTAACCACCTTTGTTCCATTTATTGGAAACTCAGTTGGTTGGTTCGTTACCGAATTTGGGCGGTACCCATGGACGGTTTACGGACTCTTCACGATCCAACAATCCGTTTCGCCAACGGTTTCAGTGGCTTCACTGTTAACGTCTAACATTGTTTACTTTATTCTCTTTACAACCTTAGCGATTGTAATGATTTACCTAGTTGTCAAGGAATTGCGTAAGGATCCAGCTAACCTGGATAATCCACAATTACTTGAAAAGGTATTAGATCCATTTGATAAGGGGGCCTTCTAAAATGAGTTTCTTTCAAATTTTATGGTTCCTTTTAATTGGGGTGTTGTTTGCTGGCTTCTTCTTCCTTGATGGTTTCGACTACGGGGTTGGGATGGCTGTTAATACCCTAACTTCAGATGATGCGGAACAAAGTCAAATTATTCAAACGATCGGCCCGGTATGGGATGCTAATGAAGTTTGGTTAATTACTGCGGGTGGGGCAATGTTTGCTTCCTTCCCATACTGGTATGCCACCCTCTTTAGTGGTTACTACCTAATCTTATTAGCTATTCTTTGTGGGTTAATTCTTCGGGGGGTTTCCTTCGAATTCCGAGCCAAGAGTAACGGTAAGTTGCGGAAGGCTTGGACAAAGTTGCTTGGGATTTCTAGTGCTTGGGTACCTTTCTTCTTAGGGGTAATGTTTATCTCTATGATCAAAGGGATGCCAATCGATGTCAATGGTAACATGCACGCCCACTTCTTTGACTACTTCAATTGGTTCTCAGTTGTTGGTGGGATTGCTTTGATGCTTTTGACCTACCTCCACGGTTTGAACTATATTGCTTTGAAGACGGTTGGACAAATGCGGGAAACGGCGAAGAACTTTGCTAAGGCTCTTTATTACATGCTTTACGTTGGTTTAGTTGTCTTTGCCCTCTTGTTGATTTTCCAAACTGACTTCTTTAGTGTCCATCCATTTGGAACGGGGATTACAGTTGTCTTGATCGTCATCTTTGCGGTTCTGGCTCACGTTTCGCTTTTTAAGGACAACGAAGTCATGGCCTTCATTTCAAGTGGTTTAACGATGGTTTTCTTGGTTGCCATGATCTTTGTTGGGTTATTCCCACGGGTTATGATTTCATCAATCAAGCCAAGTTACGACTTGTTAATTAACAGTGCTTCATCAACGCCATACACTTTGACGGTGATGACAATTGCAACGGTTTGCTTACTGCCATTTATTTTGGCATACACGATTTGGGCTTACTGGATTTTCCGGAAGCGGATTGCCATGCCAACGGTTAGTAAGTCCTTGGAGGGATATTAATGGTTGATCAACTCCTATTTAAAATTCCAGGAGTTCGATCAATGATGGGAAAGCTTGTAGGACTTCAAGTCCTACAAGCTTTTCTTATCATTGGTCAGACACTTTCGCTTTCAGCAGTCCTGGTTGGTTTATGGCAAGGGAATTCGTTTCACAGTCAACTCCGTTGGGTTGGGCTTTTTATCATAACTTTTGTTCTGCGCCACGCCGAAAATTGGCTAATTAATGGGATACTGGATAAGTTTGCCCGGAGAAAAGCAAAAGAAATGCGGACCCAATTACTCCAAAAGACCTTTGAACTTGGCCCAAGTATGGTGCAACGAGAAGGAACGGGGAACCTGGTAACGTTGACTTTGGATGGAATTTCCCAGGTTGAAGACTACTTTGAATTGGTACTGAATAAGTTAGTTAATATGATGGTAGTGCCAATTTTAATTTTGATTGTGGCCTACTATCTTGACTGGGTTTCTGGGGTAATCATGACGATTGTCTACCCCTTAATTATCCTCTTTATGATTGTTCTTGGTTACGCCGCCCAAGCTCAAGCCGACCGTCAATTTGAAACTTTCCAACGGTTATCTAACCACTTCATTGATTCTTTGCGGGGAATTGACACTTTGAAGTACTTTGGCTTAAGCAAGGCTTATTCCAAGAGTATTTACCGCTCGAGTGAAGATTTTCGGAAGGCAACCATGGCGACCTTACGAATTGCGATGACTTCTACCTTTGCTTTGGATTTCTTTACTACTTTATCAATTGCGGTATTAGCGGTTTTCTTAGGGGTTGGTTTAATTAATGGACAAGAAACTCTTTATCCAGCCTTAGTGATTTTAGTTTTGGCTCCGGAATATTTCTTACCAATTCGAAATTTCGCTAATGATTATCATGCCACCTTGAATGGAAAGAATTCTTTCCATAAGATTATGGAGTTAATCAATGAAAAGCCAACTAAGCAAGCGGAAACTTTCTTGCACTCATGGCAAGCTGATGATGAATTAGTATTAAGCAACCTCGGCTTTGTCTACCCTGAAACTAAGCGGGGGTTAGCACCACTATCAGTGAAGCTTAAAGGCTACCAAAAAGTCGGAATTATCGGAATGAGTGGTTCCGGGAAGACGACATTGATTAACCTATTAGCTGGTTTCTTGACCCCAAATGAAGGGGAAATTACTATTGAAGGTCAAAAGTTAACCACTTTAAACGACCCTAACTGGCAAAAACAATTAACTTATATTCCACAAACTCCATATATATTCTCGACAAGTTTACGGGAAAACATCGCTTTTTATCATCCCGAAGCAACCGATGTTGAAATTCAAGAAGCCATCAAGGTGGTTGGCCTGACTGATTTGGTCAATGAATTACCAGAAGGTCTTGATACGGAAATTGGTTCCGGAAAACGGGCTCTTTCTGGTGGGCAAGCTCAACGGATCGCTTTGGCCCGGGCTTTTCTTGACCAAAGTCGGCGGGTAATGGTCTTTGATGAACCAACGGCTCACTTGGATATTGAAACTGAGTTGGAATTAAAGGAAAAGATGTTACCCTTAATGAAGGATCACCTGGTTTTCTTTGCGACCCACCGGTTACACTGGATGAAACAAATGGATTACATCTTTGTAATGGAACAAGGAAAGCTAGTTGAACAAGGGACCTATGACCAATTGCTTGTTAATCCAAACGGGGCATTTAACCGGATGGTCTGTCAAATGAGAGGAGAAAAAGCCAATGCTTGATCACTTACCATTACTAAAAACCTTAAAACATGATCAATGGGTTAAGCCTTTTTTAAAGCATTACAAGCGGACCCTCGTATTGGCGATTAGTTTAGGAATTTTGACCTTCGTTTGCGCTGGGGGGCTAATGTTCACTTCTGGGTTCTTAATTTCAAAGTCCGCCACCCGGCCTGACAACATCTTGCTTGTCTACGTTCCAATTGTCTTAACCAGAGGTTTTGGGATTTTTCGGCCGGTTTTCCGGTATGCGGAACGACTAACCAGTCATAATTGGGTCTTTAAGATGACCTCTGAATTCCGGAAGAAAATGTATGATTCTTTGGAACAGGATGCGGTTTTCTTTAATAGCAAGTACCGTTTAGGGGACCTTTTGGGACTGCTTTCTGAAGACGTGGCCCATATTCAAAACCTATATTTACGGACGATTTTCCCGAATTTTGTGGCTTGGGGTGTCTATACAATTATTATCGTTGGCCTTGGATGTATCTCACCACTGATGGGACTGACAACGTTGATCCTCTTCGGGTTGATGATCTTTGCGATCCCGGCTTGGTCAGTTGTGATCAACGGGGCCCGGCAAGAGTACGAAAAACAAGTTAAGAACGATCTGTACGCTGATTTAACCGATAACGTCATGGGGATCGTTGATTGGGTCTTTGCCCAACGTAACCAAGAATACGTTGATGAACACTTGACTAGTGAAAATAAATTATTTGCGACCCAGGAGGCGCTACACCGGTTTGAACGATTTCGTGATTTCTTGATGCAAGTGGTGATTTTGGCAATTGTGCTTAGCCTCATGATTTGGGGAGCTGCGAAGTTAGGTGGCCAATATGGTGGCCCTGCTAACTGGATCGCGGCCTTTGTATTGGCCGTCTTCCCTCTGGAAGATGCTTTAGCTAGCTTACCAGCCGCTGCGCAAGAAACGAATGTCTATGTCGACTCGCTTAAGCGCCTCAATCAATTACCACCAGTATCAGAAGGCAAGGCTGAACAGTTATCCGTTCAAAAGCCACTTGATTTAAAAATTCAAAACTTGCACTACACATATCCAGGAACAGATAAGGAAGTCTTACGAGGCTTGAACTTATCAATCCCCACTGGCCAAAAAGTTGCAATTCTTGGTAAGAGTGGATCTGGAAAGAGCACTTTAGCGAGTTTGATCCGAGGGGACCGTCAACCAAGTCTTGGGGATATAACCCTTGCTAGAATTCCAACTCACGATTATGGCGATCAAATTGCCAAGTATATTGGAGTGATTAACCAGAGCCCCTACCTATTTAACACGACGATTTTAAATAATCTTCGCATTGGGAATGAAAATGCGACGATTGATGATGTTTGGCAAATCTTGGACCAAGTTGGTTTGCGGCAAATGATAGAAAGCCTTCCCCAAGGGCTTGAAACCATGGTTGATTCTGCTGGGTTGCGTTTCTCTGGTGGGGAACGGCATCGACTCGCTTTAGCCCGGATTCTCTTGGCCAATACTCCAATTGTCCTTTTAGATGAACCAACGGTCGGTCTTGATCCAGTAACTGAACGTGAAGTGATGGATACCTTCTTTAGTAATCTACAAGGGAAGACCTTAATTTGGATTACCCACCACTTGCAAGGAATCGATGCTATGGACCGGGTACTCTTCATTGAAGACGGTGAGCTTGCAATGGATGGTCATCCAGCAGAGCTTGCCAAAACTAACGAACGTTATCAACGCTTAAAAGCAGTTGATGAGGGACGGTAGTTAATTAAAAAGCCAGGCTAAGCACCTTCAATAAGGGGGACTTAGCTTGGCTTTTTGAGTAGGGAAAAGCATTAGTTCTGAGATTCAAATGTTGTAGGGTGGGATAGTGACTTAATTAAATCCTAGTTGGCTTCCAATTGATTGGTTTAATATTAGTTCTGCGACGTCTGAGGTAGTCGTTATTGTGGGCCGTTTCTGTGCGTAAAGTAGCTCCCTTTATAATAGTTTTCCATTTTATCCTTCGAAAAAGTAAAAAAACCACCAACACAAAAGTGTTAGTGGTTTTGAGAACGGGCGAAAAGACGTCTTTCGCCGAGACTAGTGGTCAGATACCAAGCCTCTACCAGGCACTATGGTGTTCTCCGATCATAGCAACAAACTATCGCCTGTTTCAAATGTTATGATAACACCTTTGGGATAAATAAGTCACTAATTTTAGCCAAAGCGTTTTCAACATATGTGTGTCGAAAATGGTTCAAAATTGCACATCTTTAAAATTACTTTTGCTTTTTATTACGTTCTTCAATGTGTTTCAGTTAGGTTTTAGATAGGCTGTTATACATAGCTTCAATTTGTTTTGGTTAGGTTATTAAACTATCTGTGATTATATTCGATAGCTTCGGAAGGATTTTTGCTATTTCTTGATTATCCTTTAAGTCAATTTCACCAGGATGTACTGCAATTCTTACGTGATTACTGTAATTGACGTGAAAGGCCTTTAGCTGCTAAATCACTGATTCATTTGTTCAAGTTAGGTGCACTGATAGTCTTTTTGTAGTTGATCTATTGCCAGATGGGATAACGCAGCAGATGCTTGTGGTGAGTCTTTAAGCACTTTAGCTGTCTCTAAATAAATCACCTGGCGTATTGGAATTAGGATACTCTACTTCTGATGGATAATCCGGAAAAATGAGTTTATCATCATTTGTTTGAGTATCATGAAGCCAGATTATGTCTAAGCCATAGGCATTACAAATACATAATTATCAGTACGTCAATTGCTAGTTTGTAACATTCCAAATTTTGCTAGATTATTCGTCATGACAAGTGCCTCGATCTGTGCTTGCAATCCCACCAAACTACGAGCATAAGTCTGTTCGCTTCCCAAGAGTTTCAAT
>DWYX01000018.1 GCA_019118465.1 Candidatus Limosilactobacillus faecipullorum | reverse complement strand
TTGAAAATCATGGCGATCATAACTAGACTTAAAGTAGCTTAACAAGGCAAAGACTCCTTTTTTAGTCTACTTTGAGTCTAACCTTGTTAGGCTTTTTTTGTTAAATGTTACGAACTAGCAAATCGCGTATTTAACTGTAAATACCTACTACCTAGAATGCTATTTTCGTAGAAAAGGCAATTAATATTATAAGAAGTGCTGATAAGTATAATAGTTATTGGCAATAAGACTAATAAAATATACTCTGTGTTTTGTGAAATAAGAGATTTAATTTTAATTTTTTCTTTCTTATTAGCAGCTAGCAGTGGAAGACTTGTTTCTGATATAGAGGTAGCTAAAGCAATTATGACAGTAGTAATTTTATTGGGGTTTGCAGAAAATAACGTATATACATATTGAGTCTTTAATAATGAATACCCCAAAAGGTTATTCATTATTTGTTTAAAAAAACACTTGATCTATTAACTGAGTGATGGTTATGCCAGAGCCTACTAATAAAAATGGAATCGATTCGAGGAGTGTTAGACGAGTTAATTTGAAAATCTTTGTTAAACTAATTAACTTTATATCAAACTCGTTTTGGTAATTCTTGAAATAATATTTACATAAATAAAACAAGCTTGCTAATGCACCTATAAAAGCAGCAAAGACACTTGTTTGCACTGCAATAACAAAAGAAAATTTTAGTATATAAAGAACAAAAAATGTAGAAACAAGGATAAATAAAATACGAATAAATTGCTCGATTACTTGGGATAATCCAAAGGGTTTAAGATCTTGATTTCCTTGAAGCCACCCACGGATAACACTCATTACTGGAATAATAAATAGAGTGGGGGATAGTATCTTAATTGTTCTGACGGCATCATGATATGAAGTGACAGGACTATTTTTAGCAATTAAAGGTGACAAGCTAAATAGTAAAGTAGCACAAATGATACCAGAAACTCCCATTATAATTAAGCCAGAATAAAACAAAGAGTTACTCTCTTGATATTGTTTGTTACTTTTATATAATGCTACCCGTCTTGCTATGGCAGAAGGAAATCCAGCAGTTCCTAGTGAAATAAATAAAGCATATGGTGTATAAGCGCTATTAAATAAAGCTTGGGCTGACGCTATATTTGTATAACCTATCATTATAAGCCAGGGAATTAAATAAATAACTCCCAATATTCTTGAAATAATACTCCCAAAGGAAAGCCAAAAAGCTCCTGAAATAATTTTATCGTTCATCATTTTCCACCAGACTTGATTAATTTAATAGTTGATAATATTGATTATTCTGAAGTAATTCAGTATGAGTACCTATTCCTATAAGTGAATCGTTTTTAAATGGTAACATTTTATCAGCTTTTTTTTGCAATTTCCATGTGATGGGTAATAAAAAATGATGGTTTTATCCTTTAGCGATAATAAACGATTTAGTATTTTGGCCCCCTGTCAAGAAAATAGACAAGTTAAATGGAAACTTTTAGTTGCTAAGCAGCGGTTAGATTTGGCGACTCAAGATAGTATTTGGTTTTAAAATCTTTAGGTGACATAAAATCACAATGACTGTGAATTCTGACGGTATTATAAAAGGATAAGCTTTCTTAGAGTAACTTAAAGTCATTGAAGCCGGCACTTGATTGTAGACTTCGGAAGTAAATTGCCTGCCGCGGTCGCTATGCATAATGAGTGATTGCTTAATGTTACGTTGTTGCTTTGTCCGTTCAATTAATGGAATTACGTTAGCGACCTCCAAACTATCAGTTAATTTTCAGCCGATGATCTTCCGTGAGTAAAGAGCCATAATACTTGTTAAGTAACCCTTACCCGGATATAAGTGGTGTCAATACATCAAGCGGTGTTTGGCTGACTGGGGTTAAATTGCTCTTTCAAACTATTTCTAAGTTGATTATCGTAATTTGAATTGCGCATTGTAGTGGTCCAAGGTTTGACGTAGTGAGCCTTAATTCCGAGCTCCTTCATATCATCGCCAACGGTTCGTTCGCTGATTTTAAATCCTATATTGCGCAAGCACATCAGTACCATAAATCTTCTGGCTTCTCCGCCAGGTTTCCTTAATGTGGCCTGGGATTAATGCTTTTCTGAGTAACGTTGGGGATTTGTGATTCCGCTGTTCTTGGCGTTGATAATAACCGCTCCGGAAAATTCCAATATTGCGGCACAAGCCATCAATGGATGCGTGGGACTCTAAGCCATGCTCTTGGTCGATTAGTTGGTAAACCTTTTCCGTTGATATTTGCTTAGGATCTCGATTGATTTTTTAAGAACTTCAATCGCTCCTTTTGCGTCACGCAGTTGACGTTTTAACTGAGCAATCTCCTTGTCCTTATCACTGGCATAATTACCGGACCCACGACCATAGTAACCAGCTTCCTGATAGCGCTTCACCCACTTATGCAGTGGTACTAATAGCGACACCAAGTCGGTCGGCAATTTCCATTCCTTTCATATCTTATTGTCTAGGTAGTACTGGACGGCTTGTTCCTTGAATGCTTGGTTGTAATTATGCTTAACCATGACGATTGATCCTTCAAAGAAAGAGAGCCATTCAAAAATTTTGTAATTTCCGAATGGCTCTTCTTAATTAAGAGACTTATGTTACAGCCCCTTCAATGTTTGCTCTTATCGTAAGCAGACAAGCTGATAACGATAATTTGTCTACTTAACCTTTATTAGTGTCCTTTTTCTATAACCAAAGTCATTAAGCAACCATGCCAGAAGTGGTGGAATTGATGTTGGTGAACAAAGTGAGGCTACATCAAGAGTGAGTTTTGAGATTCCCCAGAGGCACAAAATCATCTCCACCACGTTTCCTGGTAACGGCTGAGACTTTCTTCCACCCCTCTGTTAATTCATAAACCCAATTTGATGATTATCATCACTATTCGCAACCTTTTTCATGAAGCTAGGTAAGGCGTGACTAATTTGGTGAGGAAGAACAACGTATTGATTAGTCGCAATTTCATCAGCAATTGCACTGTGGACGTAGGTAGCGGCTAAGACGGCTTGGGTCGGATTATTCCGAAACTGGGCGGTAAAGCCGCCGATCATTCCAGCAAGAGTGTCACCCATCCCACCGACGGCTTGGGCAGCGGAGCCGATTGGTAATTTCCAGTCACCATTGGGAGTATAAATTTCGGTATGGTGCTTTTTCACGAGGACAATTCCGTTTAGCTTTTCTTGGGCTGACTTGTTGGCTTCAGGGGTTTGATCGGCAATTTTAATCCCACTTAACCGTTGCCATTCCATTTGATGGGGTGTGAAAACTAATTTTCCGGCTGGTAATGATAACTTTTCCTTTGCTAGTAAGGTAATGGCGGAACCGTCAATCACCACAATTTGGTCATCATTAGTGTTAGTAAAGACGGTCTTTAGAACCGCTAAGCTCTCGGCTTCTTCGCCTAATCCGGGGCCAACCACGACGGTGTTAACTTGGCTTACCATTTGAGCGAGTTTTAGTTGGTCATTAAAATCGATTACCATTGCTTCGGGAAGCTGAGTGTGCAACGCCGTGGTGTTTAAGGGATCACAAGCCACCGTAACCAGGCCCGTACCGGCATAAACTGCGGCGGTGGCAGCCATAATAATAGCTCCACCAAATTGGTGGTTACCGCCAACTAAAAGGATTTTTCCAAAGGTGCCCTTAAAACTTTCTTGGGGCCGGGGTTTAATAACAGTTTGGACAATTTCTTCGTTTAATTCTTGCATGAAAAAACTTCTTTCTAATCTTCTAAGTATTGGGCGAGGACCTTAAGGACCCCATCGTGATTATTATCAACCGGAACATCGTGGTTCGCAACAGCTTTGACAGCTTCACTCCCGTTAGGCATGGCGTAAGCTAATTTGGCAAGTTTAAGCATGCTAATATCATTGCCACCATCGCCAAAAGCAATCAGGTCGTCACCACTTAGTCTCCACTGCTTGAGTAATTTTTGGAGGGCCCAACCCTTATTAATTTCTGGTTTAGTAAGGTCCATGGACCCATTACCACTTGGGGTAACAACTAATTGGTTCCCAAAGTGGGCTTCAATTTGGGCTTTGATTCTGGCAACTTCTTCATCAGCGATTAAGAAGGAAATTTGGAAGTATTCGTCATCTGGAAGCGGAAGCATCTTGGTCAAAACTTGGTGCTTTGGGTAGTAAAAGGCCATGTGTTCTAAGAAATTGGCTGGTTGGTGGGGTGGGAAGTAGCCAATTTCTTGCCCGGCAAGAGTTGGCCAAATATCTAATTGGTTGGTTAAAAAATCCACCACTGCGGTTGCTAATTGATGATCCAGGGTTGAAGTAATCGTTTCTTTACCATGGTCAATCACTTGGGCGCCGTTTTCAGCGACTACTGTTAAATCATTGGGTTGATCAAAGTAGGGGAGTAACACCTGGGCAGGGTCACCACTGGCAACGATGACGTGGACACCTTGACTAGTTAATTTAGTAAATAAGCGGTTAAAGAGCTCTTTATCAAAACTCTTATCATCCCGTAAAAAGGTACCGTCCATATCAAAGGCGACGGCTTTAAATGGTAATGGCATAGTTATTCCTTTCTGCTAAGTTAGCGGTGAAATTAACAATAATAATGAGACGATAGACTTATGTCCCACTACCGTTATCATTTCTATGGTATCATTAAAAATAGAAAACAGTAATGGGAGGCAAAAAAATGACTGACTGGCAAGCAAAAGCAAATGAGCAAAAAGAAAATTATTTAAATGATTTAATTTCTTTAGTTAAGATTCCAAGTGTCCGGGATGATAGTAAGGCGACGGATGAATATCCCCTCGGTCCGGCACCAGCACAAGCTTTAAGTGCCTTTTTGGAAATGGCAGAACAAGATGGTTTTAAGACGAAAAATATTGACAATCTGGTTGGATACGCTGAATGGGGCCAAGGGGATGAAACCTTAGCCATCCTTGCCCACCTCGACGTAATGCCTGCCGGTAACGGTTGGGAGTCGGAACCTTTTGATCCAATCATCAAGGATGGCAATTTAATCGGCCGGGGAGTTTCTGATGATAAAGGGCCTGGAATGGCTGCCTACTATGCCATGAAAACGTTGAAGGATATGGGGGTAGAACCAAAAAAGAAGGTTCGCTTTATTGTCGGGACCGATGAAGAAAGTAATTGGACCGGGATGAAGCGCTACTTTGAAGTTGAGCCGGAACCAACGTATGGTTTCTCCCCAGATGCGGAATTTCCAGTGATTAACGGGGAAAAGGGGCAAGTTTCATTGCTCCTTGATTATCCCGGGGGCAATGATGGGGATGACTTGTTACGGTCCTTTAAGGCTGGTTTACGATTTAACATGGTTCCCCGGGAAGCTGACGCAGTGGTTGAAACGGCTGATAATGAACAAGCTGTTGCTAAGTTCACCGCCTTCTTGGATGCCAATCCGATCGAAGGGGAGTGTGAACTTTCTGCGGATGGTCTTTATTTCCAAGTGATTGGGAAGGCCGCTCATGGGATGGAGCCGGAAAAGGGAATTAACGCCGCTACTTACTTAGCTAAGTTCTTGCAAAGCTTAAATTTCGGTGGTCAAGCTAAGCAATTCGTCGATTTTGTGGCTGATTACCTACATCTTGACACTCGTTTTAACAACTTTATGGGTGCTTACCGGGATGAAGTGATGGGCGACCTCACGATGAACGTTGGTCTTTTGAGTTTTGACGCAACTAAGGGCGGCCAAATTGATATGAACTTCCGTTATCCAAAGGGGGTAACGCCTGATGGCTTGCAAGCTAAGGTCCTTCCAGTGGCCAAGGATCATGGAATGACAGTCCACTACGAGAAGTTTGAAGTACCGCACTACGTGGATGTAGATGACCCACTGGTAAAGATATTAATGAAGGCTTATATTGACCAAACTGGGGATGAAAATGCTAAACCGGAAGTCGTTGGTGGTGGTACTTACGGTCGTTTAATGAAGCGGGGAGTTGCTTTTGGGGCTTTGATGCCTACTACTCCAAATACAATGCACCAAGCTAATGAATACCAACCAGTCGACGACTTGCTAAAGTCAATGGCAATTTACATGCAAGCTATCAATGACTTAGTTACCGATTAATATTTTTGTGGTAAAATAAACTTACAAATATATTCCGGAGGTGGAAACCATGACAGACTATCAAAACATTTTAGTTGGGATCGATGGTTCAAAACAATCGCAGTTAGCGTTTCAAAAGTCAGTCGCAATCGCTAAGCGCAATCACGCTTGCTTACACCTGTTAAGTATTGTGAATGGAGAACCGTATCCAAACGCAATTACCTTTGGGATTTCTGACAAGGGAGTTTATGATAAGGTGATCGACAAAATGAAGACCTTGTTAGCTAAGATGAAGAAGCAAGCCGAAGAAGCTGGGGTTGAAAAGGTTGTTACGAATGTGATGGTTGGCAATGCTAAAGTGGCCTTAACCGAAACTTACCCAGTCGATCACCAAATCGATTTGATTTTAGTTGGGGCAACGGGGTTAAATACCATTGGTCGGATGATTGTTGGTTCAACGACCGCTTACATTGTGCGCCAAGCTCCTTGCGATGTTATCGTGGTTAAAACCAACGGGGAAAATAAGCCGGTTAATCTGAAACAAGTAACGTATCCAGAAATTTAATGGTGGGTAGCGGATAGAAAAATTAAGGCCACTAATTAAGGGGAAGTAGTGTTAGCTATGTTTTAATCCTCTTTAAATTAGTGGTCTTTGTTTATTGTACGATCAAGTTACTAAAACTAAGTAAGTAAAATATTACACAATGGTTACAACTTACTGAGACCGTGATAGAATGATAGTAGTTTTATCGGATGGCTTGGAGGGATGAGCGATGAAGAAAAAACAACCATGGATTTGGTTGGGAACCGGGTTAGTAGTAATTATCTTGGCCGGTTTGGGAAGTGGTTATTATCACCACACCCATTTTAACCGGAACGTTAAGATTAATGGGATTAAGGTAAGTGGCTTAACGGCAGAACAAGCTTACCAAAAGGTTAAGGCCACGAAGTTAACTAACCGGGTATACTTAAACAATCATCTGGTTTTTGATGGCAAGGACAGTCAGCTAGCTTATGGCAAAGATGCTAAGCAGAAAGTAAGCCAGATGTTAGCTAAGCAAGCTTCGACTTTACCGAGTAGTAAGGAACATAATTTTGTTTTAGCACCACAAAATCCTAATAAATTAGTGGAAAACGATATGAAGGCTACCTTAGAGTTTCGGTTAGGGCAGTTGAATGAAGGCAAGAAGTTGCCGGTTGACGCAAAAGCCGTTTGGCACAATAACAAGGTTTCGGTTACTGAAGCTAGGCAAGGAACAGCTTTAGATAAAGAGCAAGTTCTAAAGGACTTTGCCAAGGAAAAGTTTGCCCCGACGATTCGGTTAACGGCAAAAGTAAAGAAGCCACTTTCGAGTCAAAGTGCAACTGTCCAAACGGAAAAACAAGCTTTAAGCAAGTTGACCAACGGGGCGGTGAAGTACCAAGTTGCTGGTCATAGTTATCAAATCAAAGCTGATCAAGTAATTAAGGAAGCTACCTACCAAAATGGCAAGTACCAATTTACCCCAGTTAAAGAGGCAGCAGTGATTCAAAAGGTTAACGCTGAACAAGCAACCTTGGGGAAAAAATTTAAATTTAAGACCCATACCGGTAAAGTGATCACCACCACGGCTGACGGTGACTATGGTTGGAAGATTATGACTAGTAGGGCGGCTGACACGATTGGAAATGCGATCGTCAAGAAGCAAGCTTCAGTTGATGCGAAGGCTGATATTTACGGCCAAGGATATGATACCCGTGGAATTGGCTATGGGGTAACTCAAAATGATGGGTTAGGAAATACCTACGCTGAAGTTTCAATTGCTGATCAACATGCTTGGTTCTACCGTGATGGTAAGTTGGTTGCTTCGGCTGACGTCGTGACTGGGAAGCACAGTACTGGGGATGACACGCCAAAGGGCGTTTGGTACATCATGTATCAACAAATGCACACTACCTTACGGGGAACTGGTGATAACGGGAAACCGTATGCTTCACCAGTTACTTACTGGTCACCATTTACCCTTAGTGGGTGTGGGTTTCACGATGCCAGTTGGCGTCATAACTGGTCTTCAAGTGCTTACCTAAGCGATGGTTCGAATGGATGTGTAAACATGCATCCTACTGATGCCGGCACCGCCTTTAAAGCTTTGAGTGTTAAGGAACCAGTTATCATTTACTAAAAGTTAATTAATAATTTTAAGCAGTTAGTCCACCGAGTGTGCTTACTAACTGCTTTTTTGTAATTTTATGAATGATTTTGATAATTTAGTTACTTTTGCTAATTTTGCGCCCTTTTTTACGTATATATATAGTAAGGGGGTAGAAAAAGAATGAAAATTACACCGACGCTTTTGACATTGGCCACGGTCGCCACTTTAGCCAATCCATTATCTGTACAGGCAGCGCAGCTAAGTGAGAGTAGGGAGCAGTTAGCGAAAGCTATCGTCGAACAACATCACAAGCCATTAACGCCGGCAGAACGAGGTGAAATGGATCTTAATGAACAAGAAGAATTTGATCAAGAACTTTTCCGACTAACTCTGATCTATCAAGCAGCTTTTAAGCAGGGAGTCCAAGCTGGAATTAAGAACCAATGGCAATTCAACACCGAAGACGAGGTGGCATTAGTTGGTTATCAAGCTGGTTTTGACCTCGGTAAGGAACTTCAGAAAAAGACAGAGTCAACTTCTGATCAAGCAACTAAGGGTAAGACTGACCAGCCGGTTACTGAAACTGAAGATACGATTCCTACACCACCGGAAAGAGTCCCAACTGAACAACCAGTAGAAAATGTTGATGATTCCATGGAAACCTCAACAGCTCCAGGTAATAATTTGGGACAAGATGATGAAACCAATTATCCAGCTCAAGCTCCAACACCTAGCCAGCGGGCCTTTATTGAAAAGCTAGCTCCGGTTGCTCAAGAGATTGCGGCGGGGCATGACCTGTATCCTTCCGTTTTAATTGCCCAGGCCGCTTTAGAAAGTAACTTTGGATCCAGTGATTTAGCTCGGCAACACCATAATTACTTCGGGATTAAAGGCTTCTTCCAAAGCCAGGGAGTTAGTATGCCCACGATAGAACACTTAAATGGCCAAGATCTTACCGTGATGGGGACCTTCCGCCACTATCCGAATGATATGGCTTCTCTAAACGATTACGCAAGTGTTTTAAACCAACCGCTCTATGTAAATGTTCATCGCAAATTTGCCTCAACTTACCGTCAAGCAACCCAGGCCTTAACTGGAACTTATGCGACGGATCCTAATTATAACCAGAAGTTGAACGCAATTATTGATGGATATGGTCTTACAAAGTATGACAATGGTAAGCGAGGTGGGGGATTAAGCCAAAGTAATGCTAATAACGCCCAGTCTAATCAACCAAGTACCAAGTATCATCCAACTAAACCAAGTACGCCAGTTGCCGGACCTGTAAGAACCGACTGGTCCTTGCCTATGGTTGGCGGTGCCGGTTCGGTGGGAATTCTCGAATTAATTCGCCGGATGTGGCGATAATACATTTGAGACCTTTTGCAGGATAAAAGATTGATAAAAAACTAATTAAGCCATCAATCTGAAAGGTTGGAACATAGCCGACACAACTTTGAACTTCCACTCTTCGCTATTGCTCAGAGTGTCAATTTCAAAGCTTGGTCTTATCGTAAGCAAACAAACTGCTAACGATAATTTGGCTACTTAACCTTGATTGATGGCTTTAATTATATGATCATACTTATTTTGTGACATGGTGGAAGTAGTGAAATTGATATTAGCGAACAAAGTGAGCTTAACACCAAGAGCGAGTTTTGAGACTTATTTGAGGCTCAAAATCATCTCCACCACTGTCTTCGGCTTAAGGCAGTAACTTTTTAATCTTTAGAGATCACTAGTAAAATCAGTGATCTTTATAATTATTCCCAATCAGCTTACCGAATTTCCTTCAACTTATCGTCGATCATCTCCAAGACGATTTCAACGTTCTTCGGATCATCCAAGTTATATTGATCAAGATCGATCTTCATCTTGGGACTGGCATCGTAATCTTTATACCAATCTTTGTAGGCAGACCACATCTTGTAGTAGTAATCCTTTAATTCGGGATTGTTATCAATTTGTTCGTAGTCCCGGCCCCGCTTTTTGATTCGGTACAAGATGGTTTCAAAAGTCGTTTCTGAATAAACCATTAGGTCCGGTGACTTTTTAGGGAGCCGCGTTAGGTCTTGCATCATATTGTCAAGTAGTTTTAGGTAGACTTGGAGTTCGGTATCCGAAATGTTTCCTTCAGCATTGTTTTCCTTCGTAAACAAGGCATCTTCGTAAATTGACCGGTCCAAAACGTTATTGTCGTTGGTTAAGGCCTGTTTAATCATTGAAAACCGCTTGTTAAGGAAATAAATTTGTAAGAGGAACCCATACTGCTTTGGGTTCTTATAGTACAATGGAAGCACTGGGTTTTCACCCACTGGCTCAAAAAAGGCTTTTGTGTTTAAATGATCTGCAATTTTTCCCGTTAAAGTGGTTTTACCGACACCAATCATTCCAGCTGTAATTATCACCATAATTGCCCCTCTTTACTTATTTTTCGCAACGATAATAATCTTACTACAAACTAATGTTGGACAAAAGGATTGACTTTTAATTGAGAAAGGGGTTTGTATGTTAATAATGAATGAAACCGAGATCAGAGAAGCGCTCTTGATTAGCCAACAACAGGGGACGCTGGTTGAGGTCTATAACTTCGTTGACGACGATACTTTTAATGTTGGCTTTGTCTTGGCGACTGACCAAACCTTCACCTTAATTTTAACTTTGGATTGGGATGCCAAGTTAAATGGAATTACCGCTATTCGTTTAAGTAGTATTCATGCCGTACGGAGCCGAACGGATTATCTCACTACGGTTTCTTTTAAGAGTCAGGTGGCTCAAGAACATGGCTATTTTGATTTGTGGGGGCTTCAGGCCTACTTAGCTGACCGAGATTACCAAAATCAACCGATCTTGTTGAATTTAATTAAAGACGCGTATGAGCATCACTTACCAGTTGTGGTTGGTACTGACAAGTATAAGGGCCGGGATGATTTTGAAGGCGTGATTGCTGATTTTGAGGGGATTAAGATTAACCTCCATTATTACAATGAGCATGACCTTTCTTCCTTATGGGAATATGAAATTCTCTTGGCGAAGATTGATTATCTTCGGATGCGGGGGAGTCAAGCGGCGACGACGGCGAAAATCTTTAAGGGTGTTTTCCATCAAACTGTCTAACTAGCCTTTTACCACAAAATAAGGTAAAATGTTTACCAGATTAGCCAGGAGGACGCGAAAATGGCAAAAAAAGTGACAATTAAAGATTTAGCCAAGGCAGCTGGGGTTTCGGTTACCACGGTTTCCCAAATTTTAAACGGTAAGGGGGCCCGTTTTAGTGAAGAAACCCGCGATCGGGTTCACCGGCTCAAAGCGGAATTAAATTACGTTCCGGATTTCAATGCCCGGAATCTGATTTTGCATTCATCCAAGACGATTGGGGTCCTGGTACCTAATATTGGTAATCCCTTCTTCTCCTCCTTTACCCGGGGAATTCAAGAGGTGTGCCGGGAAAAAGAATACATGCCCCTGGTGTTCAGTGCCAATCATGAAGTTGAACTTGAACGCTACTACCTCAGTCGCTTAGTTGAACGGTCAGTTGACGGCCTAATCATTGCTTCCTCAACCATTACTAACGAAACAATTGATGAGATCTTAAAGCCAAACGGGATCCCATACCTCTTGTTTGACCAAAATCAAGCTCATGACCAAGGTGACCGGGTGGCCGTGGATGATTACCAAGGGGGGAAGCTCGCCGCTGAACACCTCTTAAAGCTTGGACACAAGCAACTGGTGATGTACTTACCGGAGCAACCAACTGAAAACGTTCTTGAACGGTTAGCCGGCTTTAAGAATACTTTAAATGCGGCGGGAGTTAGTTTTGATGAAGATAACGTTGTAAAAACGGAATTTACCAAGCGGGGTGGTTATGATAACACCGCCGCTGTTTTAGCCAAGCAACCAACCGCAGTTTTCTGTGCCAACGATGAGTTAGCCATTGGTTTGTACCGGGGCTTAACTGAACGCAACATTGAGGTTCCTCGCCAAATTTCAATCATTGGCTTTGATGACATCGACTTGGATGAATATGTTACGCCAGCTTTGACGACGATTCACCAACCAATTCAACAATTGGGAAATGAAGCCGCTAAGCTAATCTTTAAGCGGTTAAGCGATAAAGAAGGTAAGCTAAACCAACAGCTAGTTAAGATGCCAGTTAACTTGGTTGAACGGGCAAGTACCGCCCAGATTGAAGGTTAAGATGAGCGAAAAGAGCTTGAAACAACAACCACTTTGGGTGCGGGTCGCGATCATGATTTTTTTCGCCCTTGCCATTCAAGTACCACCGGCCTTTCTAATTTATGCCCGGAAAAGCGACAATTTTAGTTGGATCGGAGCATATTTTGTGAGCTTTTTGGTACTGTTAGGTTTGGCGTTTTGGGTGAGTTGGCGGTTAGGAAAAGGCCCCAAACCGGCAATGACAAGGCGAATGAAAATTGATTGGGTCTTTGGCGGTTGGTTAGCTATCTTTTGCGCCCAGTTCCTTTTGGGCACCCTAAATCAGCTAATTTATCACCAAACCCAAACGGCGAATGATCTGATTATTATCAAGTTAATGAGCCACCAATCAGCCATTATGTATACAATGACTTTTGGTGCCGTCGTGCTGAGTCCGATTGCTGAAGAATTAATTTTCCGGCGAATCTTGATTGATATGTTTTTTGAACCGACGATGCTTTGGTGGCCGATTTTGATTTCTGGGATAATTTTTTCGGCTGAACACGCTAGCACCAATCCGCTTAGTTTTTTAATTTACTTTGCGATGGGGTTAATTTTAGCCTATGTTTACCAGAAAACCCGGCGGTTGTCATGTTCAATTGTAATTCACGGGCTGAATAATTTGTTAGCGATGAGCGCAATTCTAATAAGCATTGGAATTTAAATGGGGGATTGAGAAAGAATGGGTTGGATTAGAATCAAAAGTATGGTTTTTCACACCTTTAACGGCGTGTTGCCGGAAGAAAAAAAGTTAGGACAACGTTTAGAAGCGGATATTGAACTAAACTTCCCAATTGAAAAACAAGTTTTACATGATAATTTAAATGAGACCGTTAATTACGCCGCTGTCTACGAAACGGTGGAGACATTTATTAAGACCCATAACTATGATTTAATTGAAAGTTTAGCAAACCGGGTGGCTGATGAGGTCTTGACCAACTATCCGCAAGTTAAAACAGTGAAGGTCCGGATTCGGAAATACGCAGTTCCAATTAACGGTATTTTTGATCACGTTGAAGTCGAGGTCGAAAAGCAAAATGGTTAATCAAGTCTATCTTAGCCTTGGAAGTAATATTGGCGACCGAATGCAAAATCTTCAACGGGCAGTAGCAATGTTACAACTGCGACCTGAAAATCAAGTTGAAGCCATTTCACCGGTTTATGAAACCGAACCGGTTGGTGGGGTTGAACAACGGTCTTTTTACAACATTGCTTTAAAGTTATTGACCCGTTTGAACGCCGCTGATCTACTGAAATACTTACACGTCATTGAGCAATCATTGCGGCGACGACGCCTAATTCATTGGGGACCTCGGACGATTGACCTGGATATTCTCTTCTTTAATGATGAGGAATATCAAAGTGCGGCCTTAAAAATTCCCCATCCGGAGATTAAGAATCGGCGCTTTGAATTAGAGCCGCTACTGACAATTGTTCAAGAAAATGAATTACGGGAAATCCTTTCCCATCAGTTGGCGACGACCCCGGACCAAAACTGGTTAAAAATCATTCGAGAAAAAGAGGAAGTTAATACATGGATCAAGTAAGAATTGAAAAAGCAGTACATGAATTATTACTTGCGATTGGCGAGGATCCGGAACGGGAAGGCCTGCAAGAAACGCCCCAACGGGTGGCAAAGATGTACGCTGAAGTTTTTGGGTCTTTAGGTAAGCAACCCGAAGACGTGGCGACCTACAAGACATTTTCGGTCGATGATCAACCGGAAATGGTCCTAGTACAAGCGATCCCCTTCTATTCAATGTGTGAACACCACTTTTTACCTTTTTTTGGGACGGTTAGCGTGGCCTATGTTCCCAAGAATGGGAAAGTGATTGGTCTAAGTAAGATCCCGCGGTTGGTGGATTTTGTGGCCAAAAAACCGGGGATGCAAGAGCGGGTTACGACTGAACTAGTGGCTGAATTAACCCGGATCCTGGATCCAGCGGGGGTGGCAGTTACTGTCGCTGCTCGACACCTATGTATGGAAATGCGGGGCGTCCAAAAGACTGGTCAGTTTACCTATACAAATCGCTTTACGGGCGTTTTCAGAACGGACCTTGCTTTGCGGCAGGAATTTTTAAACCAATCCCGAGGGCAAAATGCTTAGTTACGAAGCGATTATTCAACAATTTTCCCCAGCGATGAAGGCTGGTGAGAATGATCGGGTTGGCCTTTTACGCCGGATCTTAGTTGCCCTTGGTAACCCGGATCAACAATACCAAGTTATCCACATCGCAGGAACCAATGGTAAAGGGTCAACCGGTCAGATCATTACCCAGGCCTTAATGGTCAAGGGGTATCAAGTTGGTCACTTTGCCAGTCCGGCAATGCTTGATGACCGGGAACAAGTCCAAATTAACAACCAGTTGGTCACGAAGAAAGCCTTTGTTAAAGCTTATGAAACCATCTGCCAAAAATTACCGGCCGGAATCGTTCCTTCCGATCTAACCGTTTTTGAATGGTGGACATTGATTGCCTTGCAAGTTTTCGCGGATGCCAAGGTTGACTGGGCAGTAATCGAAGTTGGCTTAGGGGGGCAAAATGATGCCACTAATGCAATTGCGGCGCCTGAATTAGCGGTAATTACCCACTTGGCTTTGGATCACACCCGGATTTTAGGGTCAACCTTAACGGCGATTGCAAAAGCCAAAGCGGGAATTTTAAAGGCTGGTAGCCCAGCCGCAATCATTGCTCCTGACCAAGCTCCTGAAGCCTTGATGGTTTTGAAAAAAAGGGCTACAAAAGTAGAGCTACCGCTAATTTCAGCGGCTGATTTTCCAGCCGAATGGGTGGCAAAAAACCGGGTTAAAGTTGAATTTAAAGGGCAAACGGTGATTAGTGACTTTGGCTTATTAGGCGAATATCAACTGGCAAACCTAAAAACAGCCCTCACTGCTCTAACGACCCTCTCAATTGATTGGACAACACCTGAGATTAAAAAGTTTTTAACTAAAGTTAATCTTCCAGGACGTTTTCAGTTAATTAATCATCAACCGCTTGAAATTATCGATGGAGCTCATAATCCGGATGGAGCGAAGCGTTTGACTATGGCTTTGAAAGTTCAATTTCCGAACCGGAAGTTTACTTTTATTTTGGGCTTTTTAGCTGATAAAAATGTTGTCCAAATGGTCAAAACTTACCAAGAACTCGGGACACAGTTTTACTTGGTTACGCCGGATAATCCAAAGCGAGCGTTAGTAGCTGAGAAGCTCCAGCAAGTCCTTCCCCAGGGAAGAGTATGCCAGAATGTTAAAACAGCCCTTAAAGAAGCTGAACAAGTAGCAGATGAAGAAACGGTAATTGTTGTAACGGGATCATTTTATTTGATTAAAGATGTCTTAAAAGTGAAGAGGGCAAGCGAATGCAACTCGAATTTGTGATTGCAACAAATAATGATTTTAAGATTAGTGAACTAACCCGGGAGTTAAATTTCTTTGGTGCCGATGGGGTTTCTTATGCCGAAGTACTTGGAAAAAAGCTAAATTTTCCCGCCGAAGGCACAACCAGTTACCGGGCAAACGCAATTAAGAAAGCAGAATTTATCAGTCAAACCTTACCAGATCGGCTAGTGATTGCGGATGATTCTGGAATCAAACTTACGGGTCGGCCAAATGAACTTGGTGTACAAACGGCTCGCCAGTTAAAAGCCAAGTATGGTACCCATGCCGTTAATCAAGATTTGATTGAGCGGGCCGTTGATCCAGACCGCGGGTTTAAAATGCAAACGGTAATCGCCCTTGCCAAAGGGGGTCAAACCCTTGCAACTTACCAGGGAGTTTTGGTTGGGAAAATTGCCAGGCAAATTGCACCGGTTGGCCATGGTTTAGACCAGATTTTAATTCCGACCGGCTTAAACCAAACCTTAGGAATTTTACCAATTGCTGAATTTGTAAAGTATGATCATCGAAGTAAAGCCGTTGCGGCGTTAGTGAAGGGAGCACCAAATGCAATTAAAGAAGTGGAATCTTAACGACCAAACAGACCCAGTAAGTCAGCTGTTAGCAAGTCTAGTGCATAAACAAAGTTGGCTTCCCCTGGTATGGACTGAAATTGGTTCAGAAACGGAAAATGTAAAGCAAGTCTTGAGCCAATTTGATTTAAAGCTGGTTGAACTAGGAGAAAATGAGCTTGGTTTTGTCCTCCCCATCTCAGCTTGGCCCACCTTTGCTGCTCGGGTGAAAAAGTGGTTCGGTGACGATCAACACCTCTTAAGTGATTTAAAAGTTTTAGAAGAAGTCACGGCCGTTTATTGGCAAGCGGGTCGCTTTCGCTTTAATCTGACAAAATGCCCATTGGTTTATGGAATTTTGAATGTGACCCCTGATTCTTTTTACGATGGGGGTCGCTTTAATAACCATTCCGCAATGGTTGAGCAAATTGAAAAAATGGTTGCGGCCGGAGCGGACATCATTGAACCAGGTGGTCAAACGACCAAACCCGGTCACTTTGTTGAAGTCGAACCGGAAGAGGAATGGCGCCGGATTGTTCCTGCCATTGAGTTAATCCAAGAGCGTTATCCGCAAGTCGCAATTGCCGTTGATACCTATAAGTTACCGGTTATGGAGCGGGCGCTTGCAGCTGGGGTCGATATCATTAATGATGTCGATGGTTTTGATATCCCAGCAAAACGCCAACTGCTAGCGAAGTACTCAAACGTAGGCTTGGTAACGATGCATTCAAGTCGGGGGCACGAATACAAAAATTTAACCACCGGGATGAAAGCGTTTTTTGAAGAAAATCTCGCAGAATTAGTGGCTGCTGGGATTGATCAAGAACGGATTTGTTTAGATCAAGGGATTGGCTATGCCAAAGTGGCAGATGGCTACCAGGACTTTGCGATGATGAACAATCTTGGTGAGTTAAAAGAATTCCACCGCCCGATCATGGTGGCAATTTCGCGGAAAGGTTTTGGGCAAAAACTCTTTGGTTTGCCAAAAGAAAAGCGACTAGGGGTAACCCTAATCGCGGAAACGGCAATGTATTTAGCTGGTGGACGGGTCCTCCGGGTACATGATTTTGAAGAAACCCAACAGTTAGTTAAGTTAATTGATACGATCAAATCAAGTTACTGGGAATTACCAGGGCATCACGAGCAGAAAAATTGAGTTTGTGATTAAACAAGTTCGGGCTAGCCGGGGATTCCCAAAAGTTAGCCGTAAACGTCGGAAACTAAGCTCGGTAATTACGATTGTAAACAGCAAGAGAATGATCTGGAAAAGGTGGAGCCCCAGAAAAGTTGGAAAGGTAACAATTGTCACGGCAATCCGCAGACTTAAAATTAAGGCAAGGAGGACCCGGGTGAAACTTCCAAATAATGAGAGTTCTTTTTCGGCACTTGCAGTCAAGCTCCGGTGATAGACCCAAATAATGAGAATCACTATGATCCAACTGACGGTACTTAAGATCATAATTACCCTTCCTTTCAATGGTTTTATTTCCATTTTACCATGCTAAGCGAATAAGGTAACTTGAAAAAATGGGAAAAGCGTGTAAACTGATTTTTATTGTAGAAAGTAGAAAATGAGGTGAACTGAATGACATTTTATAAAATTGGCGATGAAGTTAAAGCAGGAAAGTTTGGTCCATTAGAACACGGCTTTGGTGGGATTGTTGAAAAGGTTTATGAAAATTCGATCATGATTTCCATTAAGGATTTTGATCCTTCTGACAAGACGAGTGTTAATGAATTAAATGGGCGGGCAGTTATCCGCAAGGATGAAGCAAAGATGGTTAAGGCTGTTGAACGGACTGCAGAAGATAAGGAATTAGCTGCTAAGGAAGAAAAAGAAAAGGGGACTAAGGTAGCGAAGACTAGTCGCAAGAAACGGACTACGAAAAAAACGGAAAAAAAGAGTGACAAATAACTAAGATATGTTATTATAGTTAAGGTGATTAGTTCACCTAGATTGCGGGTATAGTTCAGTGGTAAAACATAACCTTCCCAAGGTTAAGTCGCGAGTTCGATTCTCGTTACCCGCTTCGCGAACATCGCATTGCGGTGTTCTTTTTTATAACATTGGTTGGTGTTATAAACCTTTGACAACAGTAGGAATCCTTTCTTTTTAAGCGAGTTCAGGTTGGTGGGAGCTGAATAAAGGGAGCTTTCGAAGCGGGGTTGAAGGAAAGTTTAATATTCATTTTGAATGAGTGGAATGAAAGTTCAAATAGAGTGGTACCACGGGAAATCTCGTCTCTAATCAGTAGGCATACTGGCTAGAGACGTTTTTTGCTATAAAGGAGGATTTATTTTATGGATGAAAAGCAACAAGTTATTGATGCATTGAAGTTGGCCTTACCAGAAATGGCTGAGACTGACCTCGCCGATAAGGTTGAACGGCCAAAGGATAATAAGAATGGGGACTACGCTTTCCCAACTTTCTTCTTGGCAAAGACCCTACACAAGGCTCCTCAAGCCATTGCCCAAGAATTGGTTGAAAAGATTGACCAAGCAAATTTCGAAAAGGTCGTTGTTGCTGGTCCATACATTAACTTCTACTTAAACAAGGCCAAAGTTGGGGCTGAAATCTTAAAGGCAATTTTAGCCGACCCTGAAAACTACGGTTCCAAAGACTTGGGACACTACGGTAGCGTGACGATTGACTATTCTTCACCTAACATTGCTAAGCCGATGTCAATGGGTCACCTTCGGTCAACGATGATTGGTGAATCCATCGGCCGGATCCTTGAAAAGGAAAACTACCGGGTTGTCCGGATTGACTACCTTGGTGACTGGGGAACTCAATTTGGGAAGTTGATGGCGGCATACAAGATGTGGGGGAACGAAGAAGACGTTAAGAAGGACCCAATTAACACCTTGTTGGAATACTACGTCCGGATTAACACCGAAGCCGACGAACACCCAGAATACACTGAAGCCGGCCGGGATTGGTTTGCTAAGCTCGAACATGGGGATGAAGAAGCATGGCGGCTCTGGAAGTGGTTCCGGGAAATTTCCTTGGAGCGGTTCCAACGGGTTTACGACATGTTGGATGTCAAGTTTGACTCTTTCCACGGGGAAGCCTTCTCTGCTCAAAAGATGGAAGAACCAATCCAATTACTCCGTGATAAGAACTTGTTGAAGCCTAGTCGGGGGGCTCAAATTGTTGACCTTGACAAGTACAACTTAGTTCCACCGTTGATTATCAAGAGTAATGGGACCACGACTTACATTACCCGTGACTTGGCAACGGCTCTCTTCCGGAAACGGATGTACGGTCACGTTAAGTCTTTGTACGTTGTTGGGGCTGAACAAGAAAACTACTACAAGCAATTGAAGGCTGTTTTAAAGGAAATGGGCTTCAGTTGGTGGGATCAATTGGAACACATCTCCTTCGGTTTGATGAGTTTCGGTGGAAAGAAGATGTCCACCCGGAAGGGGAATGTTGTCTCCCTTGAAGATGTTTTGAATGATTCCGTGAAGTTAGCTCGGGAACAAATTACCCAAAAGAATCCATCCCTTAAGAACCCTGAAGAAGTTGCCAAAATGGTTGGGATCGGGGCCGTTGTCTTCCACGACTTGAAGAATGATCGGCGGAATAGTGTTGATTTCCGGCTTGAAGATGTTGTTAAGTTTGAAGGGGAAACAGGTCCTTACGTTCAATACGCACGGGCGCGGGCAATGAGTATTCTTCGGAAGGAAAATAACCCAAGCTTTGACGATGTTGATCTTACCCAAGTTGGGGAAGTAGCTTGGCCTGTCCTTAAGCAACTTGGTAAGTTTGGTGAAACGATCCAACGGGCAGCTGAGAACTACGATCCATCAATCGTTGCTAAGTACGCCCTTGCTTTAGCAAAGGACTTTAACCAATACTACGCACACACACGGATCTTGAGTGAAGATGACGGTAAGCTTGCCCGGTTAGCCTTAGTTCAAGCGGTTGCTGATGTTTTGAAGTCAGCACTTGCTTTACTTGGGGTTAAGGCACCGGACGAAATGTAATTTGAAAGACTTTAAAATTTGGCAAAAGAAGTTGAGTTTCTTCTCAGCTTCTTTTTTCTTCCTCCAAATTTATGATAAAATGCGGAATTGAAGATATTTTTTGGAGTTATCACTTAAATGAAATTTGAAGAGCGAAAAAAACAATTTAGTGCCTGGCTCCGGCGACTATGGGGAGCATTAAGGGAAAACTTTCGCCATTTCTGGCATCGATTTCAGTTAACTCGGTGGCTAATCGTCATTTTCTTAAGTGCCTTTTTACTGCTGAGCATTTACTTAACGATTATTGCTAAAACGGCAAACGTTAAAAGCCTTCAGTCCCGCCTTGAACACCCAACGATGGTCTATGATCAAAATGGTAATTCGGCTGGGAGCCTATACTCTCAAAAGGGGACTTATGTTAAGTTAAATCAGATCTCACCCAATGTTTCGGCAGCGGTCCTTTCGGCTGAAGACCGCAATTTCTATCATGAACATGGTTTTTCAGTTAAGGGGCTTGGTCGGGCTACCTTTCTTTTAGTGAAAAACAAAGTCCTTGGGCGAAATTATATCTCTGGTGGGGGGAGTACACTAACTCAGCAATTAGTTAAGAATGCCTTCTTAAGCCAGGAGCAAACCTTTTCCCGAAAGGCTAAAGAAATTTTTATTTCCGTTGAAGTTGAAAATCAGTACAGTAAGAATCAAATTCTGACGATGTACCTTAACAATGCCTACTTTGGTCATGGTGTATGGGGGATCCAGGATGCGGCGAAACGGTATTTTGATACTGATGCCAAGGATTTGACGGTCCCCCAAGCAGCAACCTTAGCGGGGATGTTAACTTCCCCTGGGGCGTACGATCCGGTTAACCACCCCAAAGCTACTAAGGCGCGCCGGAATTTAGTTTTAGATTTGATGGTTGAAAACCATAAACTGACAAGCCAACAAGCTAAACGTTATCAAGCCACTTCCTTAGTGGTAAGTAATGGTTATCAATCACCACACACCTACCGTTATCCAGCATATTTTGATGCGGTAATTGCCGAGGCGATTAGTAAGTACGGCCTTTCGGAAGCCGAAGTGATGAATGATGGCTACAAGATTTACACCACTTTAAACCAAGGACAACAAAAAGCAATGCAGTCCGTCTTTAATGATGATAATAATTTTCCAGCTGGTCTCGCAGATGGGAGTATGGTTCAAGCGGCTTCGGTTGCTGTTGATCCTAAGACCGGTGGGGTAACGGCTCTGTATGGTGGCCGGGGAAAACACGTCTTCCGTGGTTATAACCGAGCAACGCAAATGCGACGGCAGCCAGGTTCAACCATTAAACCAATTGCGGTTTATACTCCTGCTTTGATGCATGGTTATTTCTATGATTCAACCCTACAAGATGAAAAAACAACTTATGGGACGGGAAAGCATCGCTATACGCCAAAGAACTATGATGATCAATATAGTAGCGAGGTGCCAATGTATAAGGCCTTGTACGAAAGTCTGAATGCCCCGGCAGTTTGGCTTTTGAATAAGATTGGGGTTAATACTGGTTACAAGATGGCAGCTCAATTTGGTTTACCCGTGGAAAGTGGGGATAAGAATCTTGCCCTTGCCCTTGGTGGTCTTACTAAAGGGGTTTCACCATTGCAAATGGCCCGGGCCTATGCTGTCTTTGCCTCGGGAGGGAAACTGCCAACGACGCACTTTATTACTAAGATCGTGGACGCCAGTGGTCATCAGGTAAAGCGGAAGGGGCATTTGACACAAAAACGGATTATTAAGCAGTCAGTTGCTAATGATATGACGAGTTTGATGCTCGATGTCTTTAAATATGGAACTGGGAAGAGTGCCGCTCCGTCGGGGTATACATTAGCTGGGAAAACCGGGACCACTAATTCTGGCATTAAGGAGAATGATAGTGATCGGGATAAATGGATTATTGGTTATACTCCCGATGTGGTAGTGGCAACCTGGGAAGGGTATGATGATACGACCGCGACGCAACAGCTTTCAGATGTTGAAAACCGGGACATCTATGCTCTTTACCGGTCTGAAATGAGTGACTTACTACCGCATACGGCTGGCACTAAGTTCCAAGTTAAGGATGCTCAGACCCGGGCTACTAGTGAAACGAAGACGCCAAATGGTAATTTATTACAACAGGCAAGCGACTTTGCTCAGGATGTCAAGGATCGACTGAGTCAAGCTTGGAATAATGTTCGGTCGCTTTTCCAGTAGGGGTCTGTTAGAATAGAACTAATGATTAATTTTTTTGGAGGCCAATTATGGTTGTGAATATTTATGATACTGCAAATGAACTTGAACGCCAAATGCGGGAAACGCAAGAATACAAGGATTTGGTCGCTGCTTTTGATAAGTTGAAGGAAGATCAAGCTGCTTTTGATCTCTTTAAGAAGTTCCAAAAGAGCCAAATGGATGCGCAACAAAAGCAAATGGCTGGCAAAGACCTTTCTGAAGACGAAATTAAAGAAGTGCAAGACCTTGCTAAGCAAGTTAGTGCAAAACAATCCGTAATTGACTTGATGGAAGTTGAACGCCGGGTTGATGGCATGATGCAAGAATTGAACAAGGTAATCACTAAGCCAATTCAAGAAGTTTACAAGGAAATTTTGCCACAAAAGTAAATTTAATTTAGCAACTCTTTCCCCATGGTGGGTGGGGTTGCTTTTTTAGGAGAAAAAGATGCAATTAGCTGAATTTAATGAGGGTGACCAAATTAAGGTCAATTGCTTAATCAAAAGCGCCAAGGTTAAAACAACTAAAAATGGTAGTCAATACCTAGCCCTTACCTTTCAAGACCAAAGTGGCGAGCTGAATGGGAACCTCTGGGATGTGACTGATCAACAGGTGGCTGACTTAGAAGCTGGGAAGGTCGTTAGTTTAACGGGCCGACGAAGTTCATATCAAGGGAATCCCCAAGTTGAAATCCAACGAGTTGAACTTAAGCTAGAGCTATCGCCCAATGATTTTGTGCTCCGGGCCCCTGAAAGTGACGCCGAGATTAAGGCGGCTTTACGGCCATTCTTTACGGCAATTACGGAACCAAAATGGCATCAAATCATTAACGGCTTAATAAGCAAGCACGGGGAAAGTTACTTTTCTAGCCCGGCAGCTAAAAGTAACCATCACGCTTTTGTGGCGGGGTTGGCTTACCATACCTTATCGATTTTAAGACTAGCAAAAGCAATTATCCCCCTTTATCCGGGGATTAATGAGCAATTAGTTTACGCAGGTGCAATTTTGCATGACCTAGGTAAGACGATCGAACTGTCCGGGCCGGTCGCCACCGAGTATACGGTTGAAGGTAAATTAATCGGCCATATTTCAATTGTTGACGGGGAAATTACGGCAATTTGTGAAGAATTAAAGATTCCAACTTCATCTGAAGCGGTTGTCGCTCTTCGGCATTTAGTTTTGGCTCATCACGGGCTATTAGAATATGGTTCTCCAGTGCGGCCGCAGATTCTGGAAGCTGAGTTATTGCACCAACTTGATGAATTGGACGCTTCCTTATTGATGATGACGTCTGCTTTAGCCAAGGTCCAGCCTGGGGAGTTTACAGAGCGTTTATTTGCGATGGATAACCGTCAATTTTACAAGTTGAAACTACCGTAAAAGTAAAAAATAGTTAAGATTCAGATTGATAATCAGTGTTTAAGTATAATGTGGTATCATTTACTAGAAAGTCTTTAAAGGATGTGAAAGAGTTTGAAGAAGAAAAAATTATTAGCAGTGGTTGCCGGGATTACTTTGATGCTTCCGCTCGCTGCGTGTGGAAATAAAGCCATCGCTACGACAAGTGGTGGTAAGATTACCCAAAGTGAATACTATAGTAGCATGAAGCAAACTTCCCAAGGGAAGGCTGTTTTGCAACAAATGATCTTGGATAAGGTTTTGCAAAAGCAATACGGTAAGCAAGTTTCTGATTCGGCTGTGAACAAGGAATACAATGGATACAAGTCTCAATATGGCTCTTCCTTCTCAACAGTTTTGGCCCAACAGGGCTTGACGACCAAGAGCTTTAAGGATCAAATCCGTTCCCAATTACTTTTACAAGCGGCTGTTCGCCATTACTCAACCTTTAGTAACAAAGATTTGAAGAAGCAATGGAAGAATTATCAACCAAAGGTCCAAACAGCTGAAATTTTGGTTAGCTCCAAGGATACGGCACAATCTGTCATTGATAAGTTAAATAACCACGATGGTAATAAGCTGACTTACTTCAAGAAGTTAGCGAAGAAGTACTCCACTGACACCTCAACAAAGAGTTCTGGTGGGGTAGTTGCTGCCTTTGATAATGCAAGTTCAAGTGTTGACTCAGCATACAAGAAAGCTGCCTTTAACTTGAAGACCGGGGAATACACGTCTGAACCGGTTAAGACGGACAACGGTTACCAAGTTATCTACATGATTAAGCACCCAGCTAAGGGTAAGATGGCTAACCATATTAGTGATTTGAAGAACCAAATTGTTGAAAACAACATGAATGATTCTTCATTCATGAAGAAGGTCATCTCAAAGGTCTTAAAGAAAGGGAATGTCTCCATTAAGGATAAGGACCTTTCTAACATCCTTGACGATTACTTGAGTACTTCCGCAAGTACGACATCAACGTCTTCATCAAGTTCTTCAAAGTAGTTGATGAGTTTGTTGGATAAATATGTGGGGACGCAAAGAGGTTGGAAAGAAATTTATACTTCTTTCCAACCTCTTTGTTTTGTTACTATTTTAACTTTTTCCGAGCACGATGACTAAAATTCTCAGCTTTTTGGATGAGCGGTTTTAACTCTGAAAGTGCATCTGAACTGGTTTGAAGGAGATGGTTGAAACTTCGTATTAGTTGTTGCTCAGCGCGAATAACTGCCCACCATTCAGCTTTTAGTTTTAAAAAGTCATTTTGCTCGCGATGCCACTTAGCCTTTAAATTGCGCCCGGATGGCATCTTGAACTGCCTTATATTTAGCTTCATTGTAATCTTCCTCGTTGTTAATGAATGTCATGCTAAACTTGTCGTCAGCGTAACGTGGGAGAAGGTGAATATGGGAATGGAAGACTGATTGGTAAGCAGCTTTCCCATTATTATTTAAAATGTTCATCCCAATAATGTTTAGATTGGAAGCTTTTACGGCCCGGGCAATCTTTGGAATCCGGGCAAAGACTTCAGCCGCTAAGTCTCCATCATATTCAAAGATATCCTTCACGTGTTTTTTCGGCACTACGAGAGTGTGACCTGGAGTTGTCTGGGAGATGTCCAAAAATGCGCATACGACATCGTCTTCATATACTTTGTAGCTTGGAATTTCGCCATCGATAATCTTACAAAAGATGCAATCAGTCATATTTCCGCCTCATTTCTGTAATAGTTAACAACAGGGTATACTATCAGTATACCGCACCTCATTGTGTTATACTGACTTTATATTAGAAATTTTTAGAAGGGAATTTGTATGGCATTAAAAATTGAAAATCTGACTGGCGGTTACTCACAATTACCAGTCCTCCATCAAGTTAGTTTTGATGTCCAAGCTGGTGAGTTAGTTGGTCTAATCGGCCTAAACGGGGCTGGTAAATCAACAACCATTAATCACGTAATTGGATTGCTAAAACCCTTTAGTGGTCAAATTAGTTTAAACGGGGTTGATTTGGCGACCTCACCAGTTGAGTATAAAGAACAAATTGCTTATGTTCCAGAAACGCCAATTTTATATCCAGAATTGACGCTCCGCGAACATTTAGAATTAACGATTAAAGCTTATCAACTCGACAAAAAGGCGGCTTGGAAACGGGCAGAGAATTTACTATCAACTTTTCGCCTAGCTAATAAGTTAGATTGGTTCCCGGCGGATTTCTCCAAGGGAATGAAACAAAAGGTCATGATTGTAATGGCCTTTTTGACCGAGGCCAAGCTCTTTATCATCGACGAACCGTTTTATGGGTTGGATCCATTGGCGGTTAAGGACTTATTAGACTTGATTCAAGCGCAGAAAGCAGCCGGAGCAGCCATCCTAATGTCAACCCATGTCCTAGATACGGCCCAACGGTACTGTGATCGCTTTGTTTTGTTAAATGATGGTCGAGTTCGGGCTAAAGGAACTCTTGAAGAGTTAAAGGCTCAATCATCAGATCCAAAGGCAAGTCTTGATGATATTTACCTGGCGATCGCAAAGGGGGACGCCCAATGAGTGCCTTGTTTAAAATCCGGAAGCAACGCCATTTTAATCGCTTGCTAAAGTATTGGCGCTTGGTTTTTAACGATCATTTTGTCATTGCCCTCTTCTTTTTATTTGGAGCATTGGCATACAGTTACGCTCAGTGGTTACCTAAAGTCCCAGTTGGTGCAGTTTGGGTTCGACCGGTGATCGTAATCTGGTTAGTTCTCGTTAGTCAAGTTGGCCGGTACGCCACCTTAGTTGAAAAAGCGGATCCAATTGTTTTGTTACCACAAACTAGTCAATTTACAGCCTACTTTAACCAAGCTTGGTGGTATAGCTACTGGCGGGCAGGGGTGATTAGCCTTGTTGGCTTGGCAATTTGTCTCCCGCTTTATTGGCGGGTTGTTCCTTATCGCCAAAGTAGTTTGCTTTGTTTCATCCTGGTTACATTACTGACGAAGGCTTTGTGGTTATTGCGGTCCCGCCAAGTAATTAGCTTTGGTTTGTTACCCCAAGTGGCGAAGATCATGCAATGGACTGAGCCCCTAGTGATTTGGGCGCTTACCCTTTGTTTCCCATTGATGGGCTTAATTGTTGCCGTTATCCTCTTAGGAGCAACCGATTGGCGGGTTTGCCAACAACCGGCCATTAATTGGCGTTTAGCAACAGCGGTTGAAATGCAACGCATGGATAGCGTTTACCGTTTTTTTAACTTATTCACGGATGTGCCAAGCATTCAAGGAAAAGTTAAACGGCGGCGGTGGTTAAGTGGTTTAATGAACTGGCTAGCCAAAGATGAAGGACCGTGGAGTTATTTATATGGTCATGGACTTGTGCGAAATGTGGATGTTGGTAACTTAGTGATGCGGTTGACCTTAGTAGCAATGGTTGTGACCTACTTTACTACGGTGCCATGGTTAAATACCGCTTTAATGGTACTGTTTATTTACTTGGTAGCGACCCAATTGATGCCGTTTTATCATCAATATGATCAAATTGCCTTTACTCATCTCTTTCCGGTTAACCAAAGTGAACAGCGAAAAGCCTTTGAAAAACTTTTGACACGGGTGATGATTATTGTTGCAATTTTAATCGTGATCGGGGCTAGTTCACAGGGATATGGTCATTTTTCACTTAGTCACCAAGGCTTAAATCTAGTTTTAGCAATAGTTGAAGTTTGGCTGTTAAACCGTTATTATTTGAAGATACGAATAAAATAAGTGAGGAATGAGTTTATGCGTGTGAAACACAAAAAATGGGCGGAACCTTTAATGGAAGTTCATCCTGAAAAAATGGTTTTGGACGGTGAAACTGTTAAGGGTCACTGGCAAGAGCGGTTTGAAAAACCACAACTAATTCAACTTGAAGTGGGAATGGGAAAGGGCCAATTCATTATTGGAATGGCTAAAGCTCACCCAGAGATTAATTTTATTGGCCTTGAAATTGAAAGCACGGTCGCGGCCATTGCTTTGAAGAAGGCCTTACCTGAAGAATTACCAAACCTTCAACTAATCCGGGCTAATGGGGCTGGATTAGAAACTTTCTTTGAAGACCACTCGATTGATCGAATCTATCTTAATTTCTCTGATCCATGGCCAAAGACGCGACACGAAAAGCGGCGTCTTACTTACAAGAGTTTCTTAGCGAACTACGAACGAGTTTTGAAGCCAAATGGTAAGATTGAACTTAAGACTGATAACCAAGGCTTTTTTGAATATTCCTTAACCAGCTTCAATAACTATGGCCTAGTTTTTGATGGGGTCTGGTTAGATCTCCACCATTCCGATGAAAATGAAGGGAATGTGGAAACTGAATATGAGCAAAAATTTAGTGAATTAGGGCAACCAATTTATAAGGTAACTGCCCATATTCCGGATCGAAATTAGGTAGGAAGAAAACCTCTCGGTGACCTAAGTTTTTGTATGATATTCAGAGAAGTAGGGGATGGAAAGTGGTGCGGCGATCTTAAGCCGAGGAACGTTGGAGCAAACCAGCCAACTTGTTTGGCGTTTGTGAGCCTATGCAAGACCGAATAGATTGGTGCTGACTACAGGGAAGGCAATGTCCATCCGGTTACTGCTCCGACATGCCCGTGAAAATGAGTTTGATTATACAACAAAAAGCCACCAATCGAGGTTAAGTTGCGTTAACTACGTTCCAACCTTTTGGATTGGTGGCTTAAATTGTCTTTTCCAGCCTCATTTTATTTAATCAGCGACCCGTTTCATTTCTAAAATCGAACCAGTGTAAGCATCAGCCCAGAACTGGTAGGTAGTAAGTTGGTCATCTTCTTGTCGGGTAATTCCACCCTCATAAGCGAGGGTGCGAATCGCAAACCGTTGAAATGGCCTGGCTTGGTGATTGATCCAACTTCCGCTAATGGGACCTTCTTTTTTGAAGTCACTAATAATTGTTTTTAAGATTGAGTTGGGGTTTAATTTCCGATCCCCAAAGATTTTACCAGCGACGAAGCCGGCAAAACCGGATAGTCCTAAGGTAACTGGAATTAACCAGGGATTAACTGGTGAATTGGAACTTTCCATTACTTGCCTCACTTCTCTCTTTTAAAGTATCATTATTGTATCATAAGATTAATCTAGTCCCAAATAATCACTCAGGGCTAGGCAAACACATTTACTTTTACTAAAATTCGTGTATAATTACTTACAATTAGTAAGAAAATTAGGAGGTAAAAATTATGGAAAGCTTACCGAAAATGACCCAAGCAGAACTCAACCAAAGGATTACCAAGGGAAAGTACGTACTTTTCTTCACGGCAGATTGGTGCCCTGACTGTAACTTCATTAAGCCAGCAATGCCATCGATTGAAGCTGACTTTGTCGACTATACGTTTATCAAGGTTGACCGGGATGAAAATATTGACCTTGCGGCTGATCTTGGAATTATGGGAATTCCTAGTTTTGTGGTTTATGAAGACGGCAAAGAAATTGGTCGGTTTGTGAACAAGGACCGGAAGACGAAAGAACAAGTTGAAACTTTCTTGAATGGTTTAGTAGCTTAAACTTAATGATTTAGTAAAAAAGGTGGGGAGAAATTAGTTTTTCTCTTCACCTTTTTTATTCTGAAATGGTTTCGTGTGGTACACTTAAACTTAGTTTATTTAAAAAGAATGTGAGGGAAAAATTCCATGTTAGTTGCAGGATACAACCCAACGGAATTGGGCGATGTTTTAGTGGTCATGACCGCCAACGGTGCTGGTGACCAAGTTGTTTCACAAAAAGGCCAAATCGTACAAATTAAGGATGTTAAGGATGAAAGCCTCCTTGGTTATAACTTCCTAGCGGCCAGTGAAATTTTACCGGAATTAAAAGAAGGGGTAAACGGCAATGTCGATTTGACTGACGATCAAATCACTAAGCTAAATGATGCGCTTAAGAAAGCCGGCTTTAGCGATGAGTTGAGTGCAAACCCATACCCTAACTTCCAAATTGGCTTTGTTGAAAAGATGGTTGACCACCCTAAGTCAGACCATTTGCACATTACGACGGTTGACCTTGGGGACCGTAAGCAACAAATTGTCAGTGGTTCACCAAACATGGTGGAAGGCATTAAGGTTGTGGTTGCCAATGTTGGGACAATGATGCCGAGTGGTTCAATTATCTGGCCAGGGGCGTTACTAGGAGTCGAAAGTGACGGTATGATTTGTTCTGGTCGGGAATTAAAAATCAAAAATGCTCCGCAAAAGCCTGGGGCATTGATTTTGCCAGCTGATTTTGGTGAAGTTGGTGAAGCATTTGATTTTACTAAAGGAAACCAACTTTTTAAGTAGGAGGGGTCAACCATGGAAAAGAAACATTATTATTTTGTGGGTATCAAGGGGACTGGGATGGCTGCTTTAGCCGAAGTACTCTTTGATCTTGGAAACAAAGTTGAAGGATCAGATATTGAAAAAGAAACCTTTACTCAAGGACCATTATTAGAAAAGGGAATCCAAATTCATTCCTTTGATCCTGCAAATATCAAGCCGGGGATGACGATTGTTAAGGGAAATGCCTTCTCTGATGATCAAGAAGAAGTAGTCCGGGCTAAGGAACTTGGTTTGCCTGTGCAATCATATCCCGAAACGGTGGAAGAATTAGTGGCTTCTTATACCAGTATTGGGATCGCCGGGGCGCACGGAAAGACCAGTACGACGGCCTTGCTTTCCCATGTTCTTTCGGGAGTCGATACTACTAACTTCTTGATTGGGGATGGGGAAGGGAATGGTCAAGCTGATGCTCGCTTCTTTGTCTTTGAAGCCGATGAATATCGGGATCACTTCTTAGCCTACCATCCAGACTATGCCATCATGACCAACGTTGACTTTGATCACCCTGACTTTTTCAAGGATTTAGCCGATGTTAAGGATTCCTTTGAAACCTATGGGAAGCAAGTTAAGAAGGCAATTTTTGCTTGGGGTGATGATCCTAGCCTGCGGAAACTTAAGGTTGATGTGCCGGTTTACTACTATGGAACGAGTGACCAAGATGACTTCCAAGCTAAGGATATCGTACGGACGCCAGAAGGTTCTAATTTCACTGCTTACTTCAAGGGGCAAAAGTTAGGTGACTTTACCATTCATTTGTACGGGGAACACAGTGTTCTCAATGCCTTAGCTGTCATTGCTGTTGCTTACTTGGAAAAGGTTGATTTGCAAGAAATCCAACGTGAATTAGCTACTTTTACGGGTGTTAAGCGACGTTTCAGTGAAAGTGATGTAAATGGGAAAATTATTATTGATGATTACGCTCACCACCCATCTGAGATTAAGGCAACTTTGGATGCCGCTCGGCAAAAGTATCCTAATCGGGAAGTGGTTGCGATTTTCCAACCCCACACGTATTCACGACTACAAGCTTACCTAACTGACTTTGGAAAGAGTTTGGCACTTGCTGATAAGCTTTACGTTACCCCAATCTTTGGTTCGATTCGGGAAAACGTCGGTAATATTTCAAGTGCGGATCTTGAAAAGCTAGTACCAAACAGTGAAGAAATTGACCTTGATTCAATGACGAAGCTCTTGAATCATGATCATGCGGTCTTCGTTTTCATGGGCGCTGGCGATATCGAAAAGTACGAAGATCAATTCGAGGCTTTGCTTGAAAAGTAGTTGAACTTTTGCAGATTAAGATTATTCATAAGGATTGTTTAAGTTTCTTGCACTTGAATCAAGGATTTGCTAAGATTTTCTATAACAAACGTCAAAGTTAGTCAAATTTGATTGGAGGAACAAAATTGAATAATCTTTTCTCGCAAGAACCGCAACGGCGTGAAGTCAACACTGATGTTGTCGGGCTGAACCGCTTCTTAACGCGGATGTACGGGAATATGGCCCTTGCGGTGTTGGTATCGGCCTTAACGGCTTATTTATCAATGACAACCTTTAAAGTGGTTGTCTTTAACTTTTTTGCCGCTCATACAGGGATGGTTTGGTTAATTCTATTACTCCCAATTGCCTTAACCTTTGGGATTAGCGCTAGCGCCCAACGGAATCCGGTTGGTAGCTTTATCATGTTAATGGTAACGGCGGTGATCTATGGCTTTGTATTTGCTTTGATTGCGGGGGCATACACGGGAGCTAACATTGCGGCCGCCTTTCTGTCTAGTGCCGCAATCTTCGTTTACTTAGTAATTTACGGGACGGTTACTAAGCGTGACCTCTCTCGGGCTGGGAGCCAAGCAAGTGCTGCCTTAATTGCTTTGATGATTGCTTGGATTATTAATATGTTCTTACAAAGTCCAGCAATTACGTACATTTTCTCTTTCATTGCCGTAATTATCTTTGTTGTTCTTACGGCTTGGGATGCCCAGAAGATGAAGAACTTGTACTTGCAATATGGTAATCAAACCTCAGTTAGCGGTTTAGCAGTGGTTGGTGCTTTACAACTTTATCTTGATTTCATTAACCTCTTTATCCAATTACTTCAAATTTTTGGAATGTCGAACCGAGATTAATTTAAGTTTAAAACAATCATGAGGCTGGGAAGAAAGTTAAATTTCCCAGTCTTTTTTGTATCTCCGATACATTACACAGAAACATAAGTCAAAAACTACAGCTTTAGAGGATAAGTTCTAACGAAAGGACGATTTAATGAATTAACCTTCGATCTCGTTATTCCGACTAGGTTGTCGAGAAAGTTTTCTCCCAACCTTTTTGAAAATTTTATTTTGAAAATTAGGTCTGTTAAAATAATTAGCAGTAGTAAGACGGGAAAGGATTATTAATATGCCAAAGAAATTACTCTTAATCGACGGAAATAGTATTGTTTTTCGGGCCTTTTTTGCGATGCATGCACAAATGGAACGCTTTACGAACCAGGAAGGATTGCATACAGCAGCGGTCTATGGTTTTAAGTTAATGCTTGACCATATTTTGGCCAATTTTGAACCAGATGCTGCTTTAGTGGCCTTTGATGCGGGTAGGACAACTTTTCGGACGAAGAAGTTTGAAGATTATAAAGGGGGCCGGGATAAGACCCCGAGTGAATTAAGTGAACAATTTCCATATGTTCGAAAGTTAGTGGAAGCTTGTGGGATGCATGCATACGAGTTAAAGGATTACGAAGCTGACGATATTATCGGGACCTTGGCAAAACAGGGGGATGAAGCCGGATATGAGACCTTAATCGTATCCGGGGACCGGGACTTAACTCAATTAGCAACTGAACATACAACGGTGGCAGTAACGAAAAAGGGTGTTACCCAAACAGAGCACTTTACCCCGGCTTACATGCAAGAAAAGTTAGGAGTTACGCCGACCCAATTTATCGATGTCAAAGCCTTAATGGGTGATGCTTCGGATAATTATCCGGGGGTAACGAAAATTGGTGAAAAAACAGCCATTAACCTAATTCAAGAATACGGTTCCTTAGATAATCTTTATGCTCATGTCGATGAGATGAAGAAGAGTAAGCGAAAAGAAAATTTAATTAACGAGAAATCAATTGCTTACCAATGCCAAGACTTGGCTCGGATCCGCCGGGATGCGCCAATTGCAATCTCGTTAGCAGATGTCACTTACCAAGGACCGCAGATGGAAGCTTTAATTTCCTTATATCAAGAACTGAATTTTAAGTCTTTCTTAGCTAAGGTGGGGATTGACGCCGAAAAAGCAACGGCTCAATCTGGGGAAGATGAGGTTGAATTCCAAGTTTTAACCAAGGAAAATTTATCAGCTTTAGCCAAGTTTGATGATCGGGTTGCAATTCATATTGAACAATCCGGGGCCAATTACCATCTTGCAACGATTAAAGGTTTTGCGATTGGGAATGGCGATCAATGGTATGCAAGTCGAGATGCCAATTTATTGACAATGGAACCAATCAAAGACCTATTTGAAAATGAGCAAATTAAGAAAGATCTTTTTAACGCCAAAGCCCAAATCGTGATGCTCCACCGGCGAGGGATTGAGCTGAACGGGATTGGTTTTGATTTGTTGTTGGCATCATACCTCCTTAATCCAACTTTGAATGCTAATGACGTTGGGAAACTTGCTCACACTCACGATTATCAGCAAATCGTTACTGATGAAGAATTATATGGGAAAGGTGTAAAACGGCAACTACCAGAGGATGATCAAGTCTTCTTACGGCACCTAGTTGCCAAAACCCAAGCGGTTGAAAACTTACGTCAACCATTAATTGACCAACTACAAGCCAATGAGCAATGGCCCCTTTATGAAAAAATTGAACGCCCATTAAGCCGTGTCTTGGCATCAATGGAAATGCAAGGAATCAAGGTTAATGCCAAGACCCTTGAAGAAATGGGAAGTAAACTTATTGAACGACTAAGTGAACTCGAGAGCGAGATTTACCAAGATGCCGGTCAAGAGTTTAATATTAATTCCACTAAGCAACTAGGTGTAATTTTATTTGACGAATTGAAACTCCGACCAATCAAAAAGACTAAGACAGGTTATTCAACTTCGGTGGCGGTCTTAGAAAAGTTGATTGGCAAGCACCCGATTATTGAAAAAATCCTGGAGTACCGGCAGATCGCAAAGCTTCAGTCAACATACATTACCGGCCTTTTGAAGGTTATTCACCCTGACAGTAAAATTCATACCCGGTATTTACAGACATTAACGGCAACAGGGCGGCTTTCCTCGGTTGATCCAAACCTTCAGAATATTCCGGTGCGACTTGAAGAAGGGAAACGGATTCGGAAAGCCTTTGTTCCTAGTCAGCCAGGGTGGAAGATTTTCTCTGCCGATTACTCACAAGTGGAATTACGGGTGCTTGCGCATGTGACGGATGACCATAACTTGCAACAAGACTTTATCGATGGGGAAGATATTCACGCGGCTACGGCCCGGCGGATTTTCCACTTACTACCTGGTGAAGAGGTTGATCCGAATATGCGGCGCCAAGCTAAGGCCGTTAACTTTGGAATTGTCTATGGAATCTCTGATTTTGGATTAGCCCAAAACATCCACGTTTCCCGGAAGCAAGCCCATGATTTTATCGAAGCTTACTTTGAAGAATTTCCTGGCGTGGCTAAATATGTCAAGGGGATCGTTGAAGTTGCACGTAAGCAGGGGTATGTCGAAACGATTACTCACCGGCGGCGCTACTTACCAGATATTAATGCCAAGAGCTTCAATTTACGTTCCTTCGCTGAACGGACGGCGATGAATACGCCAATTCAGGGAAGTGCTGCTGATATCATTAAGATTGCCATGATTAAGATGCCAGAAGAATTAAAGAAACACCGTCTGAAAGCAAAGATGCTGTTACAAATTCACGACGAATTGGTATTTGAAGCCCCAGAAGAAGAAATCCCAACCTTAGCCGAATTAGTCCCGAAGGTGATGGATTCAGCAATGAAATTAGCCGTACCGTTGAAGGTTGAGAAAAAGGTGGGCGATACCTGGTATGATCTTAAAAAGTTGGATTAAGTAGATAAAGTTTAGGGGATGAGAAATTGTAGCCGTTACATGGGCAACTTTCTCATTCCTTTTTTAGTTTCAGCCCAGATACTTGAGAACTAGGGTTAATATTAACTATAATGAATTTAAATTAATTAAAAGGTAGGCGGAAATTGTGCCAGAATTACCAGAAGTTGAAACTGTCCGGCGGGGATTGATGCGGATTGCAGCGGGACGGCAAATTAATGGAATTGATATTTATTACCCTAAAATGATTGAAAATCCAGTTGAAGATTTTAAGGAAGCTTTAATTGGGCAAACAATTGAGCGGATCGACCGGCGAGGGAAATACTTGCTTTTCCGATTTTCAAATGATCTGACAATGATCTCTCATTTGCGGATGGAAGGAAGCTACTTTAATCAAAAAACGGGAACTGCAATTGATAAGCACGTCCATGTCTTGTTTCATTTTACGGACGAGACTGATCTAGGTTACCGGGATACGCGGAAGTTTGGCCGGATGCATTTGGTTAAAACGGGAACGGAAATGCAATATGGCGGCTTAGCGAAAATTGGTCCCGAGCCAACGGAAGAAGATCTTAAACTTGATTACTTGGTAAAAATCATGAAGAAGTCGCGCAGTAAGATTAAACCTTTCTTACTCAACCAGGCGCACATCGCTGGTCTCGGAAATATTTATGCCGATGAAGTCCTCTGGGAAACCCAAATTAACCCCGAAGAGCCGACAAATCAAGTTCCGGAAGAAAAAATTGCAAAACTACGGGAGAATATTATTCATGAATTAGCTCGGGCAACTGAACACCATGGGACCACCGTTCACTCTTTTAAGAACGCTTTTGGAGATGCTGGTAAGTTCCAAAATGAATTGGATGTTTACGGTCGGGGCGGTGATAGGTGTCATCGGTGCGGAACAAAGCTTGTTAAGATCAAAGTTGCCCAGCGAGGGACGACTTTTTGCCCGCACTGTCAACCATTGGTAAAAGTTGATGACTAAGGTTTTGGGTTTAACCGGCGGGATTGCGACCGGAAAATCGACGGTTTCAAAATACCTTGCGCAAAAAGGGGCAGTAATTATTGATGGTGACTTGATTGCCCGACGGGTCGTAGAACCTCATCAACTTGGTTTGAAACGCTTGGTTAAGGTCTTTGGTCCTCAGATTTTAGCTTCTGATGGAACTTTACAACGGGCTAAGCTGGGGAAAATGGTTTTTGGTGATGTTAAGGCTGAAGCAAAGTTAAACCAAACTTTGGGGTCGATTATCCATCAGGAAATTTGCATGGATTTGAAAAAAGCCCGTGCTAACCAGGTGAAGTTAGTAGTTTTGGATATTCCGCTCTTGTTTGAAGGTGGATACGAAAAATTGTGTGAAGCCGTGATGGTTGTTGCAGTAAAGCCAGCCACACAATTGAAACGACTAATAGATCGTAATCATTATGATGAAGCAACAGCCGAAGCTCGGATTAATGCCCAATGGCCACTCGAGAGGAAAAAGGAGCTGGCAACAGTTGTAATTGATAATGAAGCTTCCATCGAGAATACCTACCTACAGGTTGACAATTGGCTGTTTAATTGGCTTTAATAATGTTATAATTAAAAGAATCTAGTAAGTTAAGGGATAATTAGGAGGTTAGTGATGATTTGCCCACATTGTCATCATAACGGTTCGCGAGTTGTTGACAGTCGTCCAAGCGAAGACGGTACTTTTATCCGGCGGCGCCGCGAATGCATGAATTGCGGCTTTCGCTTTACTACCTTTGAACGATACGAAGAAACTCCACTTTTAGTAATTAAAAAGGATGGGACCCGCCAAGAGTTTAGCCGGCAAAAAGTTTTAAACGGTTTAGTTCGGTCAGCAGAAAAACGGCCGGTTAGTATGGAAAAGTTAACGGATATTGCTTCTAACGTCGAAGTTAGGATCCGGCGCCTTGGGGAAAATGAAGTCTCAAGTCAAGTGATTGGTGAATTTGTAATGAATGAATTACAAGAAGTTGACCAAATCGCATATATTCGTTTTGCTAGTGTTTATCGGCAATTTAAGGATGTTGATACCTTTATGAACGAACTTAAATCAGTCATGGATAAGCAACAACATCATCAAACGGAGTCTAAAGATGATTGAGCGGGCTCCTTTAACCCCTAAAACGGGATATCTGGTTAGTGCCAACCCTAAGTTTGTCGGGCTCTTACAAGCGTCTTTTTTGCCCTTCTATCAGCCTTTGCTTGGCGCTGATGCTTTAGGGCTTTTTTTGGCCTTAAGTGATTTAATTAGGCCCAACCCGGTATTAGCAAAGCGACAACTAGTTAGTACCTTACTTGTGCGGTTAAATATTGGCTTACCGGCTTTTTCACGGGCCCTTGACCGTTTGGAAGGTTTGAGGTTAATAAAAACATACCAACTAGATGATGAATTAGGGGTGACCCTTGTTTTGGAGGTTCAACCACCACTGACGCCCGTTGAGTTAATTAATGACGATTTGTTATCCGTCCTATTATTACAACAAGTCGGAGCAAATGAATTTAATCACTTAGTTCAACGAGCAAAAGAGAATTTCTTTGACCCTAGCCATTTAAAGCAAGTTACCAAGAATTTCTTTACCGTTTTTAAGCCGGATTCAAGTACCCAAGCTGAAGATGATCAAACAATTACTGAGGCAAGGCAAGCGTTGCCAATTGATCAAGTTGCTTCCTTGACGATTCCAGCTGAAGATTTTGATTTTAATTTCTTTCTTCGTCAAGCGGACAGCTTGGGAGTCCCAGAGGACCAATTACAAGAGGCGCGGAAGTTGGTCTTGGCTGAACACCGCTTGTATGGGTTTGACGAGCTCCAGTTGGCCAATTTAGCTAGCCGGGCAACGGATCTTGCAACTAATAAATTCAATCAATTAACCTTTAAGAATGAGGTTCAGCGCGCTAGTCAGCCGGTACGTTCGAAATCGCAGGTCGTTAACGGTAATGAGGACGTAACAGGTTTTTCCCAACCAATGCGGGAACTAGTTCAATTAGCCAATCAATTAGCTCCAGTTCCCTTTCTTAAACAAATCAAGGAGCAAAAAGGGGGCTTCGTTACTCCGGCTGAACAACGGGTTTTAACGGAGATTGGGCGTAACAGTAACTTACCAGGAAGCGTTTTGAATATTTTGTCTTGGTATTTGCTAGTTGATCAGGGGATGGATAACTTGGTTGCTAACTTAGCAACTTCAATTGCTTCATCTTGGCAAGCCAAAGGAATTAATTCCGCTGCTCAAGCCTTGCGACAAGCGCAAAGTCACCAGGAAAAACAACGAGAACGATTTGAACAACGTCAAAATCGACGTTCATCAAATTACGGTAATAAACGGCCACGGATTAAAGAAGAGTTACCGGAATGGGCAAAGCAGTCTGCCCAACCTACCAAAGGGAAAAAAGGTGGCGAAGTTGATCCTAAGCAGGTTGCTGAAATGAAGAAGATGCTTGCTAATTTAAATCAGCAACAAAATGATAAATAAAGGAGGGATTTAAAATGGAATCAGTAAACCAAACGATGGATGGAATTATTAGTCCTCAAGCAGGGGATGAAGCTTATCGTAAAATTATGAAAGCAGTTTTTGCCGATCCGGAAGTCCAATCCTTCCTTCAAAGACATCAAGATGAACTCAACCAAGAAAGCATAAACCGAGGGAGTTCTAAGTTATATGAATTTGTTCATGACCGGGATTTAGTTAAGCAGGGCAAGGCAAGTGTTGCTCCTGGTTATGTTCCTCGCTTAGTTGTTTCGGCAGGACAAATTGATGTCACCTATGTACCAACGGAACAACTCCGGGCTCAAAGAGAAGCCGCTAAACAGCGATCCTTAGTTGAAACCTTAGCCATGCCAAAATTTATCACGAACGCAACCTTTAAGAATGCATTTATGGATGGTGAGTATGCCTCTCATAACCGAAATGCCGCTTTTTCGCGGGGGTTACGTTTTGTCCAAGACTACACCCCAAATAGTTTTATGCCGGGGATGTATTTAACCGGTGAGTTTGGGGTTGGCAAAACCTTTTTGCTAGGCGCAATTGCCAATGAGCTGGCAGCAAAAGGGATTAAGTCAATGTTAATCCATTTTCCAACCTTTGCGGTTAATATGAAGAGTTCGATTGGGAAAAAGACAACTGATCTGGAAAGAGATCGTATTAAACAGGTTCCAATTCTGATGATTGATGACATCGGAGCAGACGCAATGTCAGCCTGGGTTCGGGATGAAGTTTTAGGTGTGATTTTGGAATACCGGATGCAAATGGAGCTACCAACCTTTTTCTCTTCTAACTTTACGATGGATGAACTTGAAAAACATTTGGCGGTCGATGTAAAAGGGGATCAAGAACCATTAAAAGCAAAACGGATAATGGAACGAATTCGCTTCTTATCCCGGGAAGTTACGGTAGTAGGTGACAATTTACGTCAAAAACTGGGAAAACCATAAAAAACCCTTGACTTCTGAAAGTATTTTTTATAGTATGTAAAGTGTTGAAAGAAAAAAGCAGAAGCACCCGCTTCTCGCCTTGGTAATAATAGAGTTGCCGGGCTGACGAGTTGAAGTACGATGGTTGGAATATACCATTTTGCGGCGGGGTGCTATGCACTCCGTTTTTTGCTTGCTCTTTCCACTAAAAATATCGGAGGTGTGTTGCCATAGCTCAGGGAATGATTGTCAATAACGGTATTCGGGCCAAGGAAGTTCGGTTAATTGACCAAAATGGTGAACAACTTGGGGTTAAGTCAAAAGAAGAAGCTTTACGAATGGCAGAAGCTGCTGACCTTGACTTAGTCTTAGTTGCTCCCAAAGCGCGTCCAGCTGTTGCTCGTATTATGGACTACGGGAAGTACCGTTTTGAAATGCAAAAGAAAGAACGGGAAGCGCGGAAGAACCAAAAGACTGTTGCAGTTAAGGAAATCCGCTTAAGTCCCACTATTGATACGAATGATTTTAACGTGAAGTTAGGTCGGGTTCGTAAGTTCATCGAAAAAGGTGACAAAGTTCGGGTCTCACTTCGCTTCCGTGGTCGTGCAATTACGCATAAGGATATCGGTCGTGACATGATTGAGAAGATGGCTGATGAAACTAAGGACATCGCCACGGTTGTGCAACGGCCAAAGATGGAAGGGCGGAGCATGTTCTTAACGCTTGCTCCCCTTAACGACAAGGCAAAAAAATAATAAAGAAGGTAGGAATTCATTATGCCAAAGATGAAGACTAATCGCGCTGCTGCAAAGCGTTTTAAGCGGACTGCTAAGGGTGGTTTTAAGAGTGGTAACTCATTTACTAGCCACCGTTTCCACGGTAAGACTAAGAAGCAACGCCGTCAATTGCGTGGTTTATCCATGATGGACAAGTCTAACGTAAAGCGTTTCAAGAAGATGCTTCCTGCTAAGTAAGCTTAGTAGCGAGCCTACACGATTAAAATTAAACTAGTATTTTAGGAGGTTACCACTATGCGAGTTAAGGGTGGAACAGTTACGCGCGCTCGTCGGAAGCGCATCATGAAGTTGGCTAAGGGTTACACTGGTTCAAAGCACCGTCTTTTCAAGACTGCTAAGGATCAAGTTATGAAGGGTTACACTTACGCATTCCGTGACCGGAAGGTTAACAAGCGTAAGTTCCGTGAATTGTGGATTGCTCGGATTAACGCTGGTGCCCGTATGAACGGCCTTAGCTATTCCAAGTTAATGCACGGTTTGAAGTTAGCTAACATTGATATCAACCGGAAGATGTTGGCTGACCTTGCGGTTAACGATGCCGATGCTTTCAAGGCTTTGGTTGAGGAAGCTAAGAAGGCTTTAAACTAAACTTTAAATTAAATGAATTGGATTAGGACGGTTATTCGACTTGCCCTAATCTTTTTTTTAACAACAAAGTTAGATAAGCTAATTACGAGGTTGAGATTTGAACCAAACCAAGTAGATCGTTATAATGAAGTTTAGTTAATTTTGTGTGAGGAAATAATTGTGTTAGAAAAATTCAAACCGACTTGGATGGTAAAAACAATTTATCAAGTTTCACCAACGGAGTTAAAGCGCGCCGGGATTAAGGCTGTGTTAAGTGATTTAGACAACACTTTGATTGCCTGGAATAATCCAAATGGGACCCCTCAATTGAGAAAATGGATGGAAGAGCTCGAGGCAGCTGGAATCCCACTGATGGTAGTTTCAAATAATAGTTATAAAAGGGTTGAAAAAGCTGTTGCCCCATTAGGGTTACCTTTTGTTTCCCGGGCTTTAAAGCCGCTCGGAACAGGAATCAGACGGGCTTGTAAACAACTAAACTTAACCCCGGACGAAGTGGTAATGGTTGGTGATCAATATTTAACCGATGTTTTGGCTTCTCATCAAGCTGGGGTACGGTGCATCTTAGTGAAGCCTTTAATCAGTAGTGATAAGTGGAATACCAAGTTTAACCGCTTTTTAGAAACTTTTGTTAAACGAAGCTTAAAGAAAAAATATCCAGCAATGGATTGGCAGGAGGGTTTAGATGACTGAGCAAGAAGAATTACGTTGTATTGGTTGTGGGAGTGTTATCCAAACGACTGATAAAAACGGCATTGGTTATACGCCAAAGTCAGCACTAGAGCGGGGACTAGAAAGTGGCGACTTATATTGCCAACGTTGTTTTCGTTTACGGCATTACAACGAAATTGCGCCAGTTTCACTAACTGATGATGATTTTCTTGCCCTTTTAAATCAAATCCGGGATGCGAACGCTTTAATCGTTTATGTAGTTGATATTTTTGACTTTAACGGTAGTATTATTCCTGGGTTACATCGGTTTGTCGGCGATAATCCTGTTTTACTAGTTGGAAATAAAGAAGACCTGTTGCCAAGGTCACTGCGGCGGCGAAAGTTAACTGATTGGTTACGACAACAAGCCAATGAAGCGGGAATTCGGCCACTGAAGACCGTTTTAGTTTCGGCAAAGAAAAATCACCAAATTGATAACCTGTTGGATGAAATCGAATTGCTTAGGGGCGATCGGGACGTTTACGTGGTTGGGGTGACAAATGTTGGTAAGTCAACGTTAATCAACCAAATCATTAAACAACGGACCGGGGTCCAAGATTTAATTACCACTTCTCGTTTTCCAGGAACGACTTTGGATAAGATTGAAATTCCGTTGGACGATGGCCATCAATTAGTTGATACGCCCGGAATTATTCATCAAGAACAAATGGCCCACGTTTTACCACCTGAAGATTTACGGTTAGTTGCGCCGCAAAAGGAAATCAAACCGCGGACTTACCAATTAACTGATGAACAAACAATTTTCTTAGGTGGAATTGGTCGATTTGATTATTTGAAGGGGTCAAAGATCGGTGTTGTTGCTTACTTTGAAAATAATTTGGTATTACACCGGACAAAATATCAAAACGCTGATCAATTTTATCAACGGCATTTAGGTGACCTCTTAGTCCCACCACATCCAGGAAATGAGGATCAAATTCCGCTCCTAGTTCGTCATGAATTTAAGACCCGGCAAAAGAGTGATTTGGTCTTTGAAGGATTAGGCTGGATTACTGTTCCGGCAAACGTTACTGTAGTTGGTTGGGCACCAAAAGGGGTTGCGGTTTTACTGCGGAAAGCAATGATTTAAATAAAAGTGAGGAAGAAAATGGAATTACGTGGGAAACAAAAACGGTTTTTAAGAGCACAAGCAAACCATTTACAACCACTGTTTTCAGTTGGGAAAAATGGCTTAACTCCAGCTTGGGTTGCCCAATTAAATGGGGCCTTAGATCGACGTGAATTGATTAAAGTTAGTTTATTGCAAAATACAGCTGTGGATGTCGTTGATGTTAAAGAATACATTGAGGAACACAGTGATATTCAAGTTGTGCAAACGATTGGGCGGGTTTTAGTTCTCTTTAAACCGGCAGAAAAGCCTGAATTTCAGGATTTATCAGTTCAAGTTGCCAAAATTTAGGAGGCTTAAAAATGAGTCAGGTAACGCTTGAAGCAATTCCTAAGGTTCAAGTTGAACCGATTCAAACTCATCCTCGGCGGCGGATTGGCTTGTATGGCGGAACTTTTAATCCGGTCCATAATGCGCATTTAATGATCGCTGACCAAGTTGGTCATGCATTAAGGTTAAACCGGGTTGATTTCATGCCCGATGCCATCCCACCGCACGTTGATAAAAAAACTGCCATTGATGCAAATGATAGGGTAGCAATGCTCCGTTTGGCAATTCAAGGCAATCCATTGTTTGGCTTAGAATTAGCTGAAATCCAACGGGGTGGGGTAAGTTATACCTATGACACCGTCAAGCAACTCAAAGAAGCACACCCCGAAAATGATTATTACTTTATTATCGGTGGCGATATGGTTGATTATCTCCCTAAATGGCACTGCATCAATAATTTAATTAAAATGGTGAACTTCGTTGCTGTTCGTCGTCCCGGAGCTAAAAATGAAAGTAATTATCCTGTCATTTGGGTTGATGTTCCTGAGGTGCAATTTTCTTCGTCTGATATTCGGCAACGCTTGATGATGGGGACGTCAGTTCGTTATATGGTTCCGGACGCAGTTGCTAATTATATTGAGGAGCATCATTTATATCATGGTTAAAGAAATTGAGTATCAAAAACATTATTTATCATTAAATCGAGCGGAATTGATTGCCCGGTTAGAAAGGGCACTCAAGCCAAGTCGGTTTAAGCATGTCCTACGGGTTGAGCAGACTGCCATCAAGTTAGCAAAGCAGTATGATGTTGACCTTGAGGCGGCAAGTGTTGCTGGCTTGTGTCATGATTATGCCAAGCAACGGCCAGATGAGGATTTTATTACCGTTATTAAGGCTAAAAAGTTATCGAAGGAACTCTTAGATTATGGCAATGCAATTTGGCACGGTGTGGTTGGAGCTGAACTGGTAAAAGACGAACTTGGTGTTCAAAATGAGGAAATCTTGAACGCTATTCGCCAACATACCACGGGAGCGGCTTACATGACTCCGTTAGCTCAAGTTTTATATATGGCTGATTACATTGAACCAGGACGGGATTTTCCAGGAGTAGAAAAAGCCCGGCAACTTACTAAAGCTGATCTTGGTTTGGGAGTAGCTTATCAAACCCAAGCGACATTGACGTATTTAGCTGAAAATAGTAAGCCCATTTATCCCAAAACGTTAGAAACCTACAATGCCTGGGTACCGAAGTACAGAAAGGAATTAAAAAATAATGGATGATAGCAAAGCATTACTTGAAAAAGTTGTTAAAGCTGCTGATGGGCGGCGGGCAGAAGATATTGTTGCCATGCAAGTGGACCAATTAACCCCAATGGCTGATTATTTTGTTGTAATGACGGGTGGTTCAAACCGGCAGGTACAAGCGATTTCAAATGCGATTGTTGAAATGGCGCACGAAAGCCAAATTGAAATTGGTAGTGTCGAAGGGAAAGACGCGGCCCAATGGGTTTTAATTGATTTAGGAGATATTGTTGTGCATATCTTCCGGGAAGAAACGCGGCACTTCTACAATCTCGAAAAGCTTTGGTCGGAAGCACCTTTAGTTAATTTAAATGATTGGTTAACTGACTAATGATTTATCAAACTTTTGCCCAGTTATATGATGAGTTGTTTGATCCTGAAATGTACACTAATTGGCAACAATTAGTGGGAAATGAAGTTCCTAACGGAAGCCAGGTACTCGATCTTGCTGGAGGTGCGGGTCGCCTTGCGGTCTTGCTTGCACAACAAGGCTACCAGGTTACTGATGCTGACTTTTCACCGGAGATGTTAGCCTTAGCTGACCAGCATCGACAAACAGCTGGGGTTGATATTGAGCTTGTTGAAACTGATATGCGTGAATTGAAGGGGCTACCGGTTTATGATGCGGTAACTTGTTTTGCAGACTCTTTATGTTATTTACCTGATTTAGTAGCAGTTGAAGATACCTTTCGCGCAGTTAAAGCTCATCTTAAACCAGGAGGCAAATTTATCTTTGATGTGATAACACCATATCAAACCGATCAAGTTTACCCTGGTTATACCTATAATTTTGAGGCGGAAGATCATTCGAAGGCCTTTTTATGGACAACTTATGCGGATGAAGAGGTTCCGCACGGCGTAATTCATGATCTGGCCTTTTTTATTCAAAATGCGGATCAAACTTATAACCGGGTGGGAGAAACTCATTTTGAACGCGCCTATGAATTGGAAGTGTTAAATCAAGCCTTAACAAACGTTGGCTTTAAGAATAAGCAAATTCGGGTAAGGGCCGATTTTGGCAGGCAAAACATTCAACCCGAGACAACCCGGTAGGTTTGGATCGTCACTAACTAGGAGGGAAAAATCGTGGAGGCGGTTGGGCTAATCACTGAATATAATCCGTTCCATAACGGCCATTTGTATCACTTGCGAATCGCAAAGCAACTGACGAATGCCCAAGTGGTAGTTGCCGTAATGAGTGGCAATTTTACCCAACGTGGTGAACCAACGATTCTTGATAAATGGGAACGAGCAAAGTTAGCCTTAGAAAATGGGGTTGATTTAGTCATCGAATTACCTGTTTTTGATGCCGTTCAGCCCGGACAACGGTTCGCAACGGGGGCATTACGATTACTCAATGATCTTAAAGTCAAGACGGTTGTTTTTGGAGCTGAACACCCAGAGTGGGATTTTGCAAGGTTAAGCTCATTTGAACAGAAATTTCGCCATGATAACTTTACGGATTATCGGGAAACTTTTGCGACCCAGTTTAATGCGGCCCTAGTTGCTAAAACCGGGATTAGTTTGACCAATCCAAACGATATTTTGGCTTACTCGTACTTTAAGGCCTGTCAAGAGCATGGTTGGCCGCTTGAATTAGTGCCAATTAAGCGGCAAGGTAAAGATTATCATGATCAAACTTTAGGTGTTAATTTGGCGAGTGCAAGCGGAGTTCGGGCGGCAGTCAAAGCTGGTCAACCAATTGAAAATGTTGTTCCTAAAGAAACTGCACGGGCATTAGTTGGCTTAACAACAATTCCAAGTTGGCAAACCCTTTATCCGATTTTGCGAAATCATTTAATTCAAGCGCCGGTAAATGAATTGCAAAAGATCTACCAGATGACGGAAGGATTAGAGTATCGCCTAAAAGAAGCTGCTCAACATGAGTTGGATTTCCAGTCCTTTTTGCATGCAGCAAAGACTAAACGCTATACTTTTGCTCGTTTACTTCGGCTATGCTTATATACCGTGCTCGAAATCACTACATCTCAAATGGAAAATGCTCAGCCACATCATCACGTTTTAGCTTTTAATGAGCGCGGACAAGAATATCTGCACCAAGTTAAAAAAAAGCTTCAATATCCTTTGATTACGAAGGTTGATGCCAAGATGAAAGATCACGTATTAAGCTTAGATTACCGGGCCGGAAAGCTATATCAAAACTTCACTGTTGTTGAACAAGACGTGAAACATGCTCCGGTGATCGACCTGTCAAGCAAAAAACATTGACATCAATTGCGACGCCGGGTATAATTAAACGCGTTGCATTAGGAGGAAAAAGATGGAATGGACATTAAGTGAACTTCGTCGTTTTGAAGATGAATCAATGCACCTTCAGCGAACTCTTGATTTAAGTAATGCAATGAAGGAGCGATTTCCACAACAAATCTTGGCAGTTAGTCCGGTTGAAGTTGATGGGTTCGTGACTTACGATCGTGGGGATGCTACCATTGCGATGCAAATAAAGACCACGGTAACGGTTCCTTCGACACGATCATTATTACCGGTTGAGCTAAGGTTAGCTTTTTCGTTCACTGAATCATATACTAGTGACCGAGATCACCTTGACCGGTATGATACCGAAAATGATTTGGTATTTGTACTTGCGGATAGCCAAACGCCGATTAAGTTTGACGAAGCCGTGATGGAAAACATCATTGAACAAATTCCAAGTCGGGTATTAACTCCTGAGGAACAGGCTGGGACCTCGATGCCTAACGGAAAAGGTTGGGACGTGAAAGAAGAAGGGGCCACCGATCAGGAGACGATAAACACTGTTGATCCACGGCTCGCTAAGTTAAAAGAATTATTTCCTGATCAGGACAAAGAAGATTAGCGAACGGTTAAAAAACCAATTGTGGATAATATTATAAACTGAGGAGGTGTAAAGCATGGCTGTACCAGCACGGAAGACGTCAAAGACGCGGAAGCGCAACCGTCGGGGTCACATCAAGTTGACTGTTCCTGGTTTGGCACCATGTCCAAACTGCGGTGAACTTCGTAAGTCACACATGGTTTGTCCATCATGTGGTTACTACGATGGTGAACAAGTTGTTAATGCCAACAACTAAACCCCAATTACCAAAAAGACCCTCTTTAGGCGCCGGACCTAAGAGGGTCTTTTTTTATGTCATTAAACCAATATTAAGAATCTCTCGACAACTGCTAGGGAAAATTAATAACTTATGATAGAATGATTGTAGAATTGCCAAAAATTATTAGATTTGTGAGGGTGAAAAAATGAGTCGGATTTTGATTATTGAAGATGAAGAAAACCTTGCCCGGTTTGTTGAACTAGAATTAAAGCATGATGGTTATGAAATCGATGTTGAATTGGATGGGCGGACAGGGCTTGAGGCAGCTTTAAATCAAGACTTTGATGTTATCCTGTTGGACTTAATGCTTCCTGAATTAAATGGGATTGAAGTAGCCCGGCGGGTGCGTGAAGTCAAGGATACGCCAATTATCATTATGACGGCTCGGGATTCAGTTATCGATCGGGTTTCTGGGCTGGATCATGGGGCTGATGATTACATTGTTAAGCCATTTGCAATTGAAGAATTGTTAGCTCGGGTACGGGCCTTATTACGGCGGATTAGCATTGAGGGCGGTGCCAATAATGGCCACCAAACGACGGTTAATTACAAAGATCTGACGATTGAAAAGGAAAACCGAGTTGTTCGGCGGGGCGACGAAGTTATTAACCTTACTAAGCGTGAATACGAATTATTGTTAATTTTGATGGAAAATATTAACGTTGTTATGTCCCGGAAGGAACTTTTGAGTAAGGTTTGGGGCTATGACGCAAAGGTTGAAACTAATGTGGTTGACGTCTATGTTCGGTATCTAAGAAACAAGATTGACCGCCCTGGTGAAAAGAGTTATATCCAAACGGTTCGGGGAACTGGTTATGTAATTCGCTCGTAAGTGGGGCATCATATGGAAAAAGAGCAGGCAAAGCCAAGATTTGTTTCGCTTAAAATTAAGTGGGCGCTTGGTACGGCAATTGGTTCTTTGTTGATTTCGTTGATCGTAATCACCGCTTTATTTAGTAGTTTTACCCGGGACTTGTTAAATCAAGAGCGCCAAAGTTTAAATGGCAGTTTAGTTACCATTAGTCACCAACTTGGTTCAACAACCCGTAGTAATAACATTACTACTCAACAGATTGATCACCTTCTTCAGAAACGAATTGAGTCTCAAACAGTAAACCAAGCGCGAAGGAGTTATCAAGGACCAATTATTCAAGAAATTATTAATCCGCGGACCGAAGTTGCTATCTATAATCGTCAAGATCACTTAGTTTTTTCTACTGGGACCCTTTACCGGGCACCAGCCAAGGTTAAGACTAGTAAGATTCAGCTAGTTTCCGGAAAAAAGCACAAGATCTTGCTTGGACGGTCACCAATTTACAGTCAAGCAACGAAAAGGGTCGTTGGTTATTTACAGATTGAAAATCACCTTAATAACTATTATCAAAGGTATAATCGCTTACTGTTGATTAGTACGTTAGCCCTTACTTTGGTTGTAATTGCAAGTGGTTTGTTAGGTTACGGCTTATCCTACTTGATTTTGCGGCCTCTTGATGATATTCAGTCGACAATTGTTGCAATTCGGGATGATCCGACTAAGAATCAGCGGGTTCCCGAACTTAATCGCAATGATGAGTTAGCAGAATTAAGTCAAATTTTTAATTCAATGTTGGACCGAATGCAGCGCTACATTGATCAACAATCACAGTTCGTGGGGGATGTGTCCCATGAATTACGGACTCCGGTAGCAATTATCCAGGGCCACATGCAAATGTTACAACGGTGGGGAAAAGATGATCCACAAGTCTTAGAAGAATCAATTCCAGCTGTGATTGCAGAAACTAACCGGATGAATAGTTTAGTTCAAGAAATGCTCGACCTTTCGCGGGCTGAACAGGTTGAACTTAACTTCCGGGACGCAACAACGCCAGTGCGGGATGTGGTTCATCAAGTTTACAACAATTTTAAGATGATTCACCCCGACTTTGAGTTTATGTTAGATGACGATTTACGGCATGATGAAGTTGTTAGAATTTACCGGGATCACCTCGAACAGATTCTGATTATCCTTTGTGATAATGCCGTGAAGTATTCTGGTGAGAGAAAGAAAATTCATCTTTCCTTGTCTCGGAATCTTCGGGCAGTCGAAATTGGGGTCCAAGATTTTGGGGAAGGTATTTCACCCGAAGAATTATCAAAAGTGTTTGACCGTTTCTACCGGGTTGACAAGGCCCGGAGCCGAAAAAAAGGGGGTAACGGCCTTGGCCTGGCAATTGCTAAACGGTTAATCGAAGGCTATCATGGTACCATTACCGTTGAAAGTCAACTTGGTTCTGGATCTTTATTCCGGTTAACGTTGCCAATCATTGACACCGAGAGTACGAACCCGGAAAAAGACCACAAACGTGAAAAATAAAAGCGAGTGGGAAAGAGAGAAATTCTTAACTTTCCTTACTCGCTTTTTCTGGTTTAAATAATAACCCCGTTACAGTGGTCGATTTCGTGTTGGACAATCTCGGCAGCAAAATCAGTTAGGTTTAAGCTTTGGGGCTTACCGTTCAGATCAAGATAGCGAACTGTAATTTGTTGGTAGCGGTTAGTTAGCCGGGTACCCGATAAGCTTAAGCAACCCTCGTTAGTTTGATAGAGGTGACTTTTTTTAGTAATTTCAGGATTTAACATCGCAATATTGACCGGGCCCAGGGAAACGGCAATGATTCGTTTATGAATCCCAATCATGTTTGCGGCCAACCCGACGCAGTCAGCTTGATGAGCTGTTAAAGTATCGAGGAGGTCTTTTGCCACTTGAATATCATTCAAATTAGCTGGCTGGCTTTTAACCTTTAAGCTTTGAAGATCTTTATTAATTGATTTAATCATCGTTATTCCTCCGGTTGAAATAAAAGGGGCTGAAAAGAAATGTGGTTTCTTCTCAGCTCCTTTTGAGTTTAATACGATAAACTTTATGACTTATGATGTTGCTGTTTACCAGCATTCCGTGGTTGCTGGTTTTCCGATGGCTTGGTTTGCTTTAGGGCTTCAATGGTAGCCGTTGGCTTTTCAGCAACTGGCTTTGCTTCAACGATTGGTTTAGCTGGCTTCTTTGGTTTGTTAGCCATTTCAAGCTTAATTTGCTTCCGTAAGCGAGGCCGGTAAGCATTGATTAAGAGGGTTTGCAAAATTGCAAAGAGACCACCAATAAAGAAGTAGACACCGAGCCCAGCGGAGGAAGTTAAGCAAATTCCCCCAATCATAATCGGGCTCATTAACATCATTGTCCGCATTTGCTTCTTTTGTTCTTCGGCCACCCCAAGCATCGAAACCCAGGATTGTACTAAGTAGGCTAAGAAGGAAAGAACTGCTAAAATGATGCTTGGCTTCCCGAGCGGAATGCCCATAAAAGTTGAACTGGAAAGTTCCGGTGAATACCGAATTGCGTTATACAGAGCCGTGAAAATCGGTAATTGAATTAGCAATGGTAAACAACCAATTCCCCCGGTCATAGAAATGTTGTTATCCTTATAAAAAGACATCATTTCTTGAGCAATAGCGGCTTGTTCTTCTTGGGTCTTAGCCTTCTTTTGGCGTTCTTGTAGGGCCCGCATTTGTGGTTGAACCATTGCCATCCGCTCTTGCATCAAAGTTGACTTCTCCATTTGGTTCATCATGACTGGTAATAAGATTATCCGGACAATGATCACGATCACGACGATTGACCAACCGTAACTTCCACCCATGTATTGAGCAATAAATTCCATAAAGTGTTGCATTGGTTTTGCAAGGTAATCATAGATCATCCCGTAGGGCTTACCGTTTTTTACCCGCACACAACCAGACAGTAAAACTAACAAGCTAGCAAGGGATAATAGAATCCCGCCGCGCTTTAATTTTTTCATCGACTTTTTCATCCTTTATCTTATTTTGTGTCATCAAAAAATAATGATACTCGATTTTGACCTAAAATACCACTCAGAACGCTAATTCGTAATTTCAAAACTGGTAAAGTCAGCCAAATTTTGTTCCTTCACTTGAACCTTAGTAACCTTGGCATATGGACTCGGTCCAGCCTTAACAGCAAGGAGAAATTGGCGCAGTATCTTTGCTGGCCCTTGAGCAACGATTTCAACTCGGCCATCATCAAGATTTCTCACCGTCCCGGTCACCCCTGCTTCTTTAGCGAGTTGCCAAGTAAAATAACGAAAGCCAACCCCTTGAACCCGACCAGATACTAAAATTAAGTAATTTAACATCAAAAATCCTCCTCGGAAAGATGGTATAATATGTGCCTTGAGGTGATAATATGCGCGAACAACTAACATCAATTAAAAATCAACATGTTAAAGATTGGAAAAAATTAGCCACTAAGCGGGGCCGAGAAAAATTTAATGCTTACTTACTAGATGGTTGGCACTTAGTTGAAGAAGCATTAAAAAGCAATGTCCATTTAACTGAACTGATTGGAACGGCTGAAGAACTAGCTACTCATGAAGATATTGTAGCACGGTTTGATCAAGTCTATGAGGTCACTCCAGCCATCCTAAAACACGTAATGGATACGGTGACGCCCCAGGGGATTGCTGCAGTTGCGGCACTTCCCGACCAACGTTTTAACGGTCAAGTTGATCTAAAGGGAGCTTGGCTAATGTTAGACCGGGTTCAAGATCCTGGAAATGTTGGAACGATGGTCCGGACAGCTGATGCAGCTGGCTTTGCCGGCGTGGTTGTCAGTCACAAATCGGCAGACCTCTTTAATCCAAAAGTGGTCCGTTCTATGCAGGGGAGTCAATTTCATTTAAAGCTTTATACTGGTGATTTAACCAAATGGATTCAAGATTTTAAAGCCCAAAAAATGCCAGTTTATGGTACCCAATTAAATCCAGAAGCCAAGAGTTTTCGGACGGTTAAGCCGGGGCACGATTTTGCTTTAATTATGGGAAATGAAGGTCATGGAATGGCTGAAGAATTGTTAGCTCAAACAACTGCCAACTTGTATATCCCGATGAAGGGAGAAGCCGAATCCCTTAACGTTGCGGTTTCAGCCGGGATCTTAATGTTTGAATTAAATCAACAAGCGCTGAGCGAGTAAAAGATTAAGACTAACTAAAAATAAGCAATCTGGTTTTCCTTTTTTCTTTAAATCGTGTAGAATAAGTGATAATTAAATAGAAAAGGGGCAGTCTAGTGCATGAAAGCAAGGAATGAATGGCGCAACGATAAGGAATATGTGGCCATTGTTGCTGATTTGCTTCGGCAACCAGCAGTTCAAAAGTTAGCTGAATATACGCAACATCACCACTCCGATCGCTTGCAACATTCGATTGCGGTATCTTATGATAGCTACCGAATCGCCAAGAGACTTCACTTAGATTACGTTAGTACAGCTCGCGCAGGATTGTTGCACGACCTGTTTTATTATGATTGGCGCACGACAAAGTTTGATTTAGGCACCCATGCTTTTATTCACCCACGGGTGGCATTGCGAAATGCTGAAAAGCTGACGCGGCTTAATTCAAAGGAAAAGGATATCATTTTAAAGCACATGTTTGGGGCTACTTTGGCAGTTCCAAAGTATGCTGAAAGTCTGATTGTTTCTTTAGTTGATGATTATGAGGCGGAACAAGAATTTTTCAGCCCGCTAAAGAAGAAAATTCACCAACGGATGAAAAAATATCGCCCAGCAAAAGTAAATTAATCAAAATCGGGAGGAGCGGAAAATGTTAAAGGCTGTTAATACCACTGAAGATGATTTTAGTCTCTGTCCAAAGTTTGCAAAGACTTTTTCGATTTTAGGAAAAAAGTGGAACGGGATGATTATTGAAGTTCTACTTCACGAAGAAACCCAACGTTTTAAGGACTTAGCCGGTCACATTCAGAAGTGCTCAGATCGGGTGCTTTGTGAACGCTTAAAGGAATTGGAACAAGAAGGGATTGTTGAACGGCGGACATACAAAGGTGAAAGCCGGATTGAATATGCCCTAACCCAACGGGGAAAAGAATTAGCACCGGTAATGACCGCGGTTCATAATTGGTCTGATAAATGGCGCGATGAAGCACTTGACCAAATGGAAAAGATTAGTTAGAATATTGACCAGTAAATTAAAGACGTTGAAGGAAACTAGTAACTTCTACGGCCGCCTAGGGAAACTTCACCATTGACTGAAAGTGAAGTTCCGCTTGCGAAGTGAATTTCATTTCTGGAGTCGGGATCATCCTCGGTTGATTACCGTTATCAATCATTGAGTGTATAGCATCGCTATAAACTAGGGTGGTACCGCGAAACCTCGTCCCTTGCCGGACGGGGTTTTTTTCTACCCTAAAAGGAGGAAATTATGGGCTTAAGAGAAAAGTTGGAAGAATTACGCCAACAAGGGATCCAAGAAATTAACAAGACCGAAGATCTAAATAAAGTTAATGATATTCGGGTTAAGATGCTTGGAAAGAAAGGACCGCTGACTGCCGTTTTACGGGGGATGAAGGACCTTAGCAAAGAAGAAAGGCCAAAGGTAGGGAAGTTCGCCAACGAAATTCGTGATGAATTGACGAAGGCAATCGAAGATAAGAAGGCTGAATTAACCGCAGCTCGACTAAACGAAAAGTTAGCAGAAGAAACGATTGATGTTACCCTACCAGGGAAGCCAACTGTTCAAGGACAACCCCACGTGATTCAACAAATTATTGACCAATTGGTTGACCTGTTTGTTGGGATGGGTTATGAAGTTGCCGTTGGGGATGAAGTTGAACAAGAAGAATACAACTTTGAACGTTTGAACCTACCAAAGGACCACCCAGCACGGGATATGCAAGATACTTTTTATGTTACCCCTTCTGTGTTGATGCGGACGCAAACTTCACCAATGCAGGCCCGGATGATGGAAAAACATGATTTTTCAAAGGGACCTTTGAAGATGATTTCCCCAGGGAAGGTTTACCGGCGGGATACTGATGATGCTACGCACTCCCATCAATTCCACCAAGTTGAAGGACTCGTTTTGGGAGAACACATTACAATGGCTGACTTGAAGGGAACTTTGGAAGTGGTTGCTAAGACCCTCTTTGGCGATCAATTGGAAGTTCGCTTGCGGCCAAGTTACTTCCCATTTACGGAACCGTCAGTTGAAGCTGATATTACTTGTTTCAGCTGCCTCGGAAAAGGGTGTGCCATTTGCAAGCATACTGGGTGGCTTGAAGTCCTCGGGGCAGGGATGGTTCACCCGAACGTTCTTAAGATGTCTGGGGTTGATCCAGATGTATACGGAGGTTTTGCCTTTGGGCTTGGGCCAGACCGGTTTGCGATGATTAAGTACGGGGTTGAAGATATTCGGGACTTCTACCAAAATGATGTCCGTTTCTTGAACCAATTCAACCAGAAAGGATAACGAAATGAAAGTATCATACCAATGGTTAAATCAATACTTGCCGCTGCAAGAAAAACATATTAAACCGGCGGACTTGGCCGAAAAGCTAGCCCGGACTTCGGTTGATATTAATGACGTTTATTCACCAATGGACGGCCTTAAGAAGCTTGTTGTCGGGGAAATCGTTTCCTTTGAACCCCACCCAGATTCCGATCACCTCAATGTTTGCCAAGTTAAGGTCAGTGATGACGAAACCTTGCAAATTGTTTGTGGGGCGCCAAATGTTCAAACGGGTAAAAAGGTCATTGTTGCCTTAGTAGGGGCTCGGATTAAGGATAATGTTAAGATTAAGCGGGGCAAGATTCGCGGCGTTGAATCAAACGGGATGCTTTGTGCCTTACAAGAAATCGGCTTTACCGAAAAGGTTGCGCCTAAGGCATATGAAGCAGGAATTTGGTTCTTGCCTGATGATGCCAAACTTGGGGATAATGTATACCCATACTTGGGGATGGACGACACCATTATCGACACCGACTTAACACCAAACCGGGGAGATATGTTAAGTATTTTCGGGAATGTGAATGACCTTGCCGCCATTTACGATTTGCCAAATGGCTTTGAAACCCACTCAGTTGAAGAGGATCCTTCTGAAAAGGTTGAAGGTCAATTGGCAGTTAAAATTGATGATTCTGCAATTGTCTCAGCTTACGAAATGCGGTTAATTAAGAATCTACACATTGCTGATAGTCCAATGTGGCTTCAAATCAAGCTTTGGAATGCTGGAATTCGGCCAATCAATAATGTGGTTGACATTACTAATTATATTTTGCTCAAATATGGTCAACCACTGCACGCTTTTGATTACAACAAATTACCAAGCCATCAATTAGCCGTTCGTCACGCCAAGGAAGGGGAACAATTAGTTACCCTGGATGGGGAAACGCGGAAATTAATGGCTCACGATATTGTGATTTCAAGTGATGACCAAGCGGTTGCTCTTGCCGGTACCATGGGTGGCGAATCCACGATGGTTGATGACCAAACAACGGCCATTGCCCTTGAAGCGGCAATCTTTGACCCAGTAATGGTGCGGAAGCAAGCCCGGCGGTTGGATTTGCACTCTGAATCCTCCATGCGGTTTGAACGGGGCGTAAATCCGGAAACGGTTGGTCAAGCCTTAGATGAAGCAGCTTACTGGTTAAGCCAATTAGCTGGTGGAACCGTTGTTAGTGGTAAAGTCGTAGCTGCTAAGTCCGTTGCAGAAGATCGGAAGATTACAATTTCAGTTAAGCGGGTTAACCATGTTTTGGGGACGTCATTAACGATGGCCGAGATTGAAGCTATCTTTGTGCGGCTCGATTTCCCGGTTCGTTCGCTTGATGAAGACCAACTAGAAGTCGATGTTCCAGCCCGGCGTTGGGATATTGAATTACCAGCGGATCTTTATGAAGAAATTGCCCGATTATACGGCTACGACCAAATTCCTTCAACCTTACCATCAATGACGCGGACTGCCGGTGGTTTAAACGAACGGCAAGCACGACTACGGGCTAGTCGCCATGTTCTTGAAGGCCTTGGTTTAACCCAAGCAATTTCTTATTCATTAACGACGGTTGAACAAGCTAAGCGGTTTGAAGTTGAACCTCAACCAATTGAACCAATGGTGCTTGATTACCCAATGAGTTCTGATCACGTGGCTACGCGGATGAGTATTGTGAGTGGTTTGTTACTTGATATTGCTTACAACCATGCACGGAAGGTTGAAGATGTTGCTCTTTATGAACAAGGGCGGGTTTTCTTACCGGATGGAAACGAACGGCCGAAGGAAGAAGAACACGTTGCCGGGGCAATTACGGGTTCAATGATGGCGCCAAATTGGTCAGTCAAGGCTACCCCAGTTGATTTCTTTACGATCAAGGGCATTGTCGAGACTTATCTTGCTAACATGGCAGTTGCAGGTAAGGTTGAATATGTTGCTGATAAAACACGGCCAGAACTTCATCCAGGGCGGACCGCGAAGCTTCTCTTGGATGGGCAAGTTATCGGGTTTGTTGGTCAAGTTCATCCAAGCCTTGCTAAGGAATACAAGATTCCGGAAACTTACGTCTTTGAACTTAACCTTGAAGCGGTTCTCGGCGCTGATAAGCGGGATAAGCACTACGTCCACATTAGTAAGTACCCTGCTGTAACGCGGGATATTGCCATCTTAGTTGATAACGAAATTACCAACCAAGAAGTTGTGGATACAATCATGAAGAAGGGTGGGGCTTTCTTGAAGGACGTCCGGGTCTTCGACGTTTACCACGGAATTCACCTACCAGGCAATAAGAAGTCATTAGCCTACACTTTGACTTACCAAGCCGATGATACGACTTTGAAGGAAGAAGAGGTCAATGCAGCCTTTGACAAGGTCGTTAATTACTTGCAAGCAACGTTAAATGCTGAAATCCGTTAGTGGATAGAATGAGAGGAAAATAATGAGCGAAGACAAGCGGCCAATTGTAATTGGAGTAACTGGTGGTTCTGGGAGCGGTAAGACCACGGTTTCACAGGCGATTTATGATAATTTGAAGGGTCAATCAATTCAAATTATTAATCAAGACACTTACTACAACGATCAAGCAATGATGACAATGGAAGAACGGAAAGCGGTCAACTATGACCATCCATTAGCCTTTGACACCGACTTGTTAATTCAACAACTAGATGCACTGCGGCATAATCAATCCATTGAAATGCCAGTCTATGATTACAAAGAATATACGCGGTCTGCTAAGACAGTTCATGTTGAACCCCAAGATGTCATTATTTTGGAAGGGATTTTAATCCTTGATGATGAACGCCTCCGCGACCTGATGGATATTAAGGTTTATGTTGATGCCGATGATGATATTCGGATTTTACGGCGGATCCAACGGGATATGAAAGAACGAGGACGGACCCTTGATTCAATTATTTCCCAATATTTAAAAACGGTTAAGCCGATGTACCATCAATTTATCGAACCAACTAAGCGGTATGCCGACATTATTGTTCCCGAAGGTGGTCAAAACCATGTTGCCATTGATATCTTGACGACAAAGGTTCGTGATGTTCTGGCTAAGCGCGGGCATTTGACGATCGAATAAAAATAAAAGTTGCAATCTAATTGCTAACGTGATAATGTTTCACAGTATAATTTAAACGAAAGGATGTTGCGGAAATGGCAGAAGAAAAAAGCTTCCCAATGACGGAAGAAGGAAAGCACAAGCTCGAACAAGAACTAGAAGATCTTCGTTTAAAGCGGCGGCCAGAAGTTATTAACCGGATTAAAATTGCGCGGAGTTACGGGGACCTTTCCGAAAACTCTGAATATGAATCTGCAAAGGATGAACAAGCCTTTGTTGAAGGGCGGATTAGCCAAATTGAGACTATGCTCCAATATGCCGTAATCATTGATAATGATGCGGTTGCCAAGGATGAAGTTTCAATGGGCCGGGAAATCACTTTCCAAGAATTACCTGACGAAGAACCAGAAACTTACACAATTGTCGGGGAATCAGAATCTGACCCAATGAACGGTAAGATTTCAAATGAATCACCAATGGCAAAGGGCCTTTTGGGTCACAAAGTCGGTGAAGAGGTTGAAGTCGAAATCCCATCTGGAACGATGAAGGTTAAGATTTTGTCTGTTAAATAGTAGGGTGAAAGGGAACCTTTCTGACCGTAGTTTCTGAGTAACATTTGGAGATACGATAAAGGACCAAGAAGAAATTTTACGTTTCTTCTTGGTCCTTTTTTTGGTTATTGATCAAATTTTGAAAGACTGACTAACGACGAAACTTTTTCCGTCGCCAAAGATATCCTAGGATAATCCCAACTAGGGAAGCTAAACTAATCATAATCCCAAGATTGAGGAGTGGTGGCCAATAGGTCAGCGTTAATTGATGAGTCCCTTTAGTTGCTGGAATTGCCATTAAAGCTCCGGCGATTTTGATTGGCTTAACCTGGTGCCCATCGAGTTTGATCTGCCAGCCCTTGGCATATGGAATAGTGGTCATGATAAGTTGATGTGATTGCTTAAGATGAATCGTTCCCTTGATTTGATTTTGGCGCCAACTAGTAATCTTAAGGGGTTCAGCTTGGAGGCGGTTAGCACTAGCTTTGAAAGCCTTAGTGTTTAAACGGTAGAGGCTAACGTTTTGGAGCCATAAGCTAGCCTTTTTAAGACTAATTGTGACTTTGACGGTTTTTCCTTTTTTGTGATCGGCAATGGTTGTCACAATCGTATTTTGGTAAGTGGCATATTGATTCAGCGGATCACCGTTAATTGTGATGTTTGCTGTATCTTTAAGAGCAGCCCCTAAGGTTAGGTAATACGGATCGTTAGTTTGTGGCTTGATCGTTAATGTTAATTGCGCTGGGGCAAGAAGTCGTTGCCGTTTTACCGTCACGCCAGTGATTTGTTCACTTGTTGAGAGGTTAACAAACTCAACGTGATCAAAGTTTTGGACGGTGAATAAGTTTTGCTCAGCTTTCTTACCGGCGAGGGCTTGATAAAGCTGAGATTGGTAGGCAAGGGGATCTAAGGTTAGAAACTTTTGCCGTTTAACTTGATCACTAGCTCCAAAGGCAATTGGGAGGGCCCACTTATTCTTTTTTACCGTGACTTCTTTCGTTTGGAAAACCGTTTTTTGCCGTAACCAATCTGGTCGGGAAGCGGTTAAAGGAAGAACTTGATTATTTTGTAAATTTTGTCCCTGGTGACGGGCTAACCAGAAGTACTTAAACCCAAACAATGAATCCGTAACTGGGGTACCGTTTGAATAGGTAATAAAGCCGTCTCCCCCAGGTTGGCCAATTGCTTGGACAAATTTTGAAACAATCGGTTCCATGGTTGAACCAAAATTATCACCAGTGAAGAAGTCCCCTTGAAAGGGGTCATCCTTCGTTCGCATGAAATCCTTAGCCACTCGGTAAAAGCTAGCGTCATGCTTTTTGGTTTGTTCACTAACTTGATCAAGTGGCAAGGTGTAGTCCGCAAATTGAGCTTGACTAACGTAAGAAATATTATTTAAGGAACTGACTGCGTTATACCCAAGGTCAAAGATTACCAGACTAACAAGGGCAAGGTTGAAAAAAGGTAACCGGAGTGGCTCTAAATATAAAAAGATTATGGCGACGAGAGCAAATCCTAAGCCAATAGCAATTGTTAGCGGTTTAATGTAACTGAGATCCCTTGCCAAATGCCAATTGATAATTGTAATTATTATTGCGCTGGTAGCTAAAACTATTAGGAGCCAAGCTTTAATTTCTAAGCCTGGCTTGAGCGTGAGGGCAGCTAACCAAACCAACCAAAATGATAGGAGGTACGAAAAGCGGGCGGGGTACCAGACCGGGAACTGGCCGAGGTGCCAGAGTAAATCAAGGGGTTGCAAGGTAAAGGAGGCAATCAAGAAAACGAGGATGCCACCGGCGCTTACTTTACTTGGCCACCGATCTTGATTGACGAAGAAATATAAAACAGCCCCGCAGAGGACTAGCATCCCCACATAGATATTTGCCTGGCCACTTGGCATTTGATTAAAATTAAAGGCTCCGGGAACTAGCTTTGCCAATTCCTTAATTGGTTGATATTCAAGCTTCCATTTAATTTGGGTTTCTGTATAAGTTCCCTTACTACTGAGGAGAGCACTTACCGTTGGTAGAAGAATAACGGCGCTCAAACCTACACTTGCTAAAGAAGTCAAAAGGTAAGTGATAACGATTTTCAAAAGGCTTGCTTTCTTTGGCCGAATCCGAGAAAGTTGCCAGATCATAAAAAGAATGGAGAACAAGCAAACCATCCAGGCCATGTAGTAATTATCAATTATTAGAAGGGTAAGCCACCCAAGATATGGAAACCAACTTTCTTGCCGTGTAATTTTGATTAACCCGTAAATGACTAGCGGTAAGAGGGCTAAAACATCAAGCCAGAGCAAGTTCAATTGGTTGGCAATCATCCAACCCATTAAGGCGTAGGAGGTGCTGAAGACACTTAGGCGGATGCCGGTTTGAATCTTCTCTCGCTTTAAGAGCCACCCCATACTAAGACCAGCAAAGCCATATTTCAAAAGGAGTAACAGGAGAATACCACTGGTCAACCATTGCTTTGGAAAGGCAAGTAAGACTAAGTTTAGTGGACTTAATAAGTAATAAGCATTTGTCCCCCACATCTCACCGCCTAAACCTTTACTAAACGAATATAAAAAACCGCTTGGGTGGTGTAAGAGACTAGTCCGTAAATAAGCGAAGAAATCAACGTATTGTTGACCAAGATCGACTGTCAAAATTGAGCTTGAACCAAAAGGAGCCATCCCACGACTCGCAAAGTAGGCTCCCATAATCACAATTGGAATGCTAAAACAAAGTAATAAATCCCATTGGCGTTGGAAAAATGACTTTTTCAAAGTAACCGTCCTTCCAGTAAAAATTTGAAAATTAATATTTGTGAGTTAACAAAGAAAGTAAGGTTTCGACTTTCTCCGTTTTCAATTTAGCTGATCATCATTATAAACCGAAAATGTGAGGAAGTCTTGAAATTAAAATTTCTTAAAAGCACTACCTCTGAAAGAAAATAAAGAGTAAGATTGAGTGGTTAATGAGGAATTTTGAATGCGGACAAATGGCCAATTATTTGGTAGAATAACAGCATTCGAATTACGAGGAGAATCGATTGTGAACTTATTCAAACGTTTTAAAGGCATCTTTAATCAAGAAAACGAAAAACGGCAAACTTCTCAATCTGCCATTCCTTTTCGGTTAAATCTGTTATTATGGATTGTTGCCTTGCTATTACTGGCCCTCGGGGTCCGGTTATTTTATTTACAAGTTTTAAATGGGACCTCCTATAAGGCTTTAGTTAAACAGTCGGACACCACCACCGAAACAAATAACGTTCAGCGGGGGATGATCTATGATTCGACTGGGAAGGTATTAGTTGGTAACCAAGCCCATCAGGCAATCACGTATACGAAGGGGTCAAATGTTACCGATACTGATATGTACAAGGTTGCAAATCGTCTCGGTAATTACATTAAGGTTAATACAGAACGGTTGACGGACCGTAACCAGATTGATTACTACTTAGCAGATACCAGTCACCTTAAAAAGGTTGAAAAGACCGCACATATCCAAGAAGGAGCGACGGATTCTTACGAAGATGCGGTTAAGTATCTAAACCGTCATCCACGTTTCTTCCATCTTGATAAAACTGAGAAGAATAAAGCGATGATCTACGGGGCAATGAGTGGGGCTTATTCTTTATCCACCATTAATATTAAGGCGACTGGAGTGACAGCTAAGGAGCTTTCTAGGGTTGGGGAGCACCTTAGTGAATTGCCAGGGGTAAAGATTGGGACTGCTTGGACCCGGAATTATCCTCAAGGGAAAGATATTCAATCCTTAGTTGGAACCGTTACGACGACCGGGCTTCCAAGTGATACCCAAAATGAATTGTTAGCCCAAGGTTATTCGCGAAATGACAATGTCGGGGCTTCATACTTGGAAAAACTTTTCCAGGCAACCTTGGCGGGTTCAAAGTCGCAAACCGAAGTATCGACAACGGGAAATAAAACGACTACGAAGCTTAAGTATGCCGGTAAGAAGGGGGACAATTTAGTCCTTACCATTAACGGTGAATTCCAAAAGAAAGTTCAAAGCATTTTGGAAAGTAACTACAGTTCAGCCGGAAATGCTTACTCTTCCGGGGTTTATGCGGTAGTCATGAATCCAAACACTGGGGCAATTTATGCTATGGCTGGGATTGACCGAAACCCAAAGACGGGCAAAGAAACCGTCGACCAAATTGGGGCAATTAACCACCCAATTGTTTTAGGGTCAGTTGTTAAGCCTGCAACCTTGATGGCCGGATTGATGACCGGAGTGATTACGCCGACAAACAATGTTTTAACGGATAAACCAATTAAGGTTGCCGGAACTTCGGTCAAGGCCTCCTGGTTCAATAAGTCCGGGAGTGCAAGTATGGCTCTGACGGCTCCGGAAGCTCTTGAAGTTTCATCAAACTCATACATGATGCAGGTTTTGATGAAGATTGGCGGAATGAAGTATTCATATGATACTCAAATCACTTTAAAACCAAGTATTTTTACGAAGATGCGTTACTACTACAATATGTTCGGCCTTGGGGTTAAGACCGGGGTTGATTTGCCGGGAGAAACGGTTGGCTACAAAGGTGCTTCCGACCAATCCCATATTGGGAGCGCTCTTGACTTGTCCTACGGGAACTACGATGCTTACACGGTTATGCAATTAGCCCAATACATGTCAACAATTGCAAATGGTGGTTATAAGTTACGTCCATATGTTGTTAAACAGATTCGGGAAACGAAAGCAGATGGTTCCTTAGGAAAGGTCCAATCCGAAACCGAACCACAAGTCCAGGCAGTAATTGATGCGCCAAAATCATACTTTAACTTGATTCAGCAAGGTTTATACTTGGTTACGCACGGAACAAACACCTACGTTACGGCTGGAAAGTTAAAGGATGTTACGCCTTCGATTTCTGGGAAGACCGGGACGGCGGAAACCGTTTCGGAAGGTCACGAAACGACGACGCTTAGTTTTGCTGGTTATGCACCGTCGAACAACCCCCAAGTTGTTGTCGCCTTATCGATTCCGGGCTCAACCAACGATGATGGTGGGGCAAACATCACCATGGCCCGGGAAATTTTCGCGGCTTACTGGAAGTATGTTGCAGGAAAGTCAAGTAGCAATTAAAATTTAAATTGATTATTAAAAGCAACTGGGAAAACATTCTTGTTCTTCCAGGCTTTTTTATGTGTGGAGGAGAAAATGAAATATAGGATTATGACCGTCTTTGGGACGCGACCAAAAGCGATTAAAATGGCACCTTTGGTTTTAAAATTAAAAGCTGATCCCCGCTTTGAAACCATCACAGTTGTAACGGCTCAACATCGGGAAATGCTTGATCAAGTTTTGAAAATTTTTAAGATTAAACCGGATTATGATTTAAACATCATGCAACCTAATCAAACTCTTGGTCAAATTACTGCTAAAGTTCTTTTAAAATTGGAAATGATTATTGCAGCTGAAAAGCCAGATCTTGTTTTAGTTCATGGAGATACGACAACGAGTTTTGCGGCTGGGCTAGCTAGTTTCTATCAACAAGTACCACTAGGTCATGTGGAAGCCGGCCTGCGAACCTGGCAAAAGTATTCGCCATTTCCGGAAGAATTGAATCGCCAAATGACTGATGATTTAAGTGGCCTATATTTTGCACCAACAACCCTTAGTCGCCAAAATTTACTCACTGAAAACCATCCTAAAGAGCAGATTTACGTTACTGGCAATACTGCTATCGATGCGCTCCAATCAACCGTGACTGCAGAATATCATCACCCGGTTTTAGAACAAATCGCTAATGGGCACCGGATGATTTTAGTAACGATGCATCGCCGAGAAAACCAAGGGGAACCAATGCGGCAAGTTTTTCAGGCAATGAAGACGGTTGTCGATCAAGCAGATGATGTTGAAATGGTTTACCCAGTTCACTTATCACCTCGGGTTCAAGCGGTAGCAAATGAAATTCTCAGTAATGACCCCAAAATTCATTTAATCAAGCCCCTTGATGTGGTTGACTTCCATAACTTGGCCCAACGGTCATACTTCATCATGACGGACTCTGGTGGGGTTCAAGAAGAGGCCCCAAGCTTAGGGAAACCAGTTTTGGTACTTCGCGATACGACCGAGCGGCCAGAGGGGGTAACGGCAGGCACCTTACGCTTAGTTGGAACAGAAAAAAGGGCAGTAACTGAAGCAATGCTTGATTTGCTAAACAATCATGATCATTACCAAGCAATGGCCGATGCTAAGAATCCTTATGGAGATGGCCATGCTAGTGAACGAATTTTGGATGCAATTTGGGCATATTTTGATCAAGGTCCCCGACCAGCTGATTTTAAATAGATCTTGGGAGAGAATTTAATACCATGAATCAAAAACGGATTAATAAAGCTAAGTGGTTACTTTTTGCCACTTTGATTGGACTAGTTTGGCTAATGCTGATTGCCCAGAAATTTCCAGTCAATGTTCGACTTGGCTTAGCTCTCATCTTAAGTTTAGAAATCATTACGCCCTTGGTCTTACCGAGTTTGATTGCGGTTTGGCTAAATTTAATCATGATTGTAGTTGGGACAGCGAGCCTTTTATTCGGCTATATTGTAATGCCAACCAGTCAAAAGTTAATTTTGATTTTTGCTGGTCCAATTGAGGCCTTGTTTATTACAGGAGTGGCAAATTACCTGTTCCATTGGTCGGGATTTAACGTTAAAAGCCGGGCGGTCCAAAGGTACATGGAACACTATGTCTCACTCGTTAAATTACCGGGAGTTGAAGACGCCACCAAGCTTTATCAAGATGAAGCCCGGTCGATGTTTGAAAATCCACGACTACCACTGAGAATGGAATTACGGTTGATCCACGTTGATACCCGACAATTCCGCCAATTTCATGAAAAATATTACCAACGGATCTTGGTTGCAATTGCTGATCTTTTGAAGCGTTACCGTCTTCCAAGTGAACGCCTGTTTTATTTAGGGAATACGAGCTTTTTGGTAATCTCGTATTCCCTTGAAAAATCGGTTTATGAAATAATTAACCAAGTGGAGGATGAAAAGCTAGGATATTTGCTTCGGTCATACGGGTTGGAAGATAAGGTGGTCACACAGACGATTGATCGCGAAACCCTAACTAAGTTTCCAAACTTCCAACGGGTCCAAGCCCATTTAAATCGTTTGCTTGAAACGGAAATCAAAGTCGAATATTTGAAAGAAGGTCAATAATGGCAACGGTTTTCTTTTATTTAGCAACAATCATTACGGTCTTTTTTGCCCTTTGTTTTGTTGTGCTCTTTATCTGCGCAACGACCATTTTGTTGCAGAATGAAGAGACTTTTATTAATCGGGTAAAGGTCAGTGACAATGAGGATCAAGATCAATGAAAAATGCTTTAGTAATTTTTACATTGTGTTCAATTTGGATGTCACTTTTGATGAGTATCGTGACCCTAGCTGGAGCAGTCCATTTTTGGTTAAAGGGATCAAAACGGTTAATTAAAATCACTCCCTTAAAGCGATATCCGAAGATTACCTTGGTTGTCCCGGCTCACAATGAAGCGGTGGTCATTAGCAAGACAACGGAAGCTATTTTGAATTTAAATTATCCCCCCAAACAAGTTCAACTCCTCTTGTATGCTGATAACTGTGAAGATAATACCGCCCAAATTATGCGGGCGACGGTTGCAAAATATCGTGACCGGGATGTTCAAATTATTGAACGATCAGGATCTGGGGGAAAAGCGGGGGTCCTCAATGATGCCTTAAAAATTGCTAGTGGGGAATATATTGGTGTTTATGATGCCGATGCGATGCCAGAAGAAAATGCCCTCTATTTCTTGGTTAAAAAGGTTTTAGAAGATCCTAAGCAGCACATGGCTGCTTTTGGCCGGAATAAGACCCGGAATGCTCGACAGAACTTCTTAACGAAATGTATTAACCAAGAAATTGTAGTTACCCAGCGAATCCAACACGTCGGCATTTGGCACCTCTTTAAAATTGGCCGGATTCCCGGAACTAACTTTATTATCAATCGCGAATTCGTTAAACAAATTGGCGGTTGGGAAAACGGAGCCTTAACGGAAGATACTGATATTTCCTTTAAGATCATGCAAACGGGGCGGCTGATTGCTTTGGCTTACAATAGTGAAGCTTTTCAGCAGGAACCAGAACGTCTAAAGGACTACTATTTCCAACGTTTGCGGTGGGCAAAGGGGAATTATGAAGTCGTAATTAAAAACTTTAAGTACTTTTTTATACCGGCAAGTTGGCGGGTTAAACTCGAAGTTTTTTATTATTCGTGTACCTTCTTTTGGTTTAATGCGGCAATTGTCCTTTCCGACATTATTTTCTTGAGTAATCTAGTTGCCTTGATCATTAATTTATTTTTCCCCGTCAGTCTACCTTTCGCTTTTGCGGGGTCGAACATGATGATGATGCAACTCCTTTTGTTTAACTGGATTTTGATGATTCTGCTATATGTTTTACAAATTGGTACTTCTTTAGCAACGCAATTTGGGCAAGCCACCACTGACCAAGTCTTTATTAGTTTAGCTTCATACTTTACTTATTCTCAATTGTTCATTATCGTTTCAATTCATGCGGTCATTAGCGTTATCCTTGATCGGCTTTTACACCGGAACGGAACAAAGTGGGTTAAGACCAAACGATTTGCGGATTAGGGAGGAAGTTAATGAATAAAAGAAAAAAGCTTGGTATTTAAGCTTAGCAGTCCTTTTTATTGTGATTTACTGTCTGATTTTTTTGTGGGTTCGGATTGATAATCCAAGAGCAGTTAAGCGGCAATACTTTCAAGATTGGCGCAAACATTATCTAGTTGCCATTCCCCATACTAACCAAAGTTTTGTAAAGATGACAGTTGCTGGTCGGAGTCGGTATACCACAAGTGAAGCTTTGGGGTATGGAATGTATTTATCAGTCGTAAGTGCGGATCATAATGAGCATGCTCAAGCCGATTTTAAGCGATTGACGAATTACTACTTGGCCCATCGACTAAAAAACAGTGAATTAATGGCTTGGCGGCAACAAATTATTCGGAGAAAGTACCGGTCAGATCAAACGAGTGCTTCCGATGGAGATTTAATGATTGCCCAGGCCTTATACCTTGCTAGTCGGCAGTGGCATAATGAAAGATACTTACAACTTTCCAAACAGCTGGCCAACGAAATTATGGCAAGCGAAGTCAATCACCAAAATAACACCATTCAATTAGGAAATTGGGTTCCCAAAACTCGGGTAACGAAGTACCATTATTACATCCGAACCAGTGATTGTATGCCATACGTCTTTGATGATCTGTATCAGGCGACAGGAGATGCTCGCTGGATTATGGTTCGCAAGGGAATGCTCCACTATTTAAAGAGTCTCTCGAAGTTACACCGAACAGGCTTAATTCCTGATTTTGCGCGAATCGAGGGTCAAAAAGTGATTCCGGCTAAGGCCAAAGCAATTGCTACTAAGAATGATGGTGACTATGGTTACAACAGCTGTCGCTTGCCTTGGTTATTAGCTGGTTACCAAAAGGATGGAGCACCCCAAATTTTAGACAAAATGTTACGCTTCTTTAAGGATGCCGATTATTTGGCAGCTGGTTATCATTTAAATGGAAGGCCATTAAGTAAAAGTCAATCGGCCAGTTTTGATGCCCCTGTTTTTGCGGCGGTTAATATGAATCGGACTTCAAAGTACAGTAATTTATATACTCGCGAGCAATATATTTTCGCTCAAAAATTACCAACGGATAACTACTATGACGCGACTTTAACGGTGCTTGCAATGTATTCAAACCGGTAAAATTAGTGGGGAAATCCAAAGGAAAGACTAGCCAAAAGCGGAAATTAATGCTATAGTTGTACGAGTTAGGGTTACGTATAACGTATTCTCGTTAAAAATAAAAAGTTTGGAGGCAAAAACCAATGCGTGTAAACATCACTATGGAATGCACTGAGTGCCACGAACGGAATTACTTAACTAGTAAGAACCGTCGTAACAACCCCGATCGGCTGGAATTAAAGAAGTACTGCCCACGGGAACGTAAGGTTACTTTACACCGCGAAACTAAGTAGTGGGATTCAAGTGAAAGAGCCGGGATTTTCCCGGCTCTTTCTTTATTTAAGGTAATGTTGCTTGAACCTTTTTGAAAAATTTGTCACAATGATTACTTAGTTATGTAATTGACGGGATGAAAAGAGGTTAGGCACATGGCCGAAAATAAGAAAATGGTACGTGGACAATTTATTTCGTGGATGAAAGAATTAACGCCAGAAGATAAACGTAAACAAGAAGCGGACCTAGTTACCAAATTGATTCAGCAGAAAGCTTGGCAAGAGGCAAAGGTGGTTGCTGTAACCTTGAGCCAGGGCTTTGAGCTCGATACCGCTCCTTTAATTAACATTGCCCAAGCAATGGGAAAAGTTGTTGTGATTCCACGAACTTTACCAAAAAGACAAATGGAGTTCGTGGAACTTAATCAAGCGACTAAATTTGAAAAATCGTCCTTTGGAATTGAAGAACCAGTAAATGGTCAAGTCTATTTATCAGCGGACATTGATTTAATTATTGTCCCTGGAGTTGCTTTTAGCCCAACCGGTCATCGCCTAGGCTTTGGTGGTGGATATTACGATCGCTACTTAGCTCGTTATACAGGTCAAACAATCGCTCTTGCCTTATCTACCCAAATTGCCGGTGAAAATGATTGGCCACACGAAGAATTTGATGTCGATGTTCAACAGGTTTTGACCTGTTTGGATAAATGAGGAATTAAAAATGAAAGCAGTTTGGCAAAAGGCTCCAGTTACTTGTAGTCTAATTTTTGTGATGGTGATTGTTTACCTGGGCATGCTAATTACTGGTGGCTTTACGGCTTACAATCTATTACGATGGGGTGCGCTTTATCCACCGTTAGTCGTGCATGGTCAATGGTGGCGGCTTTTTTCTGCTGGATTTGTGCACCTTGGCTGGGAGCATATTTTAATGAATGTGCTAACCCTGTACCTAATTGGTTATTATGTAGAACGATTATTTGGTCATTGGCGCCTATTAGCGCTTTTTATTCTAAGTGTGCTCGGTGGTAATTTAGCCAGTTTTGCGTTTGATCCGGCAGCAATTGCAGTTGGTGCTAGTACCGGGATTTTTGGCTTGTTTGGCGCTTTTATCTTTTTAGGAAGTGAATTCCGAAATAATAGTGGGGTTCACTTAATGGCGCGGCAATTTTTGATTTTGGTGGTAGTAAATGTCGTCTTTGACATTTTTATGCCCCATGTTGGTTTAGCGGCTCACTTAGGCGGGTTTTTAGTTGGTTTTTTGGCGGTAGCCACGCTTGGTGCCCCGCTGTTGGGGAAAATTAGCTTGCTAAAACGGTTGCTTAGTGGCACTATATTAATTGTTTTAGGATTTCTTTTTTACGGATTGGGGCGGTTTTAGGTGAGACCAGTCACAAGGTTACGAACCCTATATGACGTTCAACAGCTCTTGAAACAGTTTAACGTTTTTGTCTATGTTGGCAAACGACTTTGGGATATTGAGCTAATGGCATTAGAAATTGATAATCTTTATCAGGCCCACGTAATTGATAAAGATCACTTTCTTCAAGCTAAATTAGTTCTCAATAAAGAGCACCGGGAAGAAGAAAAATACGAAACACAGGAGAGAAGGAAAAATGACTAGTAACAAGAAACTCATTGGTGTTGACCTTGGTGGAACAACGATTAAGTTTGCAATTTTGACGGCTGAAGGGGAAATCCAAGAAAAGTGGTCAATTCGGACTAATATTCTTGATGAAGGTTCCCACATTGTGCCAGACACTATTGAATCAATTAATCACCATATTGATCTTTACAAGATGAGCAAGGATCAATTTATTGGGATTGGAATGGGAACTCCCGGAACGGTTGATCGGAAGGCCGGTACGGTAATCGGGGCCTACAACCTTAACTGGAAGACTTTACAACCGGTTAAGGAACAAATCGAAGCTGGGACTGGCTTGAAGTTTGCTTTGGATAACGATGCAAACTGTGCTGGTTTAGGTGAACGTTGGAAGGGTGCTGGTAATGATGGTGACGATGTTGCTTTCATCACCCTTGGGACTGGTGTCGGTGGGGGCTTAATTGCCAACCGGCAACTTCTTCACGGCGTTGGTGGGGCTGCTGGTGAAGTTGGTCACATCACCGTTGAACCAAACAAAGGTTATCTTTGTACTTGTGGGAAGCGCGGTTGTCTTGAACAATACGCTTCTGCAACTGGGGTTGTGCACTTGGCTCAAGACTTAGCTGAAGAGTACGAAGGTAATTCTCCACTGAAGAAGATGATTGATGATGGGGATGAAATCACCTCTAAGATCGTCTTTGACTTAGCTAAGCAAAACGACTTCTTGGCAAATCAAGTTGTTGACAAGGTTTGTTACTACCTTGGCTTAGCTGTTGCTAACCTCTCCGACACCTTAAACCCTGAATTTGTTGTTATTGGTGGTGGGGTTTCAGCCGCTGGAGATTTCTTGTTAACTCGGGTTCAAAAGTACTTTGAAGAATTTGCTTTTGCAACGGTTAAGACTTCAACGAAGCTGAAGTTGGCAGAACTTGGTAATGACGCTGGAGTTATCGGGGCTGCTTCTTTAGCTACGCAGTTTGCATAGGCTAAACCTATTTTTAGTGGAGCGTGATAAAAAATGGTAGTTGCATCGGTTTCAAGTGGCTTGTTAATGTTTGATGCTGTCATCATCATTATTTTGGTAATCTGGTTAGGGAGCGCAGGCTTGAATCGTTGGCGGCGGAAAAAGTACGCAACGATGTTGGATCAAGAAGCTTTCCAAAAAGGATCGCACCGTGCCCAAGTTTTGGATGTGCGTTCGAAAGAAGATTTTGATAAGGGCCACATCCTGGGCGCACGGAGTATGCCATTAGCTTACATGAAGCAACAAATGGGTGACTTGAGAGCAGATTTGCCAATTTACCTATATGATGAAGGAATGACTTTGAGTACCCAAGCAGCCGCTTGGCTTGCTAAGCAGGGTTACAAACAACTCTTCATTTTAGATGGTGGCTACTCAAAGTGGACTGGTAAGACGAAGAAGTCGAAATATTAATAAAAAGCGACGCCGATGTTTTAAGTCAGCGTCGCTTTTATTTAAATGAAATTAGAATTGGTGGGAAGAACGACCTTTCCGAACAGCTGCCCGGCGATTAGTATCGAACTTTTCTTCCGTTTCTTCAATTGGCTTTACAACCGTCTTGTGGAAGGTAAAAACGCCACTCGCTAAAGCTCCCAAGGTTGCTAAGGTTCCCACTAAAAATCCTTTTGAAAATTGTTTCATTGGTCTGCCTCCTTATGGTAATTATTTCCATTATGCAAGATTAACATCATTTTTACCAGTCATAATTATAAAAAGCAAAAAAAGTTTTAGAAAAGGGGTGCAATTTAAGAAAATGACAAAAGTACTAGCAATTGTCGGTCCCACCGCGGTGGGGAAAACGGCGCTTTCAGTTCACCTTGCCCACCGGTTAAATGGGGCAGTGATTTCCGGTGATTCGATGCAGGTCTACCGAAAACTGGATATTGGGACCGCTAAAGTTACGCCAGCAGAAAAGGCAGGAGTTCCCCATTATTTAATCGATATCCGAAATGTTGATCAACAATACTCGGTTGCGGAGTTTAAACGGGAAGCTAAGGCTAAAATTCACTCAATTGCTCAAAATGGTCAATTACCAATTATCGTTGGGGGTACTGGTTTTTATCTGCATGCCCTCACCAATGAATTGGCCTTAGGAAATGATCAAGAAGAATCAAAGCAAATCCGCGAAAAGTGGCATCAAAAAGCCGAAAAACTAGGTAAAGAAGTTATTTGGCAGCAACTAAACCAACTTGATCCAGAAGCGGCAAATAAAATTCCGGTTCAAAATTTGCGGCGGACGATTCGGGCGCTAGAAGTAATTGAAAAAACGGGACAACTTTTTTCCCAGCAACCACAGTTAACTACCGAAGACGACTACTTCATTATCGGCCTAACTACTGACCGGCAAAAACTCTACGATCGTATTAACCAACGAGTGGACCAAATGATGACCCAAGGGTTACTTGATGAGGCCCGCTGGTTATATGACCAGGGTGGTGAGAAATTACCCGCCGGGAAAGGGATTGGCTACCGTGAACTCTTTCCATATTTTACTGGTGAATGCTCGCTTGATGCGGCAGTAGAAAAAATCAAGCTTGATTCGCGTCACTATGCTAAACGGCAACTAACCTGGTTTCGGAATCAAGAGGACTGTCACTGGTTCGATCTCGTTCAAGAAAAAGACCGGGCTGAAAAAATCGAAGCCCAAGTGAAAGCATGGTTAAAAAAGTAAAGTTTGAACCGCTTACGATCTAATGTCCATTGGAATTTACAGATTAAATTGACATGGCAAACCAGGGTGATAAACTAATACCAATTTAGAAATTCTAAAGGAAAACACGATTGGATTAGCCAGAAAGGAACTATACAAAATGACAAGGCATGTATATACCAAAGATGAAGTGCGTGAATTAATTAAGACCGAAGATGTTCGCTTTTTACGCTTAATGTTTACGGACTTGTTTGGGATGAGCAAGAGTGTTGATTTACCAATTAGCCAACTTGATAAGTTGCTTGAAAACAAGATCATGTTTGATGGTTCTTCAATTGACGGCTTTGTACGGATTGAAGAAAGTGATATGTATCTTTATCCTGATATGAGTACCTGGTTAATTTCCCCTTGGGGTCAAGAACATGGTAAGGTTGCCCAAGTTATCTGTAGCGTTTACACGATTGATGGTAAACCATTTGCGGGTGATCCCCGGAATAATTTGAAGCGGATTGTGGCTGAAATGAAGGCAGCCGGTTTCACAAGCTTTAATATTGGACCGGAACCAGAATTCTTCTTGTTTAAGACTGACGATGCTGGCAAGCCAACAATGGAAGTTAATGACCAAGAAAACTACTTTGATATGGAACCAGCGGACCGCGGTGAAGATTGCCGACGCGATATCGTGCTTGCCCTTGAAAAGCTTGGCTTCTCAGTGGAAGCTTCTCACCACGAAGTTGCCCCTGGCCAACACGAAGTTGACTTTAAATACGCTGATGCCCTCGAAGCCGCTGATAACATCCAAATGTTTAAGATGGTGGTAAAGACAATTGCAAAGAAGTACGGCTTACACGCAACCTTTATGCCAAAGCCGCTTTCTGGGGTTAATGGTTCGGGGATGCATATGAACATGTCCCTCTTTACTGAAGCAGGCAATGCCTTTTATGATGAAAATGATTCCTTACAATTATCCCAAACTGCTTACCAATTCTTGGCAGGGGTCTTGGATCATGTTCGGAGTTTGACTGCTGTCTGCAACCCAATCGTAAATTCCTACAAACGGTTAGTTCCAGGTTATGAAGCTCCGGTTTACGTTGCTTGGTCAGCTTCTAACCGTTCCCCATTAATTCGGATCCCCGGGAGTCGTGGCTTGAGTACACGACTAGAGTTACGGTCAGTTGACCCATCCGCTAACCCATACTTAGCAATCGCAACGATTCTTGCAGCTGGGTTAGACGGTTTGAAGCGGAACCTACAACCAATGCCAGCCGTTGATGAAAATATCTACAAGATGACAATGGCACAACGGAAAGAAAAGGGAATCAAGGATCTTCCAGATACTTTGCATAATGCTTTGAAGAGTTTGGCCCAAGATGACGTGATCAAGGATGCCATGGGAGAACACCTCTTTAAAAGCTTCATGATGGCGAAGACCAAGGAATACGCCGCCTACCGGTTGAACGTTTCAAACTGGGAGCGGGATCGGTACATGGAAAAATATTAGGTAAAAGGTAGCAAAATTTCTGCACGACGACCTAATTAACAAAATCAAATTAAAAAGAGCGCGGGAGAAAACCCTCTCGACGGCTTGGAAAGGATGAAGGGGGACGAAGAATGATTCGCAATAATCGTTCTTTTGTTCGAACTTATTCTCCAAAGTCGCGGTTTTTGACTGTAGTTTCTGTGTAATATTCGTAGAAGAGAGGCTGGAAAGAAACGCAAGTTTCTTCCCAGCCTCTTGTGGTACTAAAAGCATTATTTATTTAACTTGGCGGCGTCTGCGTCAATCTTGGCAAATCCTAAGCCCTTTGGCTTTTGGTTACCGCGCTTTTCCATCGCCTTGCGAGCCATTTCTTTGCGTTCTTGCTTGCTAAGTGCCATCGAAACTCGCCTCTTTTGATATGGAATGTCAATTTACTTGACGACTCCATTATAGTTCAAAAACTTTGAAGAACAAGTAATGTTAACTAATAAAAATAATAAAAAAGTTGTTAAGGAATGATTCAACCCTTTAAAATTTAAGGAAAAGTCGGTAATATTAAGATAGACCAAATTAAGGAGAATATTGCCGATGGTAAGCAAATTTGAAAACGGTGCACAACCGATTAGTGAAATTATTAATCAGTCAATTAAACAAAAGGTTAACTATTTACAAGAATTAGATCAAGCTATCAAAGACCACGAAGATCAAAAGATTTATGCCTTACTCGATCAAAGGCGGTATGCTGCTGAAATCCTCCACCGGGAAGAAAAAGCAAACGATACTGGGGTTATGACTTTGGTAGACGATATTACAAATCACTTAAGTAATTACTTAAGCAGTAAGTTGATTAATTACCTTAGCCAAGCTTATCCCTTCTTCTATTATGAAGAATACCAACTTGGTCATTTTCGGATTTACTTTGGTAACTGGTGGGACCGGCGGCAATTTGGAGAACTTGATGTTTTAAATATCCGGTTTATTTTTGACCAAACAGAATACAAGAAATTAGCGAAGTCGTTTGAACTTAGCCAATCTGGGAAACGCTTTAACGGCGAGAAGATTGATCAACTCTCGAAGGAAAATGATCGCCTTCAAAACCTTATTGATTCTAAAGACAAGCGTGAAGCTAAGAAGGAAGAACTTCAAGCAGAATTAAAAGAAGCGAGTGCACGAAACGGACTTTTTGAATCAAGTAAAAACCGAGAAGCCAGAGAAGCAATCGTAAGTGAACTTTCAAAGCTTGAAGACCAAGAAGAAAAAGCGCGGACAGCGGCTGGAAAGATTAAGGAAAATAATCATGCTGTTCTGGAACTTTCCAAGGAAAATACTATCCTTAGCTATGAACGGAAGAGTATCTTAGATACTTTTGATAGTTTTGAGGACTTTGAGGTCCAAAATCATAACTTGTACGCCAACTACTTAAAGAGTTTGGTTGATGGGGGGAAGCAGGTGATTGCCCATGACTAAGCAAATGCTTTCAACTGCAACTGATCAAGTAACAAGTTTGACGGCTTCGCTTGCGACTGGCCTTAAGCTTGGGGAACAGTATGTTCAACTTCTTAATAAATTAGCAACGACGGATAATGCCGATCAACTTTTGGCTTCTGCTAGTGATTTAATTAAGTTTGATTTAACCGATGCCTATGTTAAGTTTCCTCATCACTATGCGCCAGAAGACTACTACTTACTCTTCATGGATCGCCTTTTGGAACTTGAAGGAGTCGGAGGTCTAGAAGTTAAGCCTGATCCACTTCATCGCCGGTTAGCGATGCGGTTAACCAGTTTTGAAAATAACTATACCTTCTGTTTTGAACAAAAGCGGGGGAAGGACGGGGCCTTCTTCTGTGAACAAACTGATCACGAACCGCTTTTCAACCTTGATTTAGCTCACCAAAGCCTCCAATTTAATAATCAAGCTTTGGTTGATTTCCTAATTGTGAAGGAAATTAGTGCTCATAATGACCTTGAACTGCAAGGGATTATTAAACCGCTAGTTGCGTTTGCGGACTTATTGGAATCAAAGTTGAACTTCATGATTAACTTAGGGATTTTGGCAACCAAGAGCGATACCCACTTTAAGTTAGCAGCGCCAGAATTATCGTTAACGGTAATTGATAAGCTCTTTGTAAAGACGGCCGAAACCGATACGGTACTCTTAAGCTTGCCAAAGAACAATGGGGCAAAGCTTAAATTGGGTGATCAAATTGCCATGTCACTTTGCTACGACCCTAATGATTACAGCAAGCAATGGTTTTTTATGGTCAGCGATCCAAAAGAAGAGTTATCTTTCCTTGATGTTCTTTTGCACTACCCATTAGTTCGGGATTGGTACTTGATTAACCGATCGAGTCTCGCAATTATGGATACTAATTTTAGTTATGCGCCAGTCGCAGCTGAACGGGTGGTTCGTCATACTCCAGCAACTGATGCAAAACCGGTTAAAGAGGAAGCGCCGGCGAGCGCAGTTAATGATGATGAAGAGGTTTCCGATTAATGTTTAATGTTACTAAGCTTTTACAAACCTCAATTAACTTAGATAATCAGATGTTTGAGCAACGGGATCTTTTGATTGGACCCAGCGCTCATTTACAACACGCCATGATCAATTTAGATCAAGCTTTAAGTAATCTCTATCAAGTTAGTGATAATCAATATGAGTTACATTTTGGCAAGGCAGTTAAGTCTAACCAACTTCAAGCTTACACGTTGGTCCTCCATTGGGCTTTGGTTATCAGTGCCCGGTTAAAGTGGACCCACTTGGTGGTTTTGGATGATGAACAATGGCAAAAGATCCAAACTTTAGAGCCAACCACGAAAATGGTCGAACTTGATAAGGAATTTTTAGCAATTAAAAACTTGCTTTTCCAAAGTTATTACACTCACCGTCAAACTTACTTTAAGCATGCTTGGCATTTACTCTTGAAGTTGGGCTTGATTGATTATCGGCTTGACCCAGCAAAGATTGTAGCAACCCAAGCAGAGTTGAATGATTTAATTTAGTTTTGAAATGGTTTAGGCTAGGAATAATATTTCAGCCTGAGCCTTTTTTATTTGGTAATTAAAATTTTAAAATTAGTAAGTTTACCAATATTTGTGAACATTTCCGATAAGGTCTTTACATTGTTTTGAAATAATGATAAATTAAAACCGTAAGTAATAATGATTCTAAACAAGGAGGAAATTATAATGAACTTTTTGAATCGTGAAATTGATGACTTTAAGGTAAACGCCTACCAAGCAGGGGAAACGATCGAAGTTTCAAAGGCTGATGTATTAGGAAAGTGGAGTATCTTCTTCTTCTACCCAGCCGATTTCTCCTTTGTTTGCCCAACTGAATTGGAAGCATTACAAGATAACTATCAAGCCTTTAAGGATGCAGATGCTGAAATTTATTCCGTTTCTGAAGATACTGAATTTGTTCACAAAGCTTGGGCCGAAACTTCCGACAAGATTGGCCGGATTCAATACACAATGTTAGCCGACCCAGCTGGTAAGCTAGCACGGATGTTTGATGTCTTAGATGAAGATGCTGGACAAGCCTACCGTGGGGTTTTCATCGTTGATCCTGATGGAAAGATTCAATCATACACGATTAACAACATGGGAATTGGTCGTTCCGCTGATGAAATTTTGCGGACCTTACAAGCTGCTCAATTCGTGCGTGAACATGGGGATCGCGTTTGCCCAGCAAACTGGAAACCTGGCGACGACACAATTAAGCCAAGTCTTGACTTAGTTGGGAAGCTATAATAAAAAGGGGACGTAAAAATGGCCGATCGAATTTATGACTTAATTATTATTGGTGCTGGTCCCGCCGGACTATCAGCAGCCATTTACGCTGGTCGGGCAACCCTGGATACTTTAGTTTTAGAAGCTGATACGGTTGGGGGTCAAGTTACCACCACCGCGATGGTTTATAATTACCCCGCAACGCCCGCAATTGACGGGACAAAGTTAATGCATCAAATGCAACAACAGACCCAAGATTTTGGGGTGGCCATTAAGAAGGACCGGATTGTTAAGTTTGATCTGGATGGGGATGTTAAAATCTTAACGGGTGAAAGTGGCCATCAATACCAAACCCGGAGCGTTATTATTGCGACTGGGGCTAGTCCACGGCATGCCGGTTTTATTGGTGAAGACGAATTCCGCGGTCGGGGGATTGCCTACTGTTCCACTTGTGATGGGGAGCTCTTTACCGGGCTTGAAGTCTTCGTCGTTGGGGGTGGCTATGCAGCTGCTGAAGAAGCTGATTTCTTAACCCGGTATGCTAAGCATGTGACGGTTTTAGTTCGAGAAGGTGAATTTCAATGTCCACCATTAACGGCTGCTCGGGCCCTTGATAATCCCAAAGTTGACGTTAAGTACCATACCGAAATTAAAGAAGTTCGGGGAGACCAATACTTAACGGAAATGACCCTCGTTAATAACGAGACGAAGGAAGAAACCGTTTATCATGTTGACGATGGCGATCAGACTTTTGGTGTCTTCGTCTATGTTGGGACCAAACCAGCAACCGATGAATTGCCAGCAACTTTGGAAAAAACACCACAAGGTTACTTGAAGGTAAGTCGAAATGGTGAAACGGCGCTTCCAGGGGTTTACGCTGCTGGTGATGTCATTGATAAGAAGCTTCGGCAAATTATTACGGCGGCCGCTGATGGGGCAACGGCTGCGATGAAGTCTGAAGAGTATGTAAGTGCACAAAAGAAGCGGTTAAACATTCCGATTAATCGGCCAAAACCAAAGTCGGTGGGCAAAACGAGCTCAGTTGTGAATGAAAGGGCAACCAAGCACACGGGTAAGTGGTTTGCACCAGATCTAGTTAGTCAGTTAAGTCCGATTTTTGCCCGGTTAACAAAGCCGGTTACGCTCAAAGTTTTGTCAACGGGGAATGAATTAAGCCACGAATTAATTTCATTTGTTCAAGAATTAGCAGGCTTGGATGGTCACTTAACGGAAACAACTGTTGATGCACCAGCCGATCTTGATTATGCACCACAGTTAAGGCTGGTGGTTGACGGCCAAGAGACCGGTTTACAATACGCTGGGGTGCCAACAGGTCACGAATTAAACTCATTAGTTCTTGGTTTATACAACGTTGCTGGTCCTGGTCAGGAAGTTGCCGCAGATTTGATTAATCGAATTAAGCAATTACCAGCTACTAAGATTGAAATTGGGGTTTCTTTGGCTTGTCACTTCTGTCCTGATGTAGTGGCGGCTTGCCAAAAGATGGCCTCAATTAATCCAAATATTACGGCAACAATGATTGATTTAGCTCACTTTAAAGAACTTCGTGAAGAACGTCAAATAATGAGTGTTCCCGCAACAATGATCAATGGCGGTCCAGTTATTTTTGGAAGCCAAACGTTGGAACAACTGGTTACGGCGGCGGAAAAAGCAAAGTAAGAGGTCGGGAGAAAAACTTCTCGACGGTCTGATTGGGATAAGGAGAACGTAGAATCGTTCTCTTGTTCGAACTTCTTCCTCTAAGTCCGTGGTTTGGAGAACTAGCCAACATATTTGGCGTTTGTGAGACCGTACAAGACTAAGTAGAAGAAAGGGAGGCAATGTTCACTTGGTACTGTTTCGACCGCAGTTCCTAAGTAACATTCAAAGATGAAAAGGCGATAGAAAGAAATCTAAGTTTCTTTCCATCCTTTTTTCTTTTTTGATAAAATGCTTATGAGGTGAGAAAAATGGTAAATGCTGATTATGATTTATTGCAAGGGCAAGCGCAGGCTTTAATTGAGGGAGAAGACGATTGGGTAGCGATTACGGCTAATTTGGCGGCACTCTTGTTTAATACTTTGGATGAGGTTAACTTTGCTGGTTTTTACCGGATGAAAGACGGTGAGCTAATCCTTGCCCCTTTCCAAGGGCAAGTGGCATGTGTCCATATTAAACTTGGTAACGGGGTTTGCGGAACGGTTGTCCAACAAGAAAAGACAATCGTTGTACCAAATGTTCACGAGTTTGCTGGTCATATTGCTTGTGATACGGCATCTAATTCTGAGATTGTTGTTCCAGTCTTCAAGGAAGGGCAGCTTTGGGGCGTCCTTGATATTGATAGTCCCAAACTTAACCGTTTTAACGAAGCTGATCAAACTGGTTTGGAAGGGTTTGTAAAATTAATTTTTAACTAAGTTCTAGTGTTCATTAAAAATTTAGTGCTAAAATAAAAGGCGAAATTTTTTTGAAGGATACTGATTTGATTATGAAAAATGAAACAAGTCGTTGCCAAGATGTTAATTTGGCGGTGATTACAGTTTGCTTGGGTTTAATTGTTGGTTGTTCATCAATGCTATTAGGGGTGCTACTGGACACGGTGGAGCACCTTTTTTTAGGTTTTGTTGAAAATAATAAGATGCCGGTGGCGGTAAATGCTTTACCTAGTCGACGTTTAGTTTCGCTGATTATTGGTGGAATCATTAGTGCTACCATATGGTATTTCTTACAAAGAAATTGGGAACCGGTTGGGATTAATGATTCAATTAAAGGAAAACGGATGCCAATCTTTCGGACGGCGATCCACGTCATTACCCAAATTTTCTACGTTAGTACCGGGGGTTCCATCGGTCGGGAATTAGCACCACGGCAAGCTGGAGCGATGATTGCAGACAACTTAAGTCGTTTCTTTAATCGGCATGGTTGGTCAATTGCCCCCGAAGATCGGCGATTACTGATTGCGGCTGCGGCTGGGGCTGGTTTTGCAGGAGTTTATATTTCACCGATTACTGGGACCATGTTCTGCCTCGAATTACTCTACAAAAAGATCAATGCCCGCTCGGTTGCCGTTAGTGTAACCATGTCGTCAATTGCAACGATGGTTGGGGCAATTACCAAGGGGTTTGTTCCTTACTACTTAACTGGAAATCGCTACTACGGATTAGTAGTGATCCCGTTAGCAATTTTCTTAGGAATCGTTAACGGTTTCTTGGGAACGGTCTTCAAGCGGTTTATTAAGCTTGCTGGTCAATATCGGGCAAAGCGAAAAGCAATCCTTTGGCAATTTAGTCTGGTTGGTCTTTTGACTGGGTTAGTTGCAATGTTTTTCCCAGCAGTATGTGGAAACGGCCGGGGATTAGCCCAATTAGCGATGAATACGACTAGTTCAACTGACTTGAATGGTGCCCTTTTGTGGCTCGTCTTTGGCTTTTTTGCCAAAGCAATTGTTACCCTCTTAACCATTAAGGGTGGCGGATATGGTGGTACACTGACTCCATCAATTGCAATTGGGGCATGTACTGGAGTTTTACTAGGGGTTGTTTATATGACAATTGTTCCTGGTTTGACTTTGGCCCAATGTGCCGTTTTAGGTGCCGTCTCATTATTAGCTGCTTCACAACAAGCCCCATTGATGGCCTTATTTATGATTTTTGAAGTTTGTCATATGCAATATTCGGCTTTGCTACCATTAGGATTAGCGGTCGCTGTTTCGATTTGGGTTTCAAAGCAAATGCAAAAGTAATTAAGAGGGAGATTTGGAGTTATCTTCAAGTCTCCCTTTTCTGGTAGGTAATAAAATAAATTTGAGTCAAAAATAAAAGTCACCTAAACATTGTAGACCAACATTTAGGTGACTTTTCAATTTTTTTATAAAGGAGAGTACAGGATTTGAACCTGCGCGCCCATTCAACATGGGTTCGCCGGATTTCGAGTCCGGTGCATTACCACTCTGCCAACTCTCCATAAGGTTAACTACTATAGTCTATCATCTTTTATAGAGGTTGGCAAGATGGTAATAGAAAACGTAAAAAGAAGACACAGGATTTGAGTCCGTTAAATTATTTTTTCCTTGTAACGCTACTTCATCGCTAATTAGCGATGAAGTTTTACAAATGTTAACAAACTAGATAAAATAGTTACATTACAGTACGTCAATTGCTAGTTTGTAACATTCCAAATTTTGCTAGATTATTCGTCATGACAAGTGCCTCGATCTGTGCTTGCAATCCCACCAAACTACGAGCATAAGTCTGTTCGCTTCCCAAGAGTTTCAAT